>JBOGDF010000038.1:0-22879 GCA_050701635.1 Micromonosporaceae bacterium | reverse complement strand
GTTCGGGGCCGGGTCGTCAAGGGTGGGCCGTAGGTTACGGCATACGAACCGCTACGCAAACGTCGTGGGAGTCGATTTCGCGTTGCCTGTGGTGCGCGATCGGCTTCCCGGCTCCGTGCGGATACGGTCTGCCAGAACAGAAGGAGGGCGTGGAGCGTCTACAGCTCCCGTACGCGGCCGTCCGCTGGCGGAAAGCCTGGCACTCATCAAGGGCCTGTGTGCCTCGGAGCCGGACATCACGCACGATCGCATCGCCGAGCGGCTGGGTGTCAGCACGCGCCGGGTGAGGCAGATCCTGGCACAGATCTGATACTTGCTGGAGTGGCTCACCAACACGGAAACGGGGTGCGCTTCGCCGGGATCAGCATGCCAGGTGATGTTGGCCGCTGATGGCAGGTTCACGAGATTTGGACGGGGACGCCATGCCGGGACAGGTACTGGGCAACGGCACAAATGTCGTGGCTTGGAAGAGCCAGGGCCACGAGAAGTCTCACACGTGTGACTGCGACGTACAGTACGCGCAGGGCTTCGACTGAGTCGTCGCCGTTGGGGTTGGCCGGGCTTCCCTGTTCGATGCCTGAACCATTGGTCCACCGGTGGAGTAGCCGGGTGGTTCGCTCGTCGTCGGGCAGCAGCACGAGAACGGCGTCGGCGGGGTGGGATGCGGGTGATGCGGTCGACCCGCGGCCCGGCCGGCAGCAGATCTGCCGGACGTGCGGGGTGCGGGTGGGCCAGGCTCAGATGCCGTGGCGGGGCACAACCAGCCGATCACCGCGCCGTCGCGGTCGAGGTGTGCCCACCCGGTGACCGTGTGCGTGATCGCGGCGCAGCAGGCGGCGCATAGCACCGCCGCTGGTCGCGTCTGAGCCGGCGATGGGGTTTGGCTGGTGGCCCTGGGAACCGGTCGAGGTCGGAACATACGCATACAGGGAGCTAGCCGCTGCGTCACGGCCTCGGCCGGCCCCCGGGGGGGCCAACCGGGGCGCAAATGGCAGGGGCCGCAGATTGGGTTGGGTGGCTTTCGGCCGTGCGGCATGGTTCGCCCGCGCTCGTGCCTGTCGTGGCGCGGTCTGGCCTCACAGCTGGACGATTGCCGATCCTAGGATCCGGGGGAATCCCGCCGCCGGTTGCGAACTACTCGTGCAGCAGGTGGGCAAGGAATGGGCTGGGCATGCCGAACCAGGTTATTGACAGCGCTTCCCTGGCGCGGGTCGCGGAGACGAACAGAAGCGAGCGCTCGCGCTGGATGTCACGCTGGTGGTCGAGACGATCAGTTAGTTGCGGTGTCACGGCTACGCCGAGTGGGACGTGCCGGGCGTCGACGCTGACGATCGCGACCGCGCGGAACTCCAGGCCCTTGGCGCGATGCATGGTCATCGCTTGCACGCCCGCGTCTGTCCTCGGGTTCTGTCCCGATCTGACTAGTGATGCCTCGATGCCATACGTGCCGAGGGCTGCCGCTGCGGCGGACGCCGCTGGGGTCGTCCGGGCGATGACGGCTATCTCATCAAGCGGGATCCCCCCGCCGTGCCAGGCGTGTACCCGGGCACACAACGCTGCCATCTCCGCGGCCTGTGACGGATACCCCCCAGTTTGGGGAGCCGCGCCTCGCAGCACGGAGCGGTACCCGCGAAGGGTGTCGGAGCCGCCGTCGAGGTCGTCGTAGTCGTCGTCCCCAACGACTCGTAGAGCCGCGCCGAGGATCTGTCGGGTGGTGCGGTAGTTCAGTGTTAGTCGGCTGGACCGGCCACGGATGTCGATGCCAAGCTTGCCGAGGGTCACCCGGTTGTCGTAGATGCGCTGGAAGGTGTCGCCGACGATGAACATGTCGTCAGGGCCGGCGGGTACCAGGGCACGCAGCAGGGTCCAGTGCGCGGCGTGCAGATCCTGCGCCTCGTCTATGACCACGTGCCGATAGGGCCGCTCGGCGTCATTCCAGCCCGCGGCGACGTCGCCGGCACGGACCGCAGCTTGTTTGAATCCGAGTGCCTTGTCCCGGTCGAGTCGGCGCTCGAATTCCTGGATGATGGTCCACACTTTGGCGCGCTCCGCGCGGGTCAGCCGCCGTCCGCGTCCGGCGCGACGGGCTGCGAAGTATTCGTCCCGGGTGCGCACGTTCTGGGCGAGGACGACCTGTTCCCATTCGTTGATGAGGAAGAGCCGGTCATACGGGTTGTCTGGCCCAGCCTCGGCGGCGACGTCGTCCCAGCGAGCCGCTATGGCTGCATCGCCGAGCACCTCGACGCTGGCCCATTGCGATTCGGAGTCATCACGCAGCACATCACGTACGACCTTGTCGATGTTGAGAACCTCGACCTTGGCGGTCAGTTCGGGGCCGCCGAGGTCGTCGAGTAGCCGCCCCAGTAGGTCGGAAAGCGCGTTGGTATAGGTCGTTAGCAGGATCTGCTTGTGGTGTCCCGTGGGCAGCGCGTCTGCTAGGGCCTTGACGCGGTGCAGCGCCACGACAGTCTTGCCGGTGCCGGGACCGCCGGATACTCGTGCGGGTCCGTTGTAGGGCTTGGTCCGGTAGGCGAGCTTGCGTTGTTGTGGGTGCAGGAAGATCCGCCATTCGGACATGGGCTTGAGGAGCATCCGCTCGAGTTCTTGGGAATCCTCGGTGACAACGGCGAACGACTCGCGTGTGGCGGGCCGGTCGGCGGCGGCGGCGTAGTCGGTGGGGTCGACCTCGTCGTCGGACCTGGACTGCGTGACGATCTCTTCCCACACCTGGTCGGTGGTCTTGCCGTCGGCGAGGGCGAGGATGACCTGTGCGGCGAGCTTGGGGATCTGGTCTGCGACACCGAGCAGAGCCTCGTCGCTGCGGATCTCACGCAGTACTGGCACGATCGAAGCGCCGACTCCGAGGCGGTCGAGGTCGGCGTCGGACACTGCGTCGAAGAACCCGTGGGGCTGCGTGCTCGGCCCGCTGTCGCGGCTGCGTACCAGGATCTCGTGGATCGCGCCGTAGTCGTAGAACTCGACGCCGCCGCTGACTTTGTTGACGTCCCAGACAATCTGCCCGGCGTAGTCGTAGGCGTCGTCGTGTGGCTTGATGGTCGCGAGATAGAACGTGTCGTGGTCTGGGCGCAGTAGCACCGCCCGGAAGTTGTCGTTGACTCGCGCGGTCCACACCCGCTTATCGCGGGCTCCTCGGGGCTGTTTGAGGTTCAGGCCGTGGGCGTTGGGGTCTTTGCGTAGCTTCAGCATGAAGTCGACGACGCGGCGTTGGATCGTGGCGTCGAGGCTCTGGTACGCCTTTTCGAAGCTGTCCGCGAACAGCACGTTGGCCCTACCCACCGGCGACCCCCAGCTCTCTCATCAGTTCCATGGTGTCTGGCACATCGCCGGTGCCGACTTGGTGGATCCGCCAGCCGGCGCCGGCGTAGGCGGCGTCGCGCTGGGGGTCGTCGTCGACCACGATGGCGACCAGCGCCTCGGGCCAGGCCAACTCGGCGGGAAACGCCTCATCGCCGAGTTCGTACCCTACCTGCGGCAGCGGCCCTTGTACCCGCGCTAGCGAGGTCAGGAGGTGTGCGACCAGCGGCGAGGACAGGTCTATCGCGTCCGCCCAGGCTGCGGGCAGGTTCGGTTTCGCTTCCTGCGCAATGGCGGCGGCGAGGAGCGGCACCCGGTGCGGGTCGACTAGGGCGGCTTGCGAGACGCAGGTCTGCTCGAAGTGGCGGCCTGGGCCGGACAGGAACTGCAACAGGTTCGACCAGCCCAGCCACTCGGCCCATCGTGCTCGGTGGTCGGGTTCGGCGATCGGGTCGGGCAGGTCGTCGAGACAGGTGAACACCGACCATGCCATCGGATCCGGCTTCCCGGCTGTGGCGGGCCGGTTGTCGCGGAACGCCACGATGCGGCAGCCCGATGGGGTGGCCGCCTCCAGTCCCGCTGCGGCGTCCGGTGTGCGCGCGGCTGGCATCCGAGCCTGGCCGGTAATGAGTGCGGGGAGGTTGAGGCCGATGGCTTGGCGGTCGACCGGTGCGGCCTTGCCGGTCACCGTCAGGCCAGCGAGGAGCGCGACGGCGCGCTGCGCCCACGCTTCAGGCTCCGGATTCTCCAAGAATGCCAGCAGCGTCTCGACGGGATTGAGCAGCGCGGTATCCAATGGTCCTGCATCGGGAGCACGTTGCAGGACCTGCCTGAAGTATTGGTCACGGGCGCGCGCCAGCGCTTGGTCGGTGAGCAGCGTCGTTGGGCACGGCGCGGGGGTGACCAGGCTCTGATTGACTGCCGCCGCCCACGATCGCACGTCGTCCCAGGTGAGCTGCCAGACCCAGATGCCATCGTCGCGCAGAGCTGTGCGCTTGGCCGCGTCGGCCGCGATCTCGTTGTTGGCGTCGCTGGCGTGGAAGGCGTACCCGTCGAGGAAGACGGCGACTTTTGGGCCGCCTTCGGCGGCGAGGATGTAGTCGGGCTCGCTGCGTACCGCGGAGCCTTCGACTACGTGGTCGCGCATGCGCCAGCGCACCGCCTGGCCGTGCTGCGGCTTGAGTTTGAGTTCGAACTCCACGCCGCGCGAGCCTGCCCGGGGAACCAGGGAGAAACGGTCACGCGCCGCGTCGTCCTCCTGGGCCTTGTCGGCCTTGGTCCGCAGCGTCTCGATGAACAGGCGTTCCAGCTCGCTGTCGGCCAGCGCACTGATCTGGATCTCTGCGAGGGTGTTGATCCTCTCCGGGTGCCATCCGTCGAGAATCCCGGTGAGGAGCTCGATCGCGGTGTCCTTGGAGACCAGTTCATGCTCGCTGGATGGTACAAACGGAAGTAGGCAGCGGTGGCAGGGTTGGCGGTCCTCCTTGCCACAGGGGCAGCCTTGGATGTGCGCGAGCCCGAGACGCAGGACGCGCTCCATCGCGTGAGGGTCGGCGAGGTTCTCCAGGTAGCCGGTCCCGCCTGGCATGGTGTCGTGCAGCACCAGGAATCGGCGCGGCACGTCCCTGTCGTCGCCGGGCATGGTCGCGAGGACCGCCTCGATGTGGTCCGGTTCGCCGCCGAAGTACTTGGTGATGCCCAACATCAGGGAGGCCTGGAAGGAGACGACCCGTTTGGGGACTAGCGTCGTGGAGAACGGCAGCAGCAGCCGCAACGCTTGTGTGCGCAGCTCATGCCCGGTAACCAGCTTGGCGGTGGTCTCCTTGCTGACGCCGCTGTCTCGCTGTGGGCACCATCGTGCGTGCCGCGTACCGATCCGGCGGGCGTCGCGGTCGTAGGCTTGTGGGTGGACGCCCTGTACCGCACCGCAGTGCGGGCACGCCTGGAACCCCGCGACGTTGATGGTTTCTCCGGCGACATCGAAGTCCGGACCTGGTACGCCGTCCGGGCCGAAGTTCACCTGCCGGATTACCGCCTCCCGTGCGAATTCGACGCCGAAGAACCGGCCGGCGTTACGCCAGGCCCGTAAGCCCTGCGGCTGCTGCGGATCGATGTCGACAAGGGTGAGGGTGGTGTAGCGTCGCTGCTCACGTTCGTCGCGGTCATCGGTGATCCGGGCGTCTTCGCGCCGTTCCCGGGCGCGGGTGCGTTCGGGAACAAGGACCGGCAGCGCGGATGCGGCCGCGTCCGCGATTCCACCATCGCCGCAGCGTGGGCAGCGTTCCAGCGTGGCCTGGGTACCCTCGGTCAGGACATATCCGCAGCCGCGGCACAGTCGCCACGTGGTGTATGCGGGACGTTGAACGGTGCCGATGTCCAGACCGTCGATGATGAACTTCGAGCCGTCCGCGTGGAAGGTGTTGCCGGGAGCCAGTTCGGTGAGCGCGAACGCCGAGCCGCGGCCGTATTCGAACTCCGCCTCCTGATATTCGCCGTCGCTGTCCTTCCACCACAGGGATGCATCCAGCCATGTCGGGTCGTCGTGCAGGGTGTAGTTGGGTAGCAGACCGAGCCGGACCAGGGCGTTGAGCGAGTTCTCCTTCACCAGCTTGTCTAGCCGCCGGCGTACCGCCCGCAGTTCGGCGAACAGGGACCGGCGATCATCGAGCCGGCTGGTGTCGGTGGTGTCGATGGGTATCGCATCGAAGGCCGCGTTGATGGAGGCTAGGCGCTGCTGCAGTTCCTCGCGGCGGCCTCGCCAGGCCCGCACCGCCTTGCCGACCTCGGTGTGCAGGTCGCCCGCCGCGAACGCCTCGACGGCCTGCCGTGCCGGGTCGCCAATGCCTGGGAACAATGCAACGAAGGCGGCGGCCAGGTCGAGGTGACGCGCGGTGGCGACTTCCAGGAGGCGACGCAGCCAGCCGTCTGCGTCGTCGAGCCCGGACTGGAACAGTTCGCCGATCCAGCGGGGCATCGGGCGGGTCGGCATGGCGGTGCCGTGCCAGAGCGAACCGTCGGCAGCGCGGTCGAACAGGTATGCCAGGTAGTGCCGGCGCAGGATCTCCACGGCGTCGAGGTAGCAGGCCGGCGGCACGATCCGGCCGGCGAGCATCGCCGTCGGCCGGTGCAGGTAGTACTGGTTACGTGCGCGGCGCGGTACGAACGCCACGACCAGGGCGTTGCCGGTGGAGCGGCCCGCGCGGCCGATGCGCTGCGCGTAGTTGGCCGGCCCCGGGGGCACCGACGTGAGCAGCACCGCGGACAGGTCGCCGATGTCGATGCCGAGTTCCAGGGTGGGTGTACACGTGAGCACATTCGGGTCGAAGGGATGGGTGCGGTGTTTGAACCCCGCCTCGACGTGCTCGCGCTTGTCGCGCGACAGCGCCCCGGTGTGTTCGGCGGTGAGCACGTCGCCCGGCCGGTCGCGATGGTACAGCCGACGGTAGAAGTCGTCCTGCGCCTGCGTGCGGACGTCCTGAACGAACCGGCCGGCGCAGCGGAACCGTAGGCAGGGCATGCCGATCCACGCCTCGAGCAGCTGTGGCGAAACCGTCTGGCGCCAGGTGCACTCGGAGCAGCGGACCCCGCACTCCCCGACCCGCTCAGCGCTGTCCCCATGTACCAGCGAGTGGACCAGGATGCGGTTGGGTGCAAGCGCGTACACGCTTGCGCCGTCGCTAGAGCGGTGTACCTCCACGAGCCCTTGTTGCGCGAAGATCTGCACTGCTGCGGTGTTCAACAGCGCGGCCTCTTCGGGGCTTCCGGCGATGGTGCGCTTGGCCCAATCGGTCAGCCAGGTGTCCGTGCGGCCGTGGGCCAGCGAATCGAAGCCGCTGTTGGCGTGGCCGCCGCGGATGGGGAACGTCGGTGCGGCCAGGCCTCGCGGGAAGGCGGGCATGCCGGTGTCCCGGCCGCCCCAGATCGGCCAGCGTCGGGCCCCGGCCTGTTCGACGAACCGACGCAGCCAGGGGTGGTAGATCCCGCCGCGCAGCCGCATCCGCTCCAGCAGGCCGCGGGCGTAGTCGATGTACAGCCGTTCGTCCGCCGGTATCGTCACCCGGCCCGGGATGCGCTGATGACGGGATTTGATCAGGCTGCCGAGTTCATTGGGGTCGGGGAGGTGAACTTCGACCGCGGCGGTGCGGGTGAGTTCCAGGGTTCGGCCGAGCCTGGACCGCAGGCCCAACTCGAGCTGGGTCTGGAAGACCAGCCGATCCTGGAGCATGTCCATCGCGGCTTGGACCGGTTCGCCGTCGAGCAGGTGTAGGACCTCCGGGATTTCCCGCAGGTCCGGCGGGACCAGCGAGGCGAACCGGTCCCGGTCGGAGGCGTTGGCGCTCTCCTTCACCGCGGACTCGGCGGCGTCCAGAGCCAGGTCGTGGACCGCGACTGGGGTGTCTGGGTTGAGGTTCGCGGTTAGCAGGCCGCGGAAGGTGAAGCCGAACGACCGGTGCGCGATAAACCCGGCGCGGTGGGTCGCGTCCTGGACTGAGTCGGTGAAGGCGAGCAGTTTGCGTTCCCCGGCCGCCAGGTGTCGCTCCGAGAAAAGCTGTGTCGTCGTCACCGAGGCAAGAGTCGCGGTGCCCGCTCCCAGGAACCGCATCCCGTCATCGAGTCCGCAGGACGGGCAGGTGTCGTCGCGGGCTTCCTTGATCGGTCCGTCGACCGTGATGACCGGCACAGTCCGTGCGGTTGGATTGCGCAGCAGCTGACGGCCCTCGGCGTCGAGGTAGAGCACGTTGGCCTCGCCCTCGGGGGCGCGCAGCATCCACCGGATCTTGCCGTCGTGACGCGCCGACGCGCGATAGATCTCCAGCGGCCGGGTCTTGAGGTCCTGCCAGTCCAGGGCAGCGTCTTTGGACAGCGCTGCCCAACCGGACTGGCCGCAGTGGCGGCAGTACACCGCCGGCAGGTGGCAACGCAGGGCCGGTGGTGGGGGGCCGGTCGTGTCGGTGTCGGAGTCCTCGGCGGCCGCGTCGTGTCCAGTAGACCGGTAGACGGCCAGGTTGAGCCGGTTCGGTTTGCTGTCACCGGTCGGGCCGTCGTCGTCGAACCAGCGGAAATGGGGTTCATGGGTGGTCGAGCGGATCACCCGCCGAACCTCCCGGACCCACAGTTGCGCTTCGACCTTGAGCAGCGGTGTTCCGTCTGCCTTGCGTGCCAGGGACACCAGCGCGAGGAGGCGCATCAGCGCCGGCCCGAACGACGGTTTCGGCGCGCCGCTGCGCAGCGCCGCCCAGGCAGGGCCGCCGCCGTGCACTGCGAAGGGTTTCGCGATTTGCTCGATCGTCAGCGGCGCTTCCACGGCGGACTCAAGTAGGGCTTTGACAAGTATGTGCTCGCGCAGTTTCGTACCCAGCGCGACGGGGTCGCGGGCGTCGATACCGACGGTCAGCCGCGCGACCTCGTCGAGGTCGGCTGGGTTCCCGAGCGGGTCCTCTATGCGGGCGAGTTCTTCAGGTGTGGGGAACGGCAAGCTGAAATCGATCTCGCCGCAAAAATCGTGTGCGGTCAGCCGGTCCTCTCCAATGAGAGTGTCTACATCGAAGTCGCGGCCAAACACCTTCCCGGCGAACTCGAGCAGCCTGCGGCGATCGTCTTCGGCGGAATGCTCGGCGAGTCCGGCGTCGGCAGCGTCGTCGCTTGCCAGGGTGGCCGACGTGGCGACCGGTGTGACCGCCCCCAGCGGCCTGCCCGGCTCGGCGAGGCCGGTTGCCGCGCCGAGGCGGCGCAGGAGCATGGCGACGTCGGTTCCCTGGGCACCGTCGTATGTGTGGAACTCGTCGAGCACCACATACTGCAGGGCTCTATCGCGCCATAGGGTCAGGTCAGGGATGCGCTGGAGCAGTAGGTCCAGCATCTTGTAGTTGGTGAGCAGGATGTCCGGGGGATTCGCCCGGATCTCGTCGCGGTCGCGCATGATGCGCGTGATTGCCGGATCCTGGTCGAGGCTTGAGGATCCGAAGTCACGGGCGTAGGAGCCCGGGTTCGCGTCGTCCCCGCCGTCTTTCTGGATGCTGCCATCGTGGCGCTTGCTCGCCGGGACTCCGCCAATGTAGATTCCCGCGGTCACATCCTGAAGCTCCGGCTCGGTCCGCAACAGGTCATCGATGCGCCGGGCCTGGTCGTCGGCGAGGGCATTCATCGGGTACAGCAGCAGGGCCTTCACGCCCGGCTGTCCTTGCGCACGCATCCGGCGGCAGTGATCGAGTATCGGGACGAGGAACGACTCGGTCTTTCCCGAGCCCGTGCCCGTCGTCACGATCGTCGGCTTCGGAAGCTGACCCTTGGAGGACAGGCGCGACCACGCGCGCTCCTGGTGCAGGAACGGCGGTAGACGTGCGGGGTACCAGTCCAGGACCCGCTCGAACACTCCCGCCGCAGACTTGTACCCAGGCCGTACCCGCAGGTAGGGGCCACGGAACACGCCTGTCGTCTTGTCGTTAAGGAAGTCCTCCAATACGTCACGCACATCGTCGTCAGCGAGCGCAAACGCAGTGGTCAGATACTGCACGAGGCTGCCCTTAAGATCCTCCACGGCCAAAGACGGGATCATTGCTCATCCACCTCGGGGTACTCTCCTGAATCCCGCCGACGCTGGAATTCCTCGTACGCGCGACGCATCAGCCTCGGGCGGGTCAGGCTGGACTGAACGGGGTCCTCGTCAAGCAGCTCGACGAACCTGCGGTCGTTGTCGTTAAGAACCGGAAACTTACTCTTATACAGCATCACTAGTTCGTCGCTTGAGAGGCCGAGCCCAAGTCCGACAAGGGCGTCGAGTTCGATCTGCGCTTGCCTACGTGCAAGTGCCCCATTCAGAGGAACGCCGGACTCCCATACAGCAGGCACATCATTCAAGGGCGGAAGCTCGAGGCCTTCAATTGTCCATCCGTCGGCACGGAAGAACGGGAGAAAGTTCCTGTTCCAGAAGTCTGCATACTCGTCTCCTCGACAGTTCAAACGCAGCGCGCGCAACAAGGCGGGACCCCAGAGCGTGCCAAGGCGCGGCATTGGCAGGCCGAACAGGATCTCGTCGCGCACGTCGACGTCACCCGCCGATTTAGCTAAGTAGTCAAGAACTATCGAGTTAAGTGCGATAAGACAGAGACAAACTTCGCGATCACTGCCGCCAACCGATGACACAACGTCCGAATGGACGGGGCCGGGCGGCATTAGTGCCGCCTGCAGCGTCCGTTCGCCATTGAGATCAACCCAGCGGAGAAAGAACGCCCGGAAGCTCTCGGTTCGCATCAGGGTGCCGTGGGGTTCTTTTAGGAACTGGTATCCCGTCCGTCGGATACCGAAGCGGCGCTGAATATCGGAGATCTCGATCCGCTCGTAGCTGCGGTGGTTTCTGTACTCGCGCTGCGTTTGCTGATAGTAGGGGTCGTGCACATTGAAATGTGCACCCTGTATGAAGGCGCCGCGCAGCGATTCTGGGTAGTCAGCCCGCTTCTCGAGGACCCCTCGATCGACGAGGGAGCCCTCCATCAGCCCGGGTGTTAGCTCCACAGCGCTGGCAAGCTTGTGCGGCCACGACGCCAGACGTCCCAGCACTTGAGCATCGACTGTGGTGTGTGGCTGCATGACGCGCAAGCTGTTGACTGGTGCAGCGACATGTGAAAACACCGACCAAGTGCTGAGTCGTTCGGCAGAAACTCTGACGATTCGCGTCGCATGCGGCCGGGTGTCCCATTCTCCGTCAGCCAGCTTGATACCCGGCGGCTCCCCATTGCCATCATGTGCAAGACTGCCATCCAATGTAAGGGGGTGAAGCAAGTCAGATGCCATCATGAAGTCGATCTCGTCCGCCTTCGCCGGCGAGTACACCGCCACGGCAAATGGGCGGGTATTGCCAATCTCCTCGAACAACTTGAGTTGATTGGTGAAATTCCACAGCCGTTCGAGGCGCGGGTAAAGGTACTTTCGAAGCTCCGTCGACTTGACATCGGTCATATGTCCCGGCGGATGAACAAATGCCGCCTTTCCGGAGGGCCCGACCAACCTATCGATCATGATCAGGAAGTTCTTGTAGAGATTGGCGACCGAGCTACCCATCTGTGGGTAGTAGATAGAGTCACTTGTGTATGTGCGCATTACCTCCAGGCTAGTCATGGCGCGGCAAAGCTCGGCAAAGGTGCCTGATTCCGATAGAACCGACGCACGGACATCCCGCAGGGAGGCGGAGCCAAACATGGCCGACGCGTCAAACTCCGCGAACTCGTCCTCGATTTTCCACTCGGGCCGCACCCAGGGGGGATTGCCCACTTGGAGGTCGAAACCGCCGCGAGCGAATACTTGAGCGAACTCGAGTTCCCAGTGGAAGAAGCCCTCACGGTCAGCGATCTCGGCCAGGACAGGCCACCAACCGAATCGTTCATCGGCTGCGATCTTTTCCATTGAGACACACCGAGCAATTAACCGGTCCGATGCGTCCATCTCGGCGAGTTGCTTGAAATCGTCGAACGAGCCGAACAGCCCTAGGGTGTCGTCAATGCCTGCACTACTGCCTGGACGCTTCGTGGTGCGGCGAGCCGCGTTGCCAACAATCTTAGGCTGGATACCGAGCACAGCCTCGCAGAATTCGAGCCATTCATGCACAGTGGGAGGCTCAACATTCGCCTCTTGCCCAACCGGCCAGTACCACAGCGCACACCATGCGTCCATTACGGTCTTGAGCCGGTTGTAGGGCGATTCCCAGTCGTCGTAGAGCGCTTTGACGATCTCCTCGCGCGGCACGGCACCGGTCGCTGGCTTCGGTAACGGCCGAGCCGGATCGACACCCCAGACGTCGATATCGCGCCGAATCTCGTCTTCCGAGCGAGCGATGCGCAGTCGGGTCAGATCCCAAAGTCGTTCCACCCGCTTGGCTAGGGCAGTGAGCCGGTCTCGAGTCTTCTTATCGGTGGGTACCTTCCGGACCTGCCGTCGCCAGGCCATTAGGGACGTACGCTCGTCCTTCGCCAGCTTCACGGTCGGGGCCGCGTCGACAATCGCGCCCCATCCGTGCGCGGGCAGAAGGAAATGGTGGATCTCGCCTTCGGCTACACGATTGATCAACTGGTTGTCTGCATCGCACAGGAGTCGACGTTCGATCGGTGGTGTGGACCGCCAGAGGCCATGTTTGAGCTGGTCTGTGTGGTAGACCGCGCGGCGAGCGCCGATCAGGGAGTTGCCGCGCCGCAGGTGCAAGCCGAACCAGGGCGCTTCGAGCCCTTCGTGCATGACGTTGAGCCACATGGAGACCTCGGCCAGTTCGACGGCGGTGGCGTTGAGGTCTACCCCGTAGCAGTTGTGCAGTGCCAGATACGCCTTGACCTTCTGCTTCTCCGTCTCAAGCTGGTCAGGCAGGAGCCTAACTCCCCGCTCGTGCTGGGCGCGTTCGATGTACTCATGGGCTAGCTGGTTGATGGCCTCGTTGAGGAATGCCCCTGAGCCGAGCGCTGGCTCGCACACCCTCAGGTCCAAGATGTCGCGGGACGTCGTTTCGTCGCTGAGGAGTTCCGCGAGCGCATGTTTGACGGTGCACTCGGTAAGGACTTCGGGGGTGTAGTACGAGGCGGAGCGCTGCCTCTCGCGGCCTGACAGCCGGTAGACGAACGAGCCCTTTCGGTGGATGATCCGCTTCGATTCACCGGTGATGGGATCTATCCGCTCGACGAAGTACTTCCGGTCGTAGTCACCGGCCCGCCTGACCGGCACGATCCATGTGCCCTTCGACGGGTCGGGCTTCTCTCTCTCCTCCCTATCGTTCGTCCTGGCGCCACTCTTGACGGTTTTGGCGACTTCGTAGACGTCCTCTGGCGCGAAGAAGCCCGTGTAGGACATCAGACCCTCATACACTGCGCCGAGCTGGTTGATGCCGAGCTGCGCGTAGGAGATGAAGCCCCGCTGCGCCCGCCGGCGGCCCCGGCCCGCGCCCGGCTCAGGTGTCAGCATGAGGAGGTTGATTACCTGCCAGAGACACTTGTTGCGTAGCCGAGTGTCGACGGTGACCTGCCCGACTTTCACCATCTCGCCGATCAGCGAGGTGCGGTCTGGGTCGAACAGGTCGGACTTCAGAGCCTCGAAGCGGATGCCGTCGGTGTCCAGGGCGATCTCGTGGCCGTCGTCGAAGATGCGCTCGTCGGTACGCCGGGGTCGGTGGCCCTGATCGACAAGGGTGAACAGCAACCGCAGCGACTCGTAGAAATGCAGGCGGTCTTCGGACTCCTCGGGTAGGTCGTAGCTGACGATCTCGCCGAGGCGGGCCAGGCCGTAGCCTTCTTTGTAGGCATCGTTCCGGCTGGGCAGGATTCCCAGTTCCGGCCGGGCCTCGGCATATAGGAGGAACAGCATCCGATACAGGTACCGTAGGGCCTGTTCGCTGAGCCGTCGTGCCAGGTCATCGCCGAGGTCGTCCGGGTCGGCGTCGTGTGCGCGGATCCGGTCCAGGATTTCCTGTGCGATCAGCTCGACGGATTGGCGCAGCGCCTCTCGCAGCTCTTTCGAGACCTTGATCGCGTGCTTGCGGCCCTTGTCGACGAGGTCGGCCAGGGCGGTCTGGCCCTCGAAGGTGATCAGTGACTCGGCTCCGAACAGCGCGGCGATGGTCTCCAATTCACCGCCGGGCTTGTCCTCTTTCGCGTGCAGCGCCTGGCTGAGGTTGACCGCGAGATAGCCGTGGGGCCAGGCGGCGCGGTCGGCGAGCAGAACGACGTTCCCGGCGAGCAGCAGCACGTACCGGGGTGGTTCCTCGCAAGCGAACAGGAACTCGATCGCCTTGCCGGCGTGGTCGATGGCGTTGTCGCCGTCCAGCTTGATCGGCTCCACGAGTCGGCTGCCAGCGTCCTGGTCGACGATGCCCTCGGCATCGCTGGCCCAGGTGGTGTCCAGGGCGACGAGTTCGAGCCCTTCGGTTCCGCTGACCGCGAGGGCCACCCGGACCTGGCGCTCTTGGTCGAGCTGGGTGACATCGATATGCCCGCGGCCCACCCACGTTGCGGTGGCGTCGGTCTGGGCTGGTGTCACGTAGGCGAGTGCCCGCAGGACGGTGTCGTTGAGGTCTCGCAGCTCGTTGACGACGCGGGCGTCGAGGAGCGCGTCATCCGTCGGCGCCTCCCCGAGCTGCTCGGTGATCCGGTTTCGCAGGGTGAAGAACCGCTGACCGAGGGCCTTGATGCCCTGCGCCGAGCTGGCCGGACCGGAAGTGTCCGCGGCGGCCTTGTCCGCCTGTGCCCACCGTTTGCGTAGCCCTTCGAGGTCGTTCTTCATCAGCGCGGCGAGGTAGTGGGCGGAGATGTACTCGCCGTAGTTGGTGATGGAGGTGAACGCCATGGCAGCCGTCACGCTTCCTTCGCCGTCATCCCAGGTACTAGTACGCCGACCAGGCGGATCATGGGGTCCCCGTCGGTGCTGAGTTCGTCGATCAATTTCTTGAGCGCGACGGCGGTGTTCTCGACCTTCCGTTCCTCCCGGCGGCGCATGGCAGGGAGGGTGAGCTGTTCGTAGCGGAACATCTTCGCCTTCTCCCAGCGATGCAGCCGCTGCTCGTACTCAGCGAGGGGTGCCATGAGCCGGTCTTCCTCGGCCTCGCGCCGTCTGCGCATCTCTTGGCGTGCGGCTTCGACAGCATGTGGGACGAGGGCGTTGAGCTCGGACAGATCGCCGACGTCGCGCAGCCGCATCTCGCGGTTGACCTTCGCGTCGTGCAGCACCTGGACGAAGTCCCTGTGGTCGACGGTCAGCCCGTCCAGCAGGCTGCGTAGTGCCATCCAGGCCATGACGGTGGGCTTGCCCTGCTTGTTGGAGTAGCGCCCGTTGAGCAGAAACACCGGTTCTGGGACCTCGGCGGCGATGACAGGGGCGGTCAGCCGTTTGGCGACCGTGCTGTCCGCCGCTCTGCGGGCTAGCACCTTGTCCACCAGCCACTCGATGACCGGGTGCTGGTCGGTAAGGAAAGAAATGTCAGGCCAGCCGGACTCCTCGTACTTCTCTCCCTTGCTGGCGGCACCTCTTCGCTTGGGCTTCTCGCCGCTGTTCTTGCGCGCCAGTTCCAGCCGTTGGTTCGCCACGCCGGCGGACAGGGTGAGTGTGAGCTTTTCCAGGACCTGCCGCTCGTCAAGGTATGACTGGGGCAGAACCTTCAACCGGCGTTGCAGGTCTGAGAGCCTGTGCGCGTCGCGGTCGAGTTCGAACTCGAACGTGTCCGGGTAGTCGGTGGGATCGAGCCATCTCAAACCGATGGTGTTGGCTGGGTCTTCGTACGCTTCGGCGAGTGCGTCTTCAACAAACTCGCGCGTAGAACCGAACAGTCGCGGTTGGCTCAGAGTGTCGTCCGATGGACCTGCGGTATCCGGTGCGGCGTCCGCATCGTCGATGTCGAACGAGCCACCGGCCATGAAGATGTCGTCCACGTCGGCCGGCTGGTCTGGCACGACGTCGCCGACGTCCCGGCCGTCGAGGAACGCCTGCTCGATGCTGGCCTGCTCCTGTTCCTCATCGCGCAGGCCCATCAAGGCGGCGGCCTGACCGAGGGTGCGGTGGGCGGCGTCTTCCTTCCTCGTGAGTATCTTCGATACCGACTCGTCAGCCTCGTGGTCGGCGTTCGCCGAGCGGTGCAGCAAGACGTGGATCTGCGGAGAGGTGCGCTGCCCGTATCGGTCGATGCGGCCGTTGCGCTGTTCGATCGTGATTAGCGACCACGGGATGTCGTAGTGGATCAGTTGGTGGCACTGGCGATGCAGGTTCACGCCCTCAGCGGCGATGTCGCTGGTCAGCAGGACCCGCACATCGCTCGTCTCGAGGGCGAAGTCTTTGACGATGCGTTGCTGGGCGTCGTCGGACTGGCCGCCGTGCAGGATCCGCACAGGACCGGTGACGCCCTTCTCTGCTTGCCGTTCCCGCTCCGGCTGGGTGAATCCGAGCCGGCCCGGTAGTTGGCTATAAAGGAAGTCGATGGTCCGTCGTCGCTCCGAGAAGATCACCACTCGAGTCGGCGTGCCCGGACCAACCCCGACCGCGCGCAGGGTGGCGACCAATGCGGTCAGCTTGGCCGAATCGGCAACGGTGATCTGTCCGGCGAGACGCTGTAACCGTTGCAGGGCTTCACGTTCGTCGGTCCGCTCGGTGGCCGCCTGGATCCGGTCGATACGCGCATCGATGGTTTCCAGCAGTGCCGCGTGGGAGGACAGGAACGCCTTGAGCAAGGTAACCGGAAACAGCCGGCTGCCCCTGCCGCCGATCGGCGCGCTCCGCCCCTCGGCGGGCCGTATCCAGGTGGAGTACAACTCATCGAGAACCGCCTCCTCCGGCGGTGTCGCTGGGCAGTCGACGAACAGCGGCCGGGCGCGATCAGCCCATTGGGTGCCTATTTGCGCAGCGACATCGGAGCTCATCTTGTGCCGGCGCACATATAGATGCCGAAGCTCGTCCTTGCCCGCGCGTTTCTTCACGTCCACAATCGCAGTCGGGTCGATCAGGCTGATCAGCTCATTGAACGACTCGTCGTCGCCGTTGTGCGGCGTGGCCGACGCCAGGATGAATGCATGCGTCGTCGGCGCGAGTACGCGGGCGAGCTGGTTGTTCAGGGCGGTCTTACTGATCAGCTTGTGGGATTCGTCCATCACGACTGCGTCCCACCCCACCCGGCGCAACTGCTCACGGTAGCGAGCGCTCTTCAGCGTATCGATCGATGCGATCACGCGTTTGTAGTAATCGAAGGGGTTACGGCCGGCGGGCAGACGCTGCTGCATCCGGGCGATGCCGGACGTGTCCAGGCGGACCAGCGGGATCGCGAACCGCGTCCATAGCTCGTGCTGGAACTGCTCCAGGATGTGCCGGGGGGTCACCACCAGAACTCGGTCGCCTCGGCCGCGCCGGATCAACTCCGACAGCAGCAGCCCGATCTCCAACGTCTTGCCCAGGCCGACGGCGTCGGCGATCAACAGGCGGGGGCGAAGGTTTTCGAGCGCCCGCCGCGCCGGTTCGCGCTGATACAGCAGGTCGTCGGCCAGGTGCGTGCCGACCGAGGCAAGCCGTGGCTCGCCCTGGGGCAGCGGCGTCTTGCGCAACAGCGCCTCGATGAACAGTCGCGATCGACGAAAGCCCGGGCTGGCATCCTTGATCAGCTCAGTGTCCTCGGCGAATAGCGGCTCCACGCGGTCGAGGCGACCTGGGGAGTGAAAGAACACCGCAGTCTGGTCTCGAACCAAAGGGGAGACACCAGTCACGACCAAGCGGGTGCCGTCGTGGTCGGTCTCCCTGACCTCGGTGACCAGCCACTCCTCATCTCGGGCGAGTACGGTCATGCCCGAGGCGAACCGCTGGCTCGTACCGGCCGCCGTGCCACTCATCAAGCCATCCCATCAGAGATCATGTTGCCGCAAACACGCTATTTCGAATCGGTAGCTCCGTCAGGGCCGCGTCGGCCACCGTAGCGGTCGCGACGGCGCTCCGCCGCGCTCCGCCACCGCGACAACCAGGCTGCGTCAAATGCCGGATTCGGCCGCTTCCCAGGGCGAGCTTCGGGGGTTCGTGCGGGCCCGGTGGCGCTGGCACCGCCGGACCGGGGCGAGCCGGTGGAGCCCAGTTCGGCACTGCCGCTCGCCGCCACGGCCAGCTCCGGTACTGGGATAGGGACCGCGCGCCACTCATCGAGGAAGTCGCGGATCTCCGGCGGCAAGGGCAACCCGGTCTCGCTGGCAAGCGGGACCGCGAAGTCGGCCAGATGGCCCAGCGCCGTGCGGAACACAGTCAGTGCCGTCGGCCGATGCTCGGCGTTGGTAGCCAAACAAGACTCCACGAGGTCGTAGAGCTCATCCGGCACACCGTCGAGGTTCGGCGGCCGACCCGCCAGACGTTCGCTCGGCGGGATGCCCTGGAACGGCGTCCGTCCGGTCGTCGCGTACACCAGCACCGCGCCAAGCGCGAATACATCCGACTTCTCGCTCGCCTCCCGCGGATCCAAGAGATGCTCGTTCGCGGTGTACTGGTGTGTACCGAAGAACGTGGAATCGGCCGTCAACCCCGGGCCGCTAGTGAAGCGAGAGATCCCGAAATCGATGATCTTCACTCCGGTCTGCTCGACCAGTATGTTCTGTGGCTTGAGATCGCGATGCAGGATTCCCTTGGCATGGATCTCGGCCAAAGCCTCGCCGATGCCTGTCGCTAGCCACCACGCGCACAAGTGATCGAACGCACCGTACAGGTGGACCAGCCGGTCAAGTGACGGCGCGTGAACGTAGCGCGTCGCGAGCCACGGGGGCGTATCGCGTCCGCCAGAATCCACCAACGCGGCCGTGTGTACCCCGGCCATCTCCTTGATCAGTTCGATCTCGCGCAGGAACCGCCGACGCCACAGCTCAGAGCCGGCGTACTCCGACCTGAATACCTTGACCGCGACAGGCACCGAGACGTCCGGCCTGAAACCCAGGAACACGGTCCCGAAGCCGCCGTCGCCCAGCCGGTGCGTGAGGCGAAAGCCTCCACAGTGTTCGGGGTCTCCAGTATGTAAGGGCTGCCACGGCCCCATCCGCGCACCCTTCCGTCTTCAGCCTCCCACGCGTGGCCCGGCATCAGCGTGCACCTAGCACCGCGCCTCCTCAACGGGCTCTCATCCTATTCTGGTGGCACGTTGTGGCGGTAGCGCGATCCGAGGTACACGGCTACGGCGCGCACCTGGCTCCGCTAACGAGCGACAGAATGCGCGGTCGGGAATGAACCAGGTTACGCAACGTGACGTTCCTGGGTGCCGGTGATGAGGTGTTCGTCGAGCGCATTGGCGATCAGCTCACGCACGGCGAATGGGATCGGCCAGTGCTCGAGCACCTTCTCGATGTTCAGGTCGAAGAACTGCTCACGTGCCACGGTCGGCTGTTCCACGGCGTTCGCCTCCCTGGGCGGGAACCGGTTGGGTCCGCGGCACCGTACCCGTGGCCACCGACAAATCGACGTTGGCGCGAGAGCTACGCGAGCTACTCGGTAGGTGCCAGCCAGTACACGGCCGGCCTGGTGGAGCTGATCCACCCGCACGGCAGCGTTGACGCGCCGCGCTCGCTCGCTGCCTACCTGCTGGGCTTTGCGCAGGATGGTCGGCAGGCTGGCCGAGCAGGGCTTCACCGGTGGCGCCGACCAGTTGCGGCGCGGCCAGCTGGCGCAGTTCTGGATGGCGGGGCCGACACAGTTGGAGGCGCTGAGGCCACCGCGCGCGGAAGCCACACGCCAGCAGGCCAGCCGCGGGCAGGTTGTGTGTGACCCGCCGCGTCTCGCACCCGAACATCCAAGGCAGCCGAGCAGGAAGGAGCCGGCGTTGACGAACGATCAAACCACAGACCTGGCCGCTGCCAGTGACAGCACGAGAGCGCGCGCCTGATAGGACGCGCGAGGCGTACCTGGACGGCCAGCGCGCCACGCTGTTGGCGGAGGTCGCGGCGTTGGATGTGCCGACGAGCACCGCCGGGGCGAGTTGACCGCCGGCCGGGCAGAGGCAGCGGAACCATCGCTACCCCCGCCGTCGGGTGGCAGCGTCAGCTTGATCGGCGTGCCGGGCGGCGACCTGGCCTCCTCGCCGTAGTCGATGAAGGCGCCGACCTCCCTGTTCGGGCCGTGGAAGGACTCCAGTCGTGCCGGGCCGGTCCGTGTGTTGTTCTGGATGTCGGCGGCAAGTCGGCGTAGTCCTGCCAGCGCGGAAACACCCGCCAGCCGGCCCGGCCGACCCCGCTGACTAGCCTGGGCGAGTCCATCTCGATGAGCGAATCGGCAAGCACCTTCGTGTCGCCACCCAGTACCACGCCGAGCTCGACGTGATCAGGACGATCGACATGTTTGTTCATGGAGGTGCTGACAGGCCCCGACAAGGCCCGGTGCAAGCAGATGTGGACGACCGACCCGGACGGCCGGGTGGTCCGTGGCGTGTGTCCATGACGACCTGCTCTGCTGCGGTGGCCTACGATTCCACGACGGCACCCGACGATCTAGCCCGTCAGCTGCCGTTTAGACCTTCCTGGTGGCATCTCGGCTTCGTGCCGCGCTGTGGCGGTGATGGCTGATCCGGCGACGATCAGAATGAGGCCAGCGACCGCGGCTAGTGCGGGTAACCCGGCGAGAGGGATGTCGTATAGGACCGCGAAGCCGGGAGCGAGATACCAGGCTAGGGCGGCGCGCGTTGGTCCGGACCAATGGATGAGGGCATAGAAGAGCCCAAGCGCGAGGCCGTTGCCGATCACTCCGAGTGCAACCAAGCTCGTCCACTCCGCGACGCCAGGAGCGGAGGGGTACGGACCGACCGCAGCAACTGGTGCGACTACGAGGGCGGTCAGGCACATGGCCGCCGCCGCGATTCCGACCGGCGACGTGTCTGGCAGCACGCGGTGGATGTACACCGACCCCGTCGCGAAGAACAGGGCCGACGCCAGCACGGCGACGCCCCCCGCGATGGTGGTGGCGCTGGAGCCGACCTCGTCCAGGAACAGCAACGTCACGCCGACCAGGCCCACGACTACGCCCAGCAACTCGCGGAGTCGGATAATGCGGTCGAGTGTCATGACGAGCGTGACGACGAATAGGGGTTGCGTTGCGGAGAGGATGCCAGCGACGCCCGCGGAGACATGTTGCTGACCCACGGTCAGAAGGCCGAGTGGGATCGCCGCCTGAACCGTCCCGGCCACCAGCAATCGGCCCCATCGGCTGCGGAGCGGCCCGAATCCGCCGGCATAGATGGCCGCCGGGACCAAGACCATCGCCGCGAACACGGCACGGCCGAGCACCACCCAGGCGGGCGGAAAGTCACGGAGCGCGATAGTGGTCAGGGGGTAGACGCCGCCCCAAGTCGCGGCGAGGACCACGAGTAGCGCCGCGCTTCTGCGGGTCACGGCTGTTCAGTGGCCAGTACCGGTCGGCAGTGCGCGCACCACGCTCGTTGCGGCGTAGTCCTCGATCCGCTCAGCAAGACTGTCGGCCACGGAGAGTTCCCGATAGTCGTTGCCCGCGAGTAACGCGCCGGCTTGCCGTACCCGGTGTGTGAGCCCTTCCCGCCGTTCGTGCGGCGGCAGACTCCACAACGGCGAGAGCGCGTCCTCGGCGCCGTCGAAGTCCCCGGCCAGCAGGCGGGCTGCGGCGAGGTCGGCGTGCACTTCCAGTTCGATCAGCCGCCAGGCCTCCCCGGCACCCCCGTACAGTTCGAGGGCGCGCTCGGCCGCCTGCGCGGCTTCCGCGCCGTGGCCAAGTTGGACGTAGGTGGTGGCTTCACATCGGGCTTGCCTAGCGGGATCGAACGAGAAGTGCCCGCCCACACCATCGTGCAACCGGTCAGAGTCTGGGGCCTCGTCCCTGGCCGCGGAGGCTAGTTGCACGGACTCCGCGACCTGGGCAGCGGCGCCGTCGCCGAGATAAGACCACGCCCGTGCTTTGATGCTGTGCAGCCGCGTGCGCGCCGTGCCACGCGGCGCTTCGGCGAGCCCGGAGTCGATCAACGTCAGGGCGCGACGGGGCGAGCCGGTCCAGTACGCAGCCTCAGCCTGTAGGCCGCGACACCAAGCCCGCAGCGGTGCGAACCCAATAAGCTCGGCGTACGCATACGCCGCACGCGCTTGCCCCTCGGCGGCGTTCGGGTGACCGAGGTCGAACGACGCGCTGGCCATCAACACGCAGGCATGGCCCGCTAGCAGGTACAAGTCGGAGGTGCGGGTCGGGCGCTTGGTCTGCTCCAGCAGGCGATAGACGTCGTTGCGGACCCGGAGCGCCTCGGACAACAGCTCCGTGGGTGGCGTGGTGTGGTAGCAGCGCGCCAACCCGACGATGTCGTCGTACATGTTCTCCAGGGCAATCGGTGACACGTCGACCGCAGCGGCATCCATGGCGTGATCGCGGGACTCGTGAGCGGCGGCCATGACCAAGTCTTGCTCGGCTTGCGAGTGGTCCAGACCCGACCGGCTCGCGTCGGGTGGTGCCAGCAATTCCTCGGCGGGTCGGCCGAACATGTGACGCAGCACGCGCCGAGCAGCGGGTAGTGGTCTACGCGCCAGGTCGTCAGCGAGCCACCTTGCCAGCTGGCGAGGACTCAGTGACGTGGTCTCATCCAACTCCCGGGCCTTCTCGTTGTATGCCTCGATGAACTCGTGTTGGGTCCACGGGTGCTGCTCAATCAGCAGCCCGAGAAGCGTCTTGTGCCGTTCGGTTTCCATCAACCACCCCAAGGCCAGGCCGGGCGTCAACTACACCGTACTGGCCAGGCAGACGCAGGCAACCCAGTCAGTCAACGCGGCAGAAAGACGGCATACGGGCGGCAGACCGGAGACGTCGCGGCGGCAACGCGATCTTCGCCATGATCCTTCGCAGGACGGAGGTCAGCCATCCCAGTGGCACCTCGTGGAGTCGTGATCCGTGACGCAGGAGGTGTCGAAGTGGCTCGGAGGAGCGGAGGCGGTCCAGATGGTTGGCCGCTGACTCCGTGCCTGTGCATCGACCGAGCCTTCGCGGCGAGACATGCCAGCCATCAGGCATTGCCGCATCCTCGTCGCCGTACCGCCCGATGGGCTGCGGCGGTGGGTGAACACCCGGTGGTGCGCGGCCGATCCTCCCGCAGGGC
>JBOGDF010000037.1:0-22903 GCA_050701635.1 Micromonosporaceae bacterium | reverse complement strand
CGATTGCACGACGGGTTTGCCGACCAGGGTGACGCCGGCGTCGCGTAGCTCGTCCAGTGTCGTGGCCACGGTCGGGGCCGCCACGCCGGCGGTGTGGTCGAGCAGCACGGTGGTGGCGAAGCCTTCCCGGGCGGCGTCCAGCGCGGTGGCCCGTACGCAGTGGTCGGTCGCGATGCCGACCACGTCCACGTCGGTCACGTCGTGGGCGCGCAGCCACTCGGCGAGCGGGGTGCTGCCGGAGCGGCCTTCGAAGCCGGAGTACGCGGCGGCGTACTCGCCCTTGTCGAAGATCGCCTCCATCCGGGACGCGTCGAGCGCCGGGTGCAGCTCGACGCCGTCGGTGCCGACCACGCAGTGCGGCGGCCACGAATGGGCGAAGTCGGGGTGGTCGCTGAAGTGGTCGCCGGGGTCGACATGGTGGTCCCGGGTGGCGACCACGTGGTCCCACGGCGTCGAACGCTCGTACAGCAGCGAGGTGATCCGGCCCGCCACAGCGGCGCCGCCGGCGACCGCCAGCGATCCGCCCTCGCAGAAATCCCGCTGTACGTCCACCACGATCAGTGCGCGTGTCATGCCGCACCCCCTGCCGGCCCGTGGAAGGTCACCGGCACCGCCGGGTCGCCTTCGGAGAGCTTCAGTCCCTCCCACGGTATCGAGGTCAGCCCGGCCCGCAACAACTCGCGCCCCGCCTCCAGGGACGGTACGTCGACCGGCTCGCCGCCGGTGACGAAGCGCCGCTGCAACCCCCGGTCACCCGGCATCGCCTCCGGTACGCCCTGCGAGACCACGATCTCCTCGGTGGCGGTACCGGTGGGCTTGTGGCGGCGTACCGCGGTCTTGCGCCCGCCCCGGGTGGACTTGTGCTCGCTGCGCTTGACCACCGGCGTGCCGTCCACCTCGACCAGCTTGTAGACCAGCTGCGCGGTCGGTACGCCGGAGCCGGTCACCAGCGAGGTGCCGACCCCGTACGCGTCGACCGGCTCGGCGGCGAGCGCGGCGATGGCGTACTCGTCGAGGTCACCGGAGACCACGATCTTGGTGTCGGGGGCGCCGAGCGAGTCGAGCAGCTCGCGGGACTGCCGCGCCATCACCGACATGTCGCCGGAGTCGAGCCGGATGGCCCGCAGCTTCGGCCCCGCCACCGCGATCGCGTTGCGGATCCCCTGGGTGATGTCGTACGTGTCGACCAGCAGCGTGGTCTCCGTACCCAGTGCGGCGATCTGCCCGGCGAACGCGTCGGTCTCCGCGTCGTGCAGCAGGGTGTACGCGTGCGCCGCGGTGCCCGCCGTCGGGATCCCGTACCGCCGGCCGGCCTCCAGGTTGGAGGTGGACGCGAAACCGGCCAGGTACGCCGCCCGCGCCGATGCCACCGCCGCCGCCTCGTGGGTACGCCGCCCGCCCATCTCGATCAGCGGCCGGCCGTGCGCGGCGGTCACCATCCGGGCCGCCGCCGACGCGATCGCGGAGTCGTGGTTGAGCACCGAGAGCACCATCGTCTCCAGCACCACCGCCTCGGCGAAGCTGCCGGACACGGTCAGGATCGGGGAGCCGGGGAAGTAGAGCTCACCCTCGGCGTACCCGTCGATGTCGCCGGTGAAGCGGTAGTCGGCCAGCCAGTCCGCGGTGGACTGGTCCACCACGCCGGACTCGGTGAGGAACGCCAGCTCCTCGGCGCCGAACCGGAAGTCACGGATCAGCTCGACCAGCCGGCCGGTGCCGCAGACCACGCCGTACCGCCGGCCGTGCTGCATCCGGCGGCCGAACACCTCGAACACGCAGCGCCGGTGCGCCGTGCCGTCCTTCAGCGCGGCCGAGAGCATGGTCAGCTCGTAGTGGTCGGTGTACAACGCGGTGGACATCCGCAAAGCCTATGCGCCGCCCACGCAGCGGGCCGCGGTCGCGGGCGGCCGGGCTACTCCGCCCACTCCCAGCGCAATCCGTAGATGCCGGGCGCGGGATCCAGGGTGATGAACTGGAACGCGTTCCCGAACGTGTCGCCCGAGCGTTCCCGTACGGTCCGCGGCGGCAGGTCGTACGCCGCCTGATGGAATCCCTCGCACCGTGCCGGGACCCGCTCAGGGTCGAAGTTGACCGACAGGGTCAGCTCGCGCGCGCCGGGGTGGACCCGTACGGTGCTGCGGGTCTCGGGCTGCCCGGGCGGGAGCCGCATGGCGTACTCGATGACGGTCAGGCCACCGATCTCCAGCGGCTGGTCGAGCAGCAGCTCGTACCCGCAGATCGAGCCGGCCACGTCGGCGCGGAACCGGCCCAGCCGGCAGCCCTCGGTGCGGAACACCGTCGGCGGCTGCGGCAACGAGTGGTAGCGCGCCAGCGTCAGCACCCGTTCGATCCGGCGCCGGGTGCCGAGCAGCAGGTGCCGGTCGTGGATTTCGCGTTCGTACCCACCGCTATCGATGTAGGTCTTCTGGGAGCGTGAGATCCGGACGGCCAGGTCGAGCTCGTCGGGGGTGGCCTCGAGCTTCGCCAGCACCCGGCTCACCGCCTCCGGGGAGCGCCACAGCAGCCGGTGCGACGGCCCGGGCCCGGTGGGGCGGGTACGCCCCCGGGCGCGCCGCGGCGGGATCAGGTGCACCAGGGAGCGTGGCGGCAGCCCGAGCACCGCCTCCACGTTCGCCACCGCCGCGATCGAGGAGGCGCGTTCGGGATGGTTGTCGCCGGTCTGCCAGGCGCCCAGGGCGCTCGCGCTGACCGGGGTGCCGCGGCGGCGCAGCTCCCGGGCGAGCTGCTCCAGGCTGTAGCCGCGACTCGCCAGCGCCGCGCGCAATGAGGTGCTGAACGGATTCTGCATCCCACCACCTCGTGTCCTGGGTCAGGGATTAATCCAGAGTTATCCAGAGATTGCCACATCGAGGCTGGTGCGCGCGTCCCGCCGGGAGTCGAATCTGCGGTGACTTACCTGGGGAGGTACGGAATGCACCGTCGAAGTCTGGTGGTGGCCGCCAGCGCGCTGGCGCTGGTGGCCGCGACCCTGGTCATCGCATCCAGCACTCAGGCGCGGGAACGATCGGCGCCCGACACCACCACGCCGCGAGCCGAGCCGGCCGCCGCGCGTACCCAACTCGCCGAACGCGGTACGTCCGCCGGCCAGCTGGCGCTGCGCGGCGCCGGCCCGGCCGCCAGCGCGCAGTCGGTCTGTGACGCCGGCGCGCACTGGCTGCGGGTCCGCTTCACCGAGCTGTCGCTGTACGGGAGCGACACCGTCACGCTGACCGGCTCGGCCGGCGGCAGCTCCACGCTGGCCGCCAAGAACTGGAACGGCAAGGCGTTCTACACCCGCGGCCTGTCCGGCGAGTGCGTCACGGTCACCCCCACGCTGACCGACCCCCGCAGCCGGTACGCCGTCGACGCGTACCAGTCGGGGAGCCAGCCGTTGTCCCAGGCCAGCGTGACGGTGGCCGCCGCCGGTGACATCTGCGGGTCGGCGTGCAACCAGACCGACGACGTGGTGTCCGGGATGTCTCCGACCGCGGTGATCACCGCGGGTGACAACGCGTACGAGAGCGGCACCCTGTCGGAGTACCAGAACAACTACCACCCGACCTGGGGCAGGTTCAACAGCATCGCGCACCCGACGCCGGGCAACCACGAGTACTACACCTCGGGTGCCGCCGGCTACTTCGACTACTTCACCGGTCAGGGCGTCGACGTCGGCGAGCGGGGCAAGGGTTACTACAGCTTCGACGTCGGCGAATGGCACTTCGTCGCGCTCAACTCCAACGTCTCCCGAGGCGCTGGCAGCGCCCAGGAGACCTGGTTGAAGAACGACCTGGCCGCCAACACCAAGCCGTGTACGGCGGCGTACTGGCATCACGCCCGGTTCTCCACCGGCAGCCACGGCGACGACACCTCGGTCGGTGCGCTCTACTCGGCGCTGTACGCCGCCAAGGCCGACCTGGTGATCGTCGGACACGACCACAGCTACGAGCGGTTCGCGCCGGCGCGACCGGACGGTACCCGGGACGACACGAACGGGATCCGGCAGTTCGTGATCGGCACCGGAGGCCGTGGTCTCTACGCCGACCGTTCGAGCACCGTCGGCCCGTCGCAGGTGTTCAACAACAACACCTTCGGCGTCGGGAAGTTCGTGCTGACCTCCACCGGCTACACGATGGACTTCCTGCCGGTCGCTGGGCGTACGTTCACCGACCACATCACCGGCACCTGCCACAAGGCGAGCACCGGGCAGCCCGACTTCGGGGTGACCGCCAACCCGACCGCGGTGTCGGCGGCGCAAGGCGGCAACGGCCAGACCACGGTGTCGGTCGGCAGCAGCGGTGGCTTCAACTCCGCGGTGAACCTCACCGCCTCGGGACTGCCGGCGGGTGTCACCGCCTCCTACACCCCCCAAACGCTGACCCCGCCGGCGAACGGCAGCGCCAGCTCGACGCTGACCCTCTCCGCGTCGGCGTCGGCCGCCCCGGGCACCTACCCGATCACCGTCACCGGTACGTCGGGCTCGGTCAGCCGTACGGCGACCGTGCAGCTCACGGTGACCGCGGGCGGTAGCGCGGTGTTCAGTGACACCTTCGAGACCGACAAGGGTTGGACGGTCAACCCGTCCGGCAGCGACACCGCGACCACCGGAACCTGGGAGCGGGGTGACCCGGAGCAGACCACGTCGACGTACAGCAATCAGATCAAGCAGCTCGGCACCACGGTGAGCGGCGTGAACGCGCTGTCCACCGGCCGGCTTGCCGGCTCCGGGTACGGCGCCAACGACCTGGACGGCGGCGTCACCTCGATCCGCTCGCCCGGGATCGGATTGCCGTCGACCAGCGCCTCGGCGACGTTCAGCTGGAACGTGGCGCACGGCGACAACTCCGGCCCGGACGACTACCTGCGGCTGTCGGTGGTCTCCGGCGGTACGAAGACCAAGGTCTGGGAGCAGCTGGGCGCCGCGAGCGAGGTCGCCGGCTCCTGGCGTACCGCGACCGTGAACCTCTCGGCGTACGCCGGTCAGACGGTGACGCTGCTGTTCGAGGCGGCCGACGCCGGCACCGGGAGCCTCTTCGAGGCGCAGGTGGACGACGTGACCATCACCGGCAGCGGCGGCACCCCGTCGCCGAGCCCGACGGGCTCGCCGCCCCCGCCGACCGGCTGTGCGGCACAGACCAACGGCACCGACGTGGCGATCGGTGACCTGTCCACTGTGGAGTCCTCGATCGCGATCGCGGGTTGCACCGGGAACGCGTCGGCGACCTCGACGGTGGAGGTGCACATCCGGCACACGTACATCGGGGATCTGGTGGTGTCGCTGGTGGCGCCGGACGGCACGGTCTACACCCTGCACAACCGGTCGGGTTCGAGCACCGACAACATCGACAAGACGTACCCCGTCAACCTGTCGAGCGAGGTCCGCAACGGTACGTGGAAGCTGCGGGTGACCGACGCCGCGGCCGACGATGTCGGGACCATCGACAGCTGGACCCTGACGCTCTAGCCGATGTATCTGGCGAGCACGCGGGCTGCGCGCCCGACGCACCAGCCCGCCGCGGCGGCGGTCCCGGTCTCCGGGACCGTCGTCGCGCTGGGCCTGGTCAGCCTGGTCACCGACGCCTCCGCGGAGATGGTCACCGCGGTGCTGCCGCTCTACCTGATGTACGGCCTCGGGATGGGCTACCTGCAGCTCGGCATGCTGGACGGGCTCTACACCGGCGCCACCGCCATGCTGCGGCTCGGCGGCGGTTACCTGGCCGACCGGCTCGGTCACCCCAAGGGGGTCGCCGCTGCCGGCTACGGGCTCTCCGCGCTCACCAAACTGGGGTTTCCGCTGGTGGGAGCCTCGGCCACCGGGATCGGGCTGGTGGTCGGGGTGGACCGGGCCGGGAAGGGGATCCGTACCGCCCCCCGGGACGCGCTGATCACTGCTTCGATGCCGGCTGCGGCGCTGGGGCGGGCGTTCGGCGTACACCGCACGATGGACACCGCCGGTGCGCTGCTCGGCCCGCTGCTGGTGTTCGCGCTGCTCACCTCGGTGGCCGGCGGGTACGACGTGGTGTTCTCCACCAGCTTCTGCCTCGCCGTGGTGGGCGTACTGATCCTGCTGTTCTTCGTACGGTCCCCGGCGGTGGCGCCGCGCGCGGAGCGTCCCCGGCCCCGGGTCGGTGAGGTGTTCAGGGACCGGCGGCTGCGTCGCGCGTGCCTGGCCGCCGGCGTGCTCGGCCTGGCCACCGTCGGCGACATGTTCCTGTACGTGTCGGTACAGCAGACCGCCGCGCTGCCCCGGCACGTGTTGCCGCTGCTGCCGCTCGGCACCGCCGGCGCGTTCATGCTGGCGGCGACCCCGGTGGGGCGGCTGGCCGACCGGGTGGGCCGGTGGCGGCTGTTTCTCGCCGGTCACGCGGTGCTGCTGGTGGCGTACCTGCTGCTGATCGCCGGCTCCGGTCTCGGCTGGGGCGTCGCGATCGTGGTGCTGGTGCTGCACGGCCTGTTCTACGCCGCCACCGACGGCGTCCTGATGGCGTACGCGGGGCCGCTGCTGGCCGCGCCGGTACGCGCCACCGGGCTGGCGGTGGTGCAGACCACGCAGGCGCTGACCCGGGCCGGGGGAGCGGTCGGCTTCGGCGTGCTGGCCGAGCTGGCGGCGCCCGGCGCGGCCTTCGCGGTGTTCGGCCTCGCGCTGGTCGCCGCGCTCGCCCTCGCCGCCCAGCTCGCGAAGGAGGCTTCATGAACCGGCGGTACGGCCCAGGGCCCGTCGGCGCCGGGCTGATCGCGCTGGTGCTGCTGGCCGGCGCCGGGTACGCGATCTGGCGCGGCGGTGGCGCCGTACCCGCCGCAGAGCGGTTCGACCTGGGCCGCGCCGGCACCGTGCTGTACGTCGACTCCGGCGGCCGGTACGTACACCAGGCGACCCGCGCCGGCGCCCACCTGGGAGCCGGCCCCGAGTGCCACCGGGCGTACGCCGCGCGCGGCACCCTGGCCTGCCTGCGCGGCCTGGGCCCGCAGTTCTCCGCCGAGCTCACGGTGTACGACACCCGGCTGCGCCGGCGGCTCTCGCTGCCGATCTGGGGCACCCCGAGCCGGGTACGGGTCTCGCCCTCGGGTCACCTGGTGGCGTGGACGGTGTTCCGCAGCGGCGACTCGTACCTGGCCGCGGGCGGGTTCTCCACCACAGCGGGGATCTACGACCTGCGGACCAGGGCGCATCACGGTTCGCTGGAGGACTACACCGCCTACGTCGACGGGAAGCCGTACGCGCGGGTGGACGCCAACTACTGGGGCGTCACGTTCGCGGCGGACGACCGTACGTTCTACGCCACCATGGCCTCGGCGGAGCGGACCTGGCTGATGCGAGGCGACCTGGACAGCCGTACGCTCACCGCGATCCGGGGCAACGTGGAGTGTCCGTCGTTGTCGCCGGACGGGACGCGGATCGCGTACAAGAAGCGGATCGGTGACAGATGGCGGCTGCACGTGCTGGAGCTGGCGGGCGGCAGGGACGTGGCGCTCGCGGAGCCGGCCCACGTCGACGACCAGCCGGCGTGGCTGGACGACGCCACGGTGGCGTACACCCGGCCGGATCCCGACAGCCCCGCGGTGTACGCGGTCCCGGCGGACGGCTCGGGGTCGCCGCGCAGGCTGTTCGCGGGTTCCTCACCAGCCGCGCTGGGATAATCCTGGCGCTCGCGCTGGCCGCGGCCGGTACGTGTGGTGGTCCACCGGCGACAACACCGCGCTGACCTGGCACCTGCTGGATCTGACGGAGCTGTGAGCGCCGGCACCGTCAGGTGGCCGACCGTGGCGCGCGCGATCCGGGCCCACGTCGCTAGGCTGGGACACTATGACCGGGTTCGGCGCGGGGACGCAGGCGATGCCTGCGGAAGTCACGGAGGTCGATGAGTCCTTCCAGACTGACCGCCCGTGGATCACGGTGGTGCACAACGACCCGGTCAACCTGATGTCGTACGTCACCTGGGTGTTCCAGAAACTGTTCGGCTACAGCCGGCAGAAGGCCGAGAAGCTGATGCTCGACGTTCACCACAAGGGTCGCGCCGTGGTCTCCTCGGGGGTACGCGAGCGGATGGAGCACGACGCGTCCCGGCTGCACGCGTACGGGCTGTGGGCCACCATCGAGCGCTCCTGATGACGTACCCGGGACTGTTCCGCCCCGAAGGCAAGCAGTGCGTGACCACGCTGCGCCGCTCGGAGGTGGCGATCCTGCGCCGGGTGTTCACCGAGACCGCCAGCCTGGTGGGCGACCCGCACGGCGAGGACCCGGTGCTGGCCCGGCTGTTCCCCGACGCGTACGGCGAGGACGACCCGGAAGCCGCCCGCGAGTTCCGGCGGCTCACCGAGCAGGACCTGAGCAGCGAGAAGGCCCACCAGGTGGGGATGGTGCTGAGCACGCTCCCGGAGCGCGGCGGCGAGCTGCGACTCGACGCCGAACAGGCCGAGGCCTGGCTGCGGGCGCTCACCGACGCCCGGCTGGCGCTCGGCGTACGGGCCGGCATCGACGACGACACCGACCTGTCCGACGAGATCGACGAGGCGGCGATGCGCGACCCGACGGGGGTACGCGCGATGCAGCTGTCGGTGTACGGCTACCTCACGTACATGCAGGAGTCGTTGGTGGAGTCACTGCTCGGTGAGCCGTGATCCGTACACCACGGGTGGTGACCGCCACAGCCGGGGGGCGCGTGGAGCCGGTAGCCTGTTACCCGTGCTGAAGCTTGACGGTGCCATCCGCGACGCGATCGTCGCGCACGCCCGCCGGGACCACCCGGACGAGGCGTGCGGGGTCGTGGCCGGGCCCGTCGGATCCGACACACCGGTGCGCTTTATCCCGATGACCAACGCGGAACGCTCTCCGACGTTCTATCGTTTCGACTCGATGGAGCAGCTCAAGGTGTGGCGTGAGATGGACGACCGGGACGAAGAGCCGGTCGTCATCTACCACTCGCACACCGCCACCGAGGCGTACCCGTCGCGTACCGACATCTCGCTGGCCAGCGAGCCGGGCGCGCACTACGTGCTGGTCTCCACCCGTGACGACGACACCGCGGAGCTCCGCTCGTACCGGATCGAGGGCGGCGTGGTCACCGAGGAGCCCGTCGAGATCGTCTCCGAACCCACGGTGGACCAGCACGCCGTGCAGACGTACATGTTCAGCCAGACTCCGGCCACCGTCGTGTACGACTGTCCTGCCGGGAGCTGAGCCAGCGTCTCCACCGCGACGGCGCGGCCAGGCGTACGGCTGACCTGTGTTTTCGTCTATCCGGCAGTAATCTTGATCTTGAGAGTAGAAGGTTCACCACCATGGCTATCGAAGTACGCATCCCCACCATCCTGCGGCCGGTCACCAAGGGAGAGAAGGCGGTGGAAGGCGCCGGCGACTCGCTCGCGGAGCTGTTCACAGACCTCGACGCCCGTTATCCCGGCCTACGCGGCCGCCTCATCACCTCCGACGGCGCCCTACACCGCTTCGTCAACGTGTACGTCAACGACGAAGACGTACGGTTCACCGGCGCCCTGGACACCAAGCTGACCGACGGCGACGAGGTGACCATCCTGCCCGCGGTGGCGGGCGGCGCGCTCGGTTTCGCGGCGGCAGCCGCGATGAGCCAGCACCGTGCCGCGGCGGCCGCGCTCGCCGGCCGGCCGTAGGCCGGCGGGGCCGGGTCATGGCTCGCTACGAGTCGCTGATCGACGCGTGTGGTGACACCCCGCTGGTCGGGCTGCCCCGGCTCTCGCCCGCGCCGAACGTACGGATCTGGGCGAAGCTGGAGGACCGCAACCCCACCGGCAGCGTCAAGGACCGCGCGGCGCTCTACATGATCCGGGCGGCGGAGGCCGACGGCCGCCTCCGCCCGGGTCAGACCATCCTGGAGCCCACCAGCGGCAACACCGGGATCGCGCTGGCGATGATGGCGAAGCTGAAGGGCTACCGGCTGATCTGCGTGATGCCGGAGAACACCTCCTCCGAGCGCCGCCAGCTGCTCCACCTGTACGGCGCGGAGATCATCCCGTCGCCGGCGGCGGGCGGCTCCAACCAGGCGGTGGCGCTTGCCAAGCAGCTCGCCTCCGAGCACCCCGACTGGGTGATGCTCTACCAGTACGGCAACGCCGCCAACGCGCAGGCACACTACGAGACCACCGGACCCGAGCTGCTGCGTGACCTGCCGACCCTGAGCCACTTCGTCGCCGGGCTCGGCACCACCGGCACCCTGATGGGCACCGGCCGCTACCTGCGCGACAAGAACCCCGAGGTCGAGATCATCGCCGCCGAACCCCGGTACGGCGAGCTGGTGTACGGCCTGCGCAACATCGACGAGGGCTACGTCCCCGAGCTGTACGACCCCTCCGTACTCACCCGGCGGTTCTCCGTCGGTACGCGCGACGCGCTGCTGCGTACCCGCCAGCTGGTCGAGGTGGAAGGCATCTTCGCCGGCCCCTCCAGCGGCGCGGTGCTGCACGTCGCGCTCGCCGTCGGGCACGAGGTGGCGAAGCAGGGCCGGGACGCCGACATCGCCTTCGTGATCGCCGACGCCGGCTGGAAGTACCTGTCGACCGGCGTGTACGAAGGCACCATCGGCGAAGCCGAGGAGCACCTCGAGGGCCAACTCTGGGCCTAGCGCTACCTCAGCCTGCTGTGGCGGTGAGGATGATCGCCAGGATCAGCACCGCGGTGCTGCCGCCCATCAGCGCCCAGGGGGTGGTCTTGCGATCGATGGTGACGAACGACGCGATCGCCAGCCCGATGCCGCTCAGGCCGGTCAGCACGATGATCGGCTCGAACCAGCCGGGGGTGTCGTACGACATCAGCCGCAGCATCGCCCAGAGGCCGACCAGCAGCCCGATCAGGGTCAGCCCCGCCGCCCAGGCGCAGAGCCCGACCAGGTGACGCATCCGCAGCGGGGACTCCTTGGCGCCCAGCCCGCCGCCGAACAGCGGGACCTCCGGCTCGGGCAGCTCCATGGCCTCGTCCGGGCGGGCGTACGCGGCGCCTTGCGGTGGCGTACGGAGCTGGCCCCAGGTGGGCGGCCGGCCGGGGTACGCGGCGGGTGCGGGGTGCCGGCCCACCAGCTGAGGCGGCGGCACGGCACCGTAGCCGGGCACCGCGCCCGGGCCGGGCGCGCCGTTGGCCGCTGCCGTCTGATCCGGCGCGGACCCGTGCGTGGTGGAAGCCTGCGAACTCACGTTGACCGATTCTTCCGCATTCCGCGCTCCAATCCCAGTCGGTTCGCAAATCTGCAGCCGGATGAGCGAAATGCCGCCGTTTGTGCACGACAGGTCAGCTCGGTTTTGGCTTGCCGTATCCGAAATCTCAGTATTCGCCTCGCGTAACGCCGCCGGTGTGGCTTTTGCCACATCAAATGTCACGCATGGGGTCACGCCATCGGGTGTCGCCTTGGTGACATCCGATGGCTGACGGACAGGTCCCATGGTCGACACGGCGTAGCCTTGCCAACCGTGACGGACGCCCCGATCGGCATATTCGATTCCGGCGTCGGCGGTCTCACCGTAGCTCGGGCAATTCTCGACCAGCTGCCGCACGAGCAGCTGATCTACGTCGGGGACACCGCCCATGTCCCGTACGGGCCGCGGCCGATCGCCGAGGTACGGAAGTACGCCCTGGACGCCATGGACCACCTGGCCGACCAGGGCGTCAAAGCGCTGGTGATCGCCTGCAACTCGGCCTCGGCGGCGTGTTTGCACGATGCCCGCGAGCGGTATCAGGTGCCCGTGATCGAAGTGATCCGCCCGGCGGTACGCCGTGCCGTGGCGGCCACCCGCAATCACCGCGTCGGGGTAATCGGCACCCGTTCCACCATCGGCAGCGGGGCGTACCCGGACGCGTTCTCCGCCGCGCCGCAGGTCACCGTCAGCAGCGTCGCCTGCCCGGCGTTCGTCGACTTCGTGGAGCGCGGCGCCACCACCGGCCGTCAGCTGCTCGGGTTGGCGCAGGGCTACCTGGAGCCGCTGCAGCGCGCCGAGGTCGACACCCTGGTGCTCGGGTGTACCCACTATCCCTTGCTGACCGGGATGCTGAGCCTGGTGATGGGCGAGGACGTGACGCTGGTGTCCAGCGCCGACGAGACCGCCAACGACCTCTACCGGGTGCTCACCGACCACGACCTGCTGCGTACGGAGGACTCGCCGGCGCCGCGGCACCGCTTCCTCGCCACCGGCGCGGCCGCGCCGTTCGCCCGGCTCGGCCGGCGGTTCCTGGGGCCGGATCTCGGTCCGGTGCAGGGCGCGGCGTTCGGCCAGCTCTCGGCGGTGGGTGACGCTCGGTGAAGCTCACGGTGGTCGGCTGTGCCGGAAGCTTCCCCGGACCGGAGTCGCCGTGCTCGGCGTACCTGGTGGAGGCGGACGGGTTCCGGCTGCTGGTCGACTTCGGCACCGGCGCGCTGGGCGCGTTGCAGCGCTACGCCGACATGCACTCGATCGACGCGGTGCTGCTCACCCACCTGCACGCCGACCACATCCTCGACGCCTGCTCGTACGTGGTGGCGCGGCGGTACGCGCCCGACGTCTCGTACTCCCCGATCCCGCTGTACGGGCCCGAGGGCACCGCGCGCCGGCTGTCGGCGGCGTACGACGGCGGGCCGGACGGCGGCCTCGAGGACGTGTACGAGTTCCAGACCCTCACCCCGGGGACGTTCGAGATCGGGCCGCTGCGGGTGACCGTGGACCGGGTGAACCACCCGGTGGAGACGTACGGGGTGCGGCTGGAGCACGGTGGTCGCGCGCTGGCGTACTCGGCGGACACGGGTCCCTGTGAGGCGCTGACCCGGCTGGCCAAGGGCGCTGACCTGTTCCTGTGCGAGGCGAGCTACCTGGAGGCCTGCGACAACCCGCCGGATCTGCACCTGACCGGCAAGGAGGCCGGTGAGCACGCCACCCGCGCCGGGGCCCGCAAACTGCTGCTCACCCACCTGGTGCAGGCGTGGGGCAACGAGTCGCGCACCGTGGAGGAGGCGGCCGGAGCGTACGCCGGCCCGATCGAAGTGGTACGCCCCGGCGCCACGTACCAGCTCTGAGACGCCGCGCCCCCCTGGTCGAGGGGAGCGCGGCGTGCTCACTCAGAAGCAGGGCTTGTTGAACTCGTACTTGGCGGCGGTCGGACCTTCGAACAGCTCCTTCACCAACGCGACGCCGGTCGGCGCCGAGGTGTCCACCTTGCTGATCACACTCTTGCGGAACACCGTCTCGTTCGGCTTGCCGGCGTAGTTGCCGGCTTCTTCGGGCAGCATGCCTTCGTAGTCGACCTTGTCGAGCGACTTGACGGCCTTGAGCAGCCCGTCGCGGGTCAGGTTCCCGTCCTTCGCGGCCTTCTCCAGCGCCGCCTTCATCGGGTACGACCAGGCCCAGCCCGCGGTGTAGCCGTCACTGGGTGCGACGTCGCCCACGGCTTCGCGCATCGCCTTGTGCCCGGGAGTGTCCGCGCCGAACGGCGCCCACGGGCCCGACTGCAGGTAGAGCCCCTTGAACGCGTCCGCGGCGGCGCTCTTCAGCAGTGCCGGGTTCCAGGTCGGGCTGGTGCCGATGAACGTGCCCTTGAAGCCGGCGGCCGCGCTCTGTCCCACCACCACCGCGGCGTCGGTCGGCCCGGTGCTGACGATCACGATGTCGGGTTTCTTGGCGGCGATCGCCTTGATCGCGCCGGTCTGGCTCTCCGGTCCCGGCGGCGTCTCGACCGCCTCGAAGGTCAGGCCGTGGGCCTCCGCGGCCACCTTCGCGCCGGCGGCGGCGTCGCCGCCGTAGTCCCCGGCGTAGTGCACCGCCATCACCGATTTGGCGCTGAGCTCGTCGACCGCGTAGTCGACGGAGTTCATCGATTCGAAGCAGTAGTTGGTGCCGGACTCCAGGATCACGTCCTCGAAGCCCCACGCCGAGGTCCAGGACGCCGGCGCCGAGACGATCTTCTTGCTCTTTAGGTCGTTGATGATCGCCGCGGTGGTGGGGGAGCCCAGTGTCTGGGCCAGCCCGAGCACCTTGTCCTGGATCTCGTCGAAGACCTGCTTGTGGGTCTCCGGGTTGTACTTGTTGTCCCGTACGTACGTGGTGACGTCGATGTCGTACCCACCGATGCCACCGGACTCGTTGACCCGTTTCCAGAACGCCTTCTGGGCGTCGGTGATCGGCACCGCGAGCGCCGCGAACGGACCCGCGGTCAGGTCGGAGATGATGCCGAGGTAGATGCAGCCGTTGTCCTTGTTGGGGGTGTTCTTGCACGCCTCCTTGGTGACCCCGACCCCGGTGGTGGCCTCGCCGCCGCCGTCGCGCAGCCCGCAGCCGGCGACCAGCAGGGCTATCGCGGCGAACGCCGCCAGTAGTGGTGCTCCACGTCGTGACATCGTTGGTCCTTTCTGGACTCCGCCGGCTCGTCCCGGCGGATCGGTGTGTCAGTACGAGAAGGGCCAGGCCTTCCAGTAGTTGCGGATCCGTACCCAGACGCCGTACAGGCCGCGGGGTTCGACGAGCAGGAATCCGATGATCAGCAGGCCGTACAGCACTGTCTCGACCTGGAAGACGTTCAGTGGCGCGCTGGCGTCGGCGGAGATGAACGGCAGCAGGCTGGGCAGTTCCCGAGTGATCTTCGGCAGCATCGTGATGAACAACGCGCCCATGATCGATCCGGATATGGTGCCGACCCCACCGATCAGCACCATCGCGATGTACTGCACCGAGAGCAGCAGGTTGAACGAGCCCGGCTCGATGAAGCCGGACACGGTGTAGAGCAGCGCCCCGGCGCAGCCCGCGTAGAACGACGAGATGGCGAAGGCGAGCACCTTGTAGCGGGTGAGGTTCACCCCGATCACCGACGCCGCCAGGTCGCGGTCCCGGATCGCGGCGAACGCGCGGCCAACCTTGGAGCGGGCCAGGTTGCGCGCCAACACCGCGAACACGATGAGCAGCACGAGCATCAGCAGGTAGAGCTTCTGCTCGCCGGTGAAGATGTCGCCAGGCTCGTTGAGCCGGTTGCCGAACAGCTCCGGTACGGGTCCCGGCCGCCCCACCCCGGGGCCGCCGGTGAGCTGCTTCCACTCCTTGAAGATGTGCTCGCCGAGGAACACCAGCCCGAGCGTGACCACCGCCAGGTAGAGCCCGCGCAGCCGGGTCGCCAGCGGCGCCACCAGCACCCCGAAGAACGCCGCCACCAGCCCCGCCGCGAGCAGCCACACCAGTACGTTGGTGACGCCGAAGCCGAGCGTACGGTCGTCCGGGTCGCCGGACAGCGCCGCCGCGGTGTACGCCCCGATCGCGAGGAAGAACGCGTGCCCCAGGCTGACCTGGCCGGCGTACCCGGTGACCAGGTTGAGCCCGATCGCGCCGATCGCGGCGGCCAGCCCGAGCGCCAGCAGCCGCAGCGTCTGGTCGTCGTAGACGAACGGCAGCGCCAGCCCGATCAGCACGATCGCCAGCACGGCGCGCCGCTTCGGACGGGTGTTGAACAGCCGGAGCTGCTGCGTGTACGAGGTGTAGAGCTCGGGCCGCCCGGCAAGCTGCCTCGGGCGCGGCTGCGTGACCGGGCGCGGTGGCGTGGCCGGCTGCTCGGGGCGGGGCTCGGTGACGGTCATACCCGCTCCACCTCCCGGGTGCCGAACAGCCCGTACGGTCGCAGCAGCAGCACCAGCAGCATCACCACGTACGGGGAGACCACCGAGAAGTTCTGGCCCAGCCAGGGCGCGATGTCGCCCTGGTACGTGGCGACCAACGACTCCACCAGCCCGACGGTGAGCCCGCCGGCCACGGCGCCGCCGAGCGAGTCGAGCCCGCCCAGGATGATCGCCGGCAGCGCCTTGAGCGCGATGATCCACAGCTGCTGGTCGACGCCGGAGCCGGTGGCGACGAAGACGCCGGCCACCGCGGCCAGCCCGCCCGCGATCGCCCACGACAGCGCGAACACGGTGCCGACCGACACGCCCTGCGCCAGCGCGGTCTCCTGGTCGAACGACGCGGCGCGCATCGCCAACCCGATCCGGGAGTACTTGAAGAACGCGAACAGTACGGCGATCACCACCGCGGTGGTGAGGATCATCGCGAGGTGTCGCTGCTGCACCCGTACCCCGAGGACGGTGACCTGGCGCAGCCCCCACGGGTCGCCGACCTGGCGTACGTCGGGGCCGATGAAGCCGTTGATCACCACTCGCAGCGCGATGTCGATGCCGAGCGTGATGATCGCGACCACGAACACCGGCCGGCCCACCATCGGGCGTACCACCGCCCGCTCCACCCCGAGCGCGACCAGCGCGACGCCCGCGACTCCCAGCAGCAGCGCAGGCACGAAGCCGACCGCGCCGACCAGGTAGCTCACCAGCACCGCGCCGGCCAGCATGAACGCCGGCTGGGCGAAGCTGATCACCCGGGTCGCCTTGTAGATGATCACGAACCCCAGGGCCAGCAGGGCGTACGCCGAGCCGGCGCCCAGCCCGCCCACCACGCTGCGCAGAAACTCGTTCATGCCGCGCTCCCACGGGTGTACATCGACTCGACCAGGTCGCCGAACCGTTCGGCGAGTGCGGAGCGCTTGACCTTCTGGGTGGCGGTCAGCTCGCCGTCCTCGTGGTCGAGCTCCTTCGGCAGCATCCGGAACGTCTTGATCTGCTCGACGGCGGCGAACCGCTCGTTGACCCGGTCGACCAGCGTCTGCACCAGCTCGATCACCTCCGGCCGCTCCGACAGATCCCGGTACGTGGTGTACGGGATCCGCCGCCGCTGCGCCCAGTCACCGACGGTGTCCCACTCGATCCCGATCAGCGCCGTCAGGTACGCCCGGCGGTCTCCGATCACCACCGCCTCCTTGATGAACTCCGACGCCTTCAACGCGTTCTCGATCTCCGAGGGCGCGACGTTCTTGCCGCCGGCGGTGATGATGATGTCCTTCATCCGGTCGGTGATCTTGACGTGCGTACCGTCCACCCACTGGCCGACATCGCCGGTGTGCAGCCAGCCGTCGGGGTCGACGGCGCGGGCGGTGGCGTCCGGGTCCCGCCAGTAGCCGGCGAACACCCCCGGGTGCCGGGTGAGGATCTCGCCGCTCGCCTCGTCGACTCGCAGCTCGATGCCGTCGTGCGGCTGCCCGACGGTGCCCAGCTTGATCCGCCCGGGCAGGTTGGTGGTGGCGATCGCGGTGTTCTCGGTCATCCCGTACACCTCGTGCATCGGTACGCCGATCCCCATGAAGAACTTCAGAACGTCGGGCGCGATCGGGGCGGCGCCGGACGCGGCGTACCGGACCTTTCGCATCCCGATCCGGTCCCGCAGCGGGCGGAACAGGAACAGCCAGCCGGCGGCGTACAGCAGGCGGGTGCCGAGGGTGTGGCGGCCGCCGGTGCGTACCAACGTGTCGCCGATCCGGTCCGCCACCCGGAGCCAGAACCGGGCGAAGCCCCGCTTCACCGGTGACGCCGAGGCGAGCTTGATCTGTACGCCGGCCAGGATCTTCTCCCAGATCCGCGGCACCCCGAACAGGATGGTCGGCTGGATCTCGCGCAGGTTCGGCTGCACCGTGGCGATCGACTCGGCGAAGTTCACCTGTACGCCGGCCGCCGCGTTGAACCAGGTGGTGAAGATCCGCTCCGCGACGTGACACAGCGGCAGGTACGACAGCATGATGTCCCGCTCGGTGGGCGGCGGTGAGGTGAAGCCGCCGGACTGCACCAGCTTGCCGATCGCGTACTCGACGTTGGTCACGGTGAGCATCGCGCCCTTGGGTGGCCCGGTGGTGCCGGAGGTGTAGACCAGCGTCATCACGTCGTCCGGTGCGGTCTGGGCCATCCGCGCCTCGACCGCGTCCGGGTGCTCTGTCCGGTACGCGGCGCCCAGCGCGAGGAACTCGTCCCAGAACAGCAGCTTCGGACTGTCGTACCGGCGGCGGATGCCGCGCGGCTCGAGATAGACGATGCGCTCCAGCTCGGGCAGCTCGTCGAGCACCTCGAGCGCCTTGTCGACCTGCTCCTGGTCTTCGGCGATCAGCACCCGGGCCCCCGAGTGCGCCAGCAGGTACGCCACCTCCGGCGCCGGGTTGGTGGGGTAGAGGCCGACCGTGATGGCGCGTACCGCCACGGTGCCGACATCGCTGTAGAGCCACTCCCGGCGGTTCTCGGAGTGCACCGCGACCCGGTCGCCGGGCTCGATCCCGAGCGCCAGCAGGGCGTGCCCCACCAGCTCGGCGCGCTCCCAGTACTCGGCCCAGGTGACCTGCTGCCAGATCCCGAAGTCCTTCTCCCGCATCGCGATCGCCTGCGGCGTGGCGCGCGCCCGGTCGCGTACCCGGGTCGCGATCGTGGTCACGGCCTCAGCGGTCATCGCCTCGGTAGTCACGATGCCTCCCCGAGGTACGCGCGGATCACGTCGGGATCGCTCTGCACCTCGGCCGGGGTGCCGGTGGCGATCGCGCTGCCGAAGTCGACCGCCATGATCCGGTCGGCCAGGTCCATCACCATCCCCATGTCGTGCTCCACCATGATCATCGGGATGTCGAGCTCGTCGCGGATATCGAGGATGAAGCGGGCCATGTCCTCGGTCTCCTCGAGGTTCATCCCGGCGACCGGCTCGTCGAGCAACAGCAGCTTCGGCTCGGCGGCGAGCGCGCGCCCCAGCTCGACCCGCTTCTGGACGCCGTACGGGAGCAACCCGACCGGGTGGTTACGCCACTGCTCCAGCTCCAGGAAGTCGACGATCTGCTCGACCACGGCGCGGTGCGCGAGCTCCTGCCGGCGCGCCGGACCCAGCCACGCGAACGCCGCCAGCGCGCCGTACCGGATGTGGTGGTGGCGGCCCAGCATCAGGTTGTCGTTGACGGTCAGGTTGGCGAACAGCTCGATGTTCTGGAACGTACGCGCCAGCCCCATCGTGGCGATCCGGTGCGGCGGTACGCCGACCAGCTCCGCGCCGGCGAACCGTACCCGTCCGCGCTGTGGCCGGTAGACGCCGGAGAGCACGTTGAAGATCGAGGTCTTGCCGGCGCCGTTCGGGCCGATGATCGCGAACAGCTCGCGCTCGCCCACCTCGAACGACACCCCGTTCACCGCCGTCACCCCGGCGAACGACAGGTGTACGTCCTCGAACTCGAGAATCGGTGCGGTCATGACAGCCACCGCTTCCGCCGCTTGTAGTGCTTGACGTCGCGGAACGACTTCTTCGCGCCCTCGGCGCCGAGCCCGAGGTAGAACTCGCGGATGTCGGAGTCGGCGAGCAGCGCCCGCGCGGGCTTGTCCATCACGATCTTTCCGGTCTCCAGCACGTACCCGTGTTCGGCGATGGACAGCGCCATCGTGGCGTTCTGCTCCACCAGCAGGACGGTCGTACCCTGCCGGTTGATCTCCACGATCAGCTCCCGGATCTGCTGCACCAGCAGCGGCGCCAGCCCCAGGCTCGGCTCGTCCAGCAGCAGGTATCGCGGGTCCGACATCAGGGCGCGTCCCATCGCCAGCATCTGCTGCTCGCCCCCGGACAGGTAGCCCGCCAACCCCTTTTGCCGGGTACGCAGCACGGGGAACAGCCCGTACACCCGGTCGAGGTTCTGGCGCAGTTGCCGGGTGTTGGTGTGGGCGCCGACCCGGAGGTTCTCGTCGACGGTGAGCTCGGCGAAGATCCGCCGGCCTTCCAGCGACTGCTTGACGCCGCGGCTGACGATCCGGGACGGGCTGTGCCGGTGGATCGGCTCGTCGTCGACAGTCACCGAGCCCTTGGTGACCTTGCCGTAGTGCAGGTCGAGCAGCCCGGAGATGGCGCGCAGCAGGGTGGTCTTGCCGGCGCCGTTAGCGCCCAGCAGCGCGACGATCTTGCCGTCCGGAACGTCCAGGCTGACCCCGCGCAGCACCAGCATCACGTCGTCGTAGACGACCTCGAGGTTGCGCACCGCCAGCATCGGGCCTCCGGAAGATATGGCCTAGATCACAGCGGACGTTAACCAGCCTGGCACAAACTCCGGCTCCTCCATATGGAGGAGGCCGATTCCGCCGGCGGCTCGGGGTGGCCGCCCGGACCATTGACAGCACGGCCCCGGTGTCCCAGGCTCCTGGTTCATCCGGCGTGGAGGCGCAGATGACCGAGACGATCGCCGCCAGGGACGTAGTGACCACCCAGCTCCGCCGCGGGCTGCAGCGGCTCTCGCAGGTCGAGGGCTTCACCGCCACGATCGGCGGTGAGGTCACCGGCGGCGGCACCCGCCTGGTGCTCACCGAGCTGCGAGGCCTGCGGTACGAGCTGCTTCGCGGCGTGATGATCGAGCCCGGGATCGGACTGGGCGGCCGGGTGCTGGAGCGGCGCCGCCCCGCCAGCGTGGAGGACTACGTGCACTCGACGGGGATCACGCACCAGTTCGACCGGGCGGTGCTGGCGGACCGGATACGGGCGGCGATCGCGTTCCCGGTGCAGGTGCACGGGACGATCCGGGCGGTGGTGTACGGGACCGCCCGTACCGCCATGTCGTTCGGGGACCGCACCCTCGACGCGGCGATGGCGGTGGTCCGCAAGCTGGCACACGACATCGCGGTCGAAGAGGAGGTGGCCCGCCGGCTGGAACGGCTCCGCCAGGAGCGGTCTCAGCAGGCCCGCGGCGACCTCGGGCCGCTCACCGGCGACGACCTCGCCGCGCTCAGCGCCGAGCTGGCCGACATCGCCGCCACGGTCAGCGACCCCGAGCTGAAGGAGCGCCTGGCGTCGGTACGCCTGCGGCTCGCCGGGGGCGCCGAGTCCGCCGGCAGCGGAGCGACGGTCCACCTCTCCGGGCGGGAGTGCGACGTGTTGACGCAGGTGGCGGTCGGCTACACCAACAAGGAGATCGCCGACCGGCTGCTGATCCTGCCGACCACGGTGAAGACCCACCTGCAGAGCGCGATGCGCAAGCTGGGCGTACGCAACCGGGTGGAGCTGGTCCACGCCGCCCGGCACGCCGGCCTGCTGCGCTGAGCCTCCCACCAGCCGCACTAGGCTGGCGGCGTGACCCGAATCGACGGCCGCGCGTCCGACGCGCTACGACCCGTGAACCTGATCCGTGGCTGGGTGATGCACCCGGAGGGCTCCGCGCTGGTGGAGTTCGGCGACACCCGGGTGCTATGCACCGCGAGCGTGTCGGCCGGGGTGCCCCGATGGCGTCGCGGCTCCGGGCAGGGCTGGGTCACCGCGGAGTACGCGATGCTGCCCCGCTCCACGAACACCCGGGGCGACCGGGAGAGCGTGAAGGGGCGGATCGGTGGGCGTACCCACGAAATCTCCCGGCTGATCGGGCGCAGCCTGCGCGCCTGCGTGGACCTGTCGGCGCTGGGCGAGAACTCCGTACTGATCGACTGTGACGTGCTGCAGGCCGATGGCGGTACGCGGACCGCCGCGATCACCGGGGCGTACGTCGCGATGGCCGACGCGGTGGCGTGGATGGCCGGCAAGAAGATGCTGGCGGCGCCGGTGGAGAAGGTGCTCTACCGCTCGGTGTCGGCGATCAGCGTCGGGGTGGTCGACGGCGAGCCGCTGCTCGACCTGCGCTACACCGAGGACGTTGCCGCAGAGGTGGACATGAACGTGGTGTGCACCGACAGCGGGGAGTTCGTCGAGGTGCAGGGCACCGGCGAGTCCAACGTGTTCGACCGGTCCACGCTGGACTCCCTGCTCGATCTCGCGGTGTCCGGCTGTGCCGAGCTGACCAAGCTGCAGTCCAGCGCGCTGGCCGACCTCGGCCTGGGCGGTGTGGTCGACGCCGGAGGCGAGGCGTGACGCTGCGGTTGCTGCTGGCCAGCCGTAACGCCGGCAAGCTGGTCGAGCTGCGCCGGATCCTGGACGCGGCGCTCGGTGAGCACGCGGTCGAGCTGGTCGGGCTGGGTGACGTACCGGAGTATCCGGAGGCGCCGGAGACCGGGCTGACCTTCGCGGAGAATGCGCTGGCCAAGGCGCGGGACGGGGTCAAGCACACCGGGCTCGCGACGGTCGCCGACGACTCGGGGCTCGCGGTCGCGGTGCTGGGCGGGATGCCCGGAGTGTTCAGCGCCCGCTGGTCGGGCCGGCACGGCGACGACGCCGCGAATCTCGCGCTGGTGCTGGGGCAGCTCTCCGACGTGCCCGACGAGCACCGAGAAGCGGCGTTCGTCTGCGCCGCCGCGCTGGTCACCCCGGACGGCGCCGAGCACGTGGTCGAGGGCCGGGTGGTGGGTCGCCTGATCCGGGAGCCGCGCGGCGAGAACGGCTTCGGGTACGACCCGATCTTCGTGCCGGAGGGGGAGACGCGTACGACCGCGGAGATGCCGTCGGCGGAGAAGGACGCGATCTCGCACCGCGGCAAGGCGTTCCGGGCGCTGGCCGCGGTGATCGCCGCCGAGCTGCCGCGCTAGGTGTATCGTTGGTGTATGGCTCGCACCAACATCGACCTGGATGACGCACTCGTCGCCGAGGTGATGCACCGCTACGGTCTGCGTACCAAGCGCGAGGCGGTGGACCTGGCGCTGAGAAGGCTGGTCGGTGTGCCGCTCAACAAGGCCTTCCTGCTCAGTCTCGAGGGCCTGGGCTGGGAAGGCGACCTGGATGAGTTGCGCGCCGGCGATAGCGAACGCGTCCGGTGATCCTGGTCGACTCCTCGGCGTGGATCGACTTCCTGCGGGGCCGGGATTCCGATGTCGCGGCGCGGCTGAAGCAGCTGATCCAGCAGGGCGCCGACCTGGCGACCACGGAGCCGGTCATCATGGAGCTGCTCGCGGGCGCCGACACGCCAGCGCGGCTCGCCGCCCTGGAGAAGTTGACCAACGGCCTGCCGCTGCTGGGAATCGATCCGCGGCTCGACTTCCGTGCCGCCGCCGGACTGTTCGCCGCGGGCCGCCGTGGCGGTCGCACGATCCGGAGCCTGGTCGACTGCTTGATCGCCTCGGTGGCGATCCGTCACGACGTGGCGCTGCTCCACAAGGACGCGGACTTTGACGTGATTGCTCAGCTCGCACCGCTCCGCAGC
>JBOGDF010000036.1:0-23346 GCA_050701635.1 Micromonosporaceae bacterium | reverse complement strand
CAACTACGGCCCGCTCTTGGCGCGGATCGCTGCGAGGGCTGGCGATGACGAGCCGATGACGCCGCTGGCCAGTCTGCCTGCTGTGTTGGGGCAGGCGGAGATCGATCGCGCTGAGGCGTTGCTGGGGTTCAACCTTCACCCTTTGCTCGTCGCGATCTACCGGGACGTTGCCAACGGCGGGTTCGGCCCGGGCTATCAGCTGTTCAGCCTAGTGAATGGGCCAACGAACGAGCAGGCCGTGGACTGCTACCTGGGCAAGAGGAGTAGTGGGGCCGGTACCGAGTGGGCGTGGCCGGAAGGCGTGCTCCCCGTTCTGACGTGGGGCTGTGGCATGTACGCGTGCGTCGACTGCAGATCCGATCTCGGCACGGTACTGCTCTTCGAACCGAATCCCGGCGACCCTGACGCTGCCTGGTACGTCGAGGCGCCGAGTCTGGAAGCGTGGTTCGACGGCTACGTCAACCGCACCGGCTGGTGGGACAAGCTCGAAGACGGGGAAGAACCGGACATGCCTGTCTGGCCGCACGCCAAGGAACGGGCCAAGCGATAGCCAGCAGTCACGATGCTCGTCGCGCTCACGGGTGGCATGCCCGCTCGCCTGCTGGCGTAGGCACTATGCGACCTTGCCGCTGATGAGCCCGAGGATCGCCCCGAAGCCCATTTCACCTGGCATGGTTGCGTACCCACGGGAGGACGGCGTTGGCCAGCTGGTCGGCGTCCTCGATGTGGGCGAAGTGGCTCGCGCCTTCGAGCAGGACGTGGTCGGCGCCGGGGATGGTGTCGACGAGCGCGTGGGCCCAGGCTGCGGGGATCGGGTCCAGCTCGGAGTGGACGAGCAGGGTGGGGCACTGAATGCCGGCGAACGTACCCATGGGGTCGAGCGCGCCGAGCGAACCGATCATCCGCTCCGGCGCGGCCAGCACGTTGGCGGCGGTGATCTCGGTGAATCCAGGCGTGATGCTCTCGATCGTGGCCCGGTCACGGAAGAACGGGATGAACGTGTTCACCGTGTGGCGCTCCAGGGTCTGCGGATCGCGGGCCTGGAACTCGGGTGACTCCTCGATGGACTTGCGGGCCGCGTCGTCGTCGGCGGTACGGCGGGCGCCCATCTCCTGCTGGAACGCCTGGAACAGCGCGGGGATGAGCGGCGGCCCGGGGTTGAGCATGACGAGCGACCCGGTGGACTGCGGACGCTTTCCGGCGTACACGGCGGCCAGCAGCGCACCCGCGGAGTGGCCGACCAGGTTGACGCGGTCGACGCCGAGCGCGTCACGGAGCCCGTCCAGGTCGTGGACGGCTCCGGCGAAGGAGACCTTCTCCGGGTCCCCAGCGGGGGTCCGGCCGCTGCCGCGCTGGTCGTAGTAGACCAACTGGAACTCCTCGGCCCACCGGTCCAGGTCACGCATGTACGTCGCGCCGAGACCGATCGCGCCGTGTACGACGACGAGCGGGACGCCTTCGCCGACCACGGTGCAGGCGATCTCGATGTCTCCGACGGTGCGGGATGTGGATGTCGTTTTCATGGCTGCCTCCTTCAGGTGCCGGTGCAAGGAGGTTGCTCCCGCCGGGATCGGAAAGGATCGGGGAATTCCCCTATTCGGCGCCCCTGCCACGTGACAGCGCCGCGGCTGCTTCGGTGCGGGTCTTCACACCCAGTTTGCGGAGTACGGCACCGACGTGGTGTTCGACGGTCTTGGCGCTGAGGAAGAGCCGGGCGCCGATATCGCGATTGGTGAGTCCCAGCGCGAGCAGGCGCAGCACCTCCCGCTCACGTTCGGACAGCAGACCGGCGTCTTTCGGGCCGGTGCGCCCGCTGACGCCGAGCTCGCGAAGCAAGGCCGCGGCGCGATCGGAGTCACTGCGTGCCCCGAGCCGGTCGAACGCTTTGAGCGCTGACCGGGCCTCCATGACCGCGAGTGCCCGTTCCTGGCTCCGCAGCGCGGTGGCGAGTTCGAGCCGGGCGCGCGCCTGTTCGTACGGCATCCGCAACCGTCCGAACAGCCCGGCGGCGCGGTCCAGGATTTCGGTCGCCTCCGGGGCCGCCGTGGCTGCCGCCACCCGTCCGGCGGCCGCTGTCGCGAGCGCGGTGACGCGTAGGTTGCCAGTCTGGCCGGCCAGGCTCGTCAGCTCCGCGGCCACGCTCCGGGCGCGGTCTGAGTCGCTGTTAGCCAGGTGGGCCTCGACGAGTTGGGCGAGCAGCGGCACGGCGAGCAGCCCGGAGTGGCTGAGCAGCGATAACTGCCGTACGAGCAGCGCGACGGCGGCGGCCGCCTCACCGCGGGCGAGCCGGATCGCGGCGTCGGCACGGACGGCCGTCGGCGACCCGCCGTACCCCACGAGCGCTTCTTCGGCCTCCTCGATCCGCCCCTGTGCGATGCGCAGCTGCGACAGTCGCACGGCGGGATCGACGCAGCGGGACCGTTGGCCGGTGTTGGCCAGTTCGGCAAGGGCGTGCACCAGCTCGGCCTCGGACTCACCCGGCCTCTCGCCGGGGAGCAGGTCCGCCTCACACGTCGGGCAGAAGGTGAGCAGCGGGAGGCTGTCGTGGCGGTGGACGTAGCCCTCCATCACCTTGCCCCAATGTCGGACCCGGTCGTTGTCGCCGGCAAGATCGCAGGCAAGGACCAGGCTGCAGCAGGTCCGCGCCACCGCCTCGTAGGTGACCGCGTCCTCGCCGGTCGCCGCGGCCATCGCCTGGTCGAGGTGTCGAAGTCCCTCGTCCACCTGACCGAGCGTGATCCTGGCCAGCCCCAACCGGGACAGCGCCGCCAGCTCGAGATCGGGATCGTCCAGCTTGCGGGCCAGCACCAGCGCTGCTTCGGCGTGACCGGAAGCGTCCGCGGGATCCAGGCAACGCTCCGCCTTCGCCAGATCGAGCAGGCCCCGCTCGGCAACATCGGCCTGGTCGGCCAGGAGGTGTTCGGCCCGGGCGAGCCATCCCTCGGCCGTTGGCTCGTTCCCGTGCACCGCCGAGTACTCGTGGACCAGCCACAACGCCACACGCACCGCCCGGGCCACATCCCCCGCGCGGCGGAACAACGCGTACGCCCGCACCCGCGCCTCGATCGCCTCCGCCGGGCGGCCCAACCACCACAGAGCGCGAGCCAGCCCGTCCAACCCTTCGGATGAGCTCTCACGCGCCAGGGCTGCCTCGAAACTGTCGCGGGCTCGATCCCACGCACCCTGGGACAGCGCCAACTCACCCGCCGCGACCAGATCCTCCGCGGCCGGAGAGAAGGCCGAATCGACCCCGCCCACAATGACACGGTGTCACGGTGGCGGCCTCGCCGTCACGGTTCCCACCGAAAGGCAGCACCGCAGTCACAGACCCGACAGCCGGCAGACCTGCCCGTTGGCGCCGGCGCCACGATGGCCACCACCGCTATTGGCACCCGACAGTGCTCTGATCTCGGCAAAGAGCGCACCTGCGCCCACCCGGCCAGGGACCCTACGGAGGGTGATTGCCGGCATCGCGCTTGACCCCACGCGCGTTAGGAGTCGCGGTGGATGAGTGCACGACCGATGAGATCTGCGCCGCGGTCCGGTCGTATCGAACGACGACCTCAGCGCGAAGGGACCTGCGACCATGAAACTGACGACCGTCACGAACGTCTCCCTCGACGGAGTGACGCAAGGACATCGACGGATTGATGTAGGGACCGGGCGCGAAGCCGGCGCGCCGGACGAGGACGGCAGCGGCGGATTCGAGCGCTTCGGATGGGCCCCGCCGCTGCTCGACGACAAAGCCTCGACCTTCATCAGCCAGGCCTTCCAACGTGCCGACGCGTTTCTGTTCGGCCGGCGGACCTACGAGATCTTCGCCGGCTCCTGGGGAGCAGGCATGGATCCGGGAAACCCCGTCGGAGAGGCGTTGAACAGGCGGCCCAAGTACGTCGCCTCGACCACGCTCACCGACCCGCAATGGGAGGACACGACAGTCCTGTCCGGTGACGTCGCGACCGCCATCGGCGAGCTGAGAGCGGAGCCGGGCGGTGAGCTGCAAGTGTGGGGTAGCGGCACCCTGATCCGCTGGCTGCTCGACCACCGACTGATCGACGAGATCGTACTGCTCACCTATCCCGTGGTCGTCGGCCAGGGCACGCGGCTCTTTCCTGCCATCGGCCCGGACATAGGACTCGAACTGGTCGACTTGCAGTCCACCCCGAAGGGGCTAACGATCCAGACCTACCGCATCACGGGTCGCCCGCAGTACGAGACGGCCACGACCTGAGGCATGTGACATAGGTCCGTGGGAGCCGCAGCGATCAACAACCTCCGACCACGACGCGGCAGGTCCGGAAACGCTCTGCCGTGACCCGCTCAGCGGTGGACGGATCGCCGCCCCGGTTCTTCCGTTTCTCCACGCGCGCCGGCGCAGATGGGGCGTGGTTCACATGCCAAGCCGGTCGTTGAGCAGCTCGATGATCGGCCAGGCGCCCTTTGACCAGTTAGAGGCGACGGTGTAGGTGATCGATGTCGAGGGCTGGTGCAGGCTGGCGAACGACACGCCTGCGTCGTACCCCTCGAGCCAGACTGCGTCGCCCGTCGCGTGGAGGTGTAACCCGAGGCCGTACCGCTTGGACTCGTGCGGCCAGTCGCTGTGAGGTCGTATCATCTCGGCGACCCGCTCCGGGGAGACAATTCGTCCGGCGAAGAGTGCATCCCAGACGGCGCTGAGGTCAGCAGCGGTCGAGTAGATGCCGCCGTCGCCGTTGCCGAACACGGGGAGATGAAACACGTTGGTTCTCAGGCCGTCGACCGAGAGGTAGCCCAAAGCGGCGCGTCCGGGGAGCTCGTCGCTGCGCAGGAACGCGGTATCAACCATGCCCGCCGATTCGCAGACCAGGGTACGAACCAGCTCGTGGAAGTCCACGCCGCTCGCCCGTTCGGCCAACAATGCGAGCACCACATAGCCGCCGTTGTTGTACGCGAACCGCTCGCCGGCGGGGAACACGGTCTCGTGCCCGTCCAACACCGGGAGGAACTGCTCAGTTTTCGCGAGCTCGTGCACCGAAACAGGCATCACGTAGTCGTTGATGTCGCCGACGGCGTCCTCGTCGAGGTAGTCGCCGATCCCGGACCGATGTGCCAGCAAATGCTCGATCGTCACATCGTCGGCGATCCGAGGTAGGTCTTCACCGAGCAGCGAACGCGCGGTCGTGCCGAGCTCGAGCGCCCCACGCTCGACCAGGCCCATGACCGCCAGCGCGGTCAGCCCTTTCGATCCACTCGCGGTCGCGAACAGGGTGTCGACCGTGTTGAGGATCCCGTGGGCTCGGTCGGCGAGGCCGTACGCCGCGGATAACTCGGTATCGCCCGAGCGGTCGAGGCGGACAACGCCGGAGAACCCGGCACGCTCCGCCGCCTCGTCCACCGCGTCCTGGAGTGATCGCATCGCGCCGAACCTACCAACCAGGCGCTCCGTGGGACATCCTTGCAGGGCCCGCTCATCGGCAGGAGCGGTCGAGCAACATTGCTCGCCGTGCCCCGCTCGCCCGTCTTGGCCGGTCAAGTCCTGGGGCGCATTCCGGGGCGGCCGGAATCCAGGAGTCCAACGGCGATGAGTTTCAGCGTGGTGTCCAGTCTGTATCCACGCACCCGATCAACCGCACTCGAGGAGAGCATCATGACCGCTACCTACACCTTCGACGTCTTTTCCAGCCTCGACGGCTTCGGCGCCGCCAGCGGCAACTGGACCGGCTACTGGGGCAAGCAAGGCCCCGAGCTGCTCGACCACCGCCTCGCCTTGTACAGCGAGGAGCAGCGGATGGTCTTCGGGGCCAACACGTATCGGGCGTTCGCGCGGATGCTGGCCTCGAGCACCGAGGAGTCCGAGGTGCGTGACGCATGGGTCACCCGGATGAGGAGCCTGCCGGCAACGGTGGTGTCGACGACACTGGAAGGGCCCCTCGACTGGCCGGATGCGAGCGTCGTGAGCGGTGACGCCGTCGACGTGGTCGCCCGGCTCAAGGAGGAGTCCGAGGTGCCGTTGCGCTCGCACGGCAGCCTGTCGATGAACCGGGCGCTGATGGCCGCCGGGCTGGTCGACCGCGTCCAGGTGACGCTGTTCCCTGTGATCACCGGTCAGACCGGACTGGACCCGATCTTCCAGGGCGCGGCCGACTTCGACCTCGAGCTGATCGAGAGCCGGACGCTCGACCGCAACATCCAAGAGCTCAGCTACCGGCCCACCCTGCATGCCTGAGTCCGTCCATGCACCCGACCCGTCAAGCGGCAGCGCGCCGACCGAGCCCAGGCGAGCGTGACGTCGCAGAGGTCCTTGGACCTCCTTGCGCTCCCGTCGAAGCAAGCGGCCATTTCGCCAAAGTGCACCCAACAGTGCTAGGTCGACGGGTTGTCGGGCCGCAGTTCTTCGATGAGGGCGGTGATTTGGTCGGGGTGTTCGTGGGGGGCGAGATGACCCGTGTGCTTGAGCACGTGTAGGTCGGCGCCGAGCAGTTCAGCGGTTGCTGGTCGGAGCCGCTTCGGGGGTAGGAACACGTCTTGGTCTCCGACGGCGATCAGGTGTGGGGTGTCGCGGCGTTGTTGGAGGAGTGCTGCTGGCAGTGGCGGCGGTGCGAGTGTGGTGCGGCAGTGGCGGGCGATGAGGGTCATCCATGTGGTGAGGTCTGGTGCCGGGGTGTGGCCGGTTGCGTGCATGAGTCGCAGTAGCCGGGCGCTGCGGGTCGTGGTGGGGCGGGTAAGCCACGGCAGGGTGGCGCGTAGCACGGTGGTGGGTACGGCGAGTCGGGTGATGCCGGCGGGTGCGATGAGGAGCCGGGCGGCGATGCGGGGTGAGTCGCTGGCCAGGGCGACGGCGCCGCCGAGGGAGTGACCGACCACGGTGACCTGGTCGCAGCCGAGTTTGTCGAGGGCGTCGGTGAGCCAGTTGCCGTACCAGGTGAGACGGTTGCGGCGTGGGCGGTGTTCGTCGCTGAGGCCGGGTTGGCCTGGTAGGTCGAGGGCGACGGTGGGCCACCGTCGGGTGAGCACGTCCAGCAGCGGGAGACTGGTGGCGGTGTTGAAGTTGGTGCCGGGGAGCAGCACCACGGTCGGGGCGTCGGTGCCGGTGACGGTGACGTGGGTAGGCCCGGCGCTGGTGTGCAGGGTGCGCCGCTCGTTAGGGACGAGCCAGTGCTCGAGCTTCCATCGGCACCAGTCGCGGATCGTTTCCCGGCCACGTTTGCTGCGGTAAGCGGATCTCACGTGTGCTGCTCCCGTCAGGCGAGTACGAAGTAGCGCAGCCACAGGTACGGGGCGGCGAGGGCGATGGTGATGACGGTGACGATCAGTCCGTACTTGGTGAATTCCCAGAACGAGATCCGTTGGCCGGCCTTTTCGGCGATACCGAGGACGACGACGTTGGCGGAGGCGCCGATGGCGGTGGCGTTGCCGCCGAGGTCGGCGCCGAGCGCGAGGGACCACCACAGCACCTGGGAGGAGTCGCCTTGCCCGTCGGCGGCGAGTTCTGCGACCACCGGCGCCATGGTGGCCACGTACGGGATGTTGTCGATGATCGCGGAGAGCACCGCCGAGGCGAACAGCAGCACCATGGACGCAGCGAGGAGTCTGCCCTCCGTGGCGTCGGCGGCGGAGTTGGCGAGCCGGTCGATGACGCCGGTGTGGACCAGCGCGCCGACCATGACGAACAGGCCGGCGAAGAATGCCAGGGTGGGCCATTCCACGTCCCTGACCACGTCGCCGGCGTCGAGGCGGGAGGCGGCGAGCAGGATCAGTCCACCGGAGATGGCGATGGTGGCGGGTTCCAGGTGCAGCGTGGTGTGCAGCACGAACGCACCCATCACCACGGCGAGGACGACACCGGAGACGATCAGTAGCCGCATGTCGCGGATCGCGTCGCGTTCGTTGAGCGCCATCACCGCCTCCGCGCGCTCCGGGTCGTAGACGAACGCTGACCGGAACAGCAGGCGGCACAGCCCGACGAACACCACCAGCAGCACCACCACGAGTGGGGCGAGGTGGATCAGGAAGTCGTTGAACGACAGCCCGGCGCGCGAGGCGATGATGATGTTCGGTGGGTCGCCGACCAGGGTGGCGGTGCCGCCGATGTTCGACGCCAGCACCTCCGCGATCAGATACGGCGCGACCGGCACCGCGAGGCGTTCGCACACCAGGAACGTCACCGGCGCGATCAGCAGCACGGTGGTGACGTTGTCCAACGCGGCGGAGGCCACGGCGGTGACCAGCACCAGGATCACCATCACCCGGAACGGCCGGCCCTTGGCGCGTTTGGCAGCCCAGATCGCCACGTACTCGAAGATCCCGGTGCGTTTGAGTACGGCGACGATGAGCATCATGCCGAGCAGCAGGAACACCACGTACCAGTCGATGCCGGCGTGTTCGGAGAAGAACGCGTGTTCGGCGTCGGTGGCGCCGATCAACAGCATCAGCACCGCCCCGCCGAGCGCGGCGGCGACCCGGTGCACCCATTCGGTCGCGATCAACACGTACACCGCGGCGAAGATTGCGACCGCGGCCCAGGCGATGCCGCTCATACGCCCACCACCCGCTCCAGGAGCCCGTCGAGGGTGACCGCGCCCAGCAGGCCGGTCGGGTCGGCGACCGCGACCAGGGGGCAGCGCATCCGCGCCATCAACGCCGCGATCTCCAACACCGTCGCGTCCGGGTCCACTACCGGCAAGTCCCGTGGCCGCTCTGGCAGACGGTCCGCCACCGTACGCCCCGCAAGCCGCTGCACGAACACGTCGGCATGGGGTTCATCGATCACGCGGGTCAAGGTCGGGTCGTCCTGGATGTAGGTCGGGACGGCCATCCGCAGCACCTGCGTACCCGGCAGGATCGTCGACGGCCAGCGGTACGCGTCCACCACGATCAGGCCAGGCAGGTTCTGACGGGCCAGCAGCCGCGCCGCCTCCATCGCCGGCGTATCCAACGACACCACGGGATAGGGGGATGACAAGTCATGCGCGCGCATCAGGGATGCCTCCACGGGTCGACGTCACACAGTGATCACTTGACGCCGACCAGGCTTCCCGGCACACCTGACCATCAACCTACCGGCAGGCCGTCGCCGCGCATACGTCGATCCCGGAACTGAACCCGGTGTTCAGCGTGGCCACGTTCGCCTGGCGACACCTGGTGGGCCCAACGCGCAGCTGGCGACTCGCATCCCGATGGCACGCTGTCTCGTGTCGACAATGTTCTAACGTGACCGGCAAGACCACCGGGTGGAAGAAGGCCCTCAGCGCGCTCGCGCTCTACTACGGCGAGCGGATCACCGCGAACTAGAGGCGATCACCGGCCCCACCCATGGAGATCCGGACACTTCCGCCCTGGTAGACGCTCCTGCCGTGGAGGATCGGATGTCCGCTCATCGGCTAAGAGAGGGCGACCGGTGAGGTGCGACGACCCGCCCTCAATGAGCCCAGTGCGGCAATCAGCTCACAAACAGGCGCACTGTGCAAGGACTACCGCTCTCCCCGAGGGAGCGAACAGGCCGGTCCAGCGGATATCGTGGTGTCACGCTCGCTCCGAAAAGGTCATGTGCTCCCTGCGTTCGTTGTTGCGGCTTGTCGCACGAACGCGCACCGTGGGCCGCATCCGGAACGCCTGCCACACGTGTCAGCTCAGGCGCTCGAAGGTGAGGTCGAAGTCCTTCCGCCACGTCTTGCCCGCGTCCTCGGAGGCCTCCCAGCGACCGAGGATCCGGTCCTTCTCGACGTCGGCGACGAAGCGCTGGTGGAAGTCGGGGTCCTCGCGGATCATCGTCCAGCGCCCGCCGTCGAAGGTCATGACGAACTGGCGGCAGACGCCACGGTCATCCTGGTAGAGCGCGACGAACCGGTCGTTCGGGTCGCTGCGGCCGACAACCAGGCTCATCTCCGAATGCGCGTGCTGCCCCCCACCGAACTCCGTCCGCACGACCAGCAACGACTCCCCGAGCCATTCGATGGCGGTGGCGCCCGACACCTCGGTGCCCGGCGGTTCGAGGAACCAGGCGTCCGACAACGTCGTCGCCCACACGCCGACGAGGCCGTCGAGCTTCGCCATCTCAGCGTTGCGCATCGTCCCTCCGACTGGTCCGCCTCCGCGCGATGCTAGCCCGGCTATGGTCCCGCGACTTGAACGAAACGGGCCAGATCCAGGACATCACCGTGGCGCAGCTCAGGGTTCACCCCAAACCGTGGGACGCGAGCGGGCCTCGGCTTCCGGGTCGCGTTCGGCCGTCCTAGGACCACCGGACAGGTAATGAACGGGCTTCGTTTCACAGAACCTGGCTGACGACAGATCCGGATCTCGGCGCGATAGCCGACCTTCCCGGACTACGGAGCGTGACCGCCGGCGACGCGTTTGGCCGCAGCGAGCCTCGGGCTCGTGGCGGCAGAGTCGGGCGAGCGTGGCCGCTCTCCCAGCGGCATGAGTGTGCACTGTGCCAGCCCATCGCCGCAGCGGAATAAGGGGCCGGAGGGCCGGGCGTCGTCTCGCGATCGAGGAGGACTCAGCGGGCGAGAACCGGACCGGACGACGGCCGCCACTCCCGCCTGATCAACCCGAACACCCACGAGTCCGATACCTCGCCGTTCACGACGCAGTCTTCCCGCAACGTCCCTTCACGCACGAATCCGATCCTTTCCAGGACGCGGGCAGATGCCACGTTGCGCGTATCGGTCTCGGCCTGGACTCGATTCAGGTCCAGCGTGTCGAATGCCCACTGCAGTAAAGCGCGCGCGGCTTCCGTCGCGTAGCCGTGACCCCACGCCGCATCGTCGAGGCAGTAGCCCAACGACGCGCTGCGGTAGTCCGGGTTCCACCGGGTCAGACCGCACCAGCCGATGAAGGCTCCGTCTGAAGAACGATCCATAGCCAGCCGCGCCCCGGTGCCTTCGTCCGCCATCTGCCGGCAAGCCGCGATGAAGCGATCGGCGCGCGCACGTTCGCTCCACGGCGGCGCGTCCCAGTAGCGCAGCACGTAGGCGCTGCTGTGCAGCGCGAAGAGGGCGTCCGCGTCCGCGTCGGTGAAGGGACGCAGTCGCAGGCGAGCGGTGTTCAGCGTGGGGGTAGGCAGGGGCATGCGTGCCATATTGCCTAATCGGCGGCGGCTGCGCGCGGATTGCAGTGGTGGTGCCCGATCCTGTGCTCAAGTCATGCCCAGATCGCGCTTGAGTGGCCATCGCTGAACACCTCCGGCGGATCCGGATAAGGGACCGCGATGCCCATTGCGTAACGGCGGGCCGACCATGCGGCGACGGCCGCGTCTTGCACGTCGTCAATCGCGGCCTTTTCGCCGGCGTTTCCGAGGTCTTCCGGAATGCCGGCACCGGCGAGCAGGCTGCGGCGTTGCGCTGCTCCTGCCCAACTCTTCTTGCCGTAGCGCAAGGGGGTGCCGGCGAGGGTGGCGAAGGACACCTCGGGGTGCACCTCGATCACGCGAGTCGAAGCGGATCGCACCCACTGGTCCACCTCGATCAGTCGCGGACGCAGCGCGAACACCTGGCTGGTGACGCCGAACCCGGCGAGTTCAAAGTTGCGTCGACTCGCGGCCTCACGGGTCGTCTCGTCAAACGCCGCCCGTACCGGGACCATGAACACCGACTGCCAGCGCGGGCCCACGACGGTCCGAGCAAGGACATCGGCGGCCCGCCCACCTGCGTCCGCCAGGCCGATAGGCATGTCGACGGCGATCACCGTCAACTCCGCCCTTTCCGCCGCTTGCGCCGCCAATGACGCTATGTCTGGTGCGTACATGCCCTCGACCGAACCGTCATCGCCAAGGACGATCCCGATCCATCCCGACCTGCAGGCATCCACGCCAAGTACAGCCATGGGCAGAGGGTTTCAGCTCGAAGGCTGGTTGGTGAAACCGACTCGTCGCGGCAGATCCGTGCGTACGCGCTGACGCCGTCGGTGACGAGTTCAGGAGGCCGCCGGGCCGCGTGGTCGCTTGAGCGACCTCCAGGCAGCAGCGACCAGCACGACTCTCGCGATGCCGATCAACCAAGGAACCGGGAGCGCTAAGCCAACCCAGAACACTGCCTCCACAGGAAGCAGGGCCAGGTTCAACACCCCACCGCTCCTGCGACCCTTCCAGAGCAGCCATCCGGACAGAGAGCCACAGCCAGGTTGACGACCAGGAAGGCCAGGAGCAGGGCGACCAGGACGCCGTCGGAGACGCGCGCGGACCATGGGCCCCCGTACATGTCGAACAATCCCCAAACCGAAGGGAGCCGCCTGTGCTGGAAGAGGTAGAGCGAGACCGGGGCGGCGGTGAGGCCGTACGCGGCGGCGTAGACCCCGGTCACGATCCCCGCCATGCGGACCATTCTCATGGGGTCGATCTCCCGCCGAGAGCCGATGCGCCTCACGATGAGGCGGCACCTCCCACGACAGCACACCACGGAGTCGCTGAACATCCCCTCATCGGCAGATCCGCTCGTCGGCGCTTCGAGGCCACCTGCGGGCGACGGTGGAGATCGAACCGCGCGGTGGCGACACCCAAGCTGTCGTGAACCGTTGCTCTGGGAATGGCTTTCGCACCAAGCCGATCGTGCTCGAGGAGCCGGAGCTGATCCATGACCTGTCGGACGAGGAACGCGCGGCGGCAGTCAACGCGCTGGTCGACATCCTCGCCGACTGGTGGGCGCGCGAACATCGTGAGCAGGGTGCAGAGAGCTGATAGTTTTCCGGAGCAGCTGACTGGGGTCGCACATCATGGCTGATTCGGACAAAAAATGCAAAGATTCACATACTACGCATTTGTGCGCCCGGCAGGATTCGAACCTGCGACCATCGGATTAGAAGTCCGGTGCTCTATCCACTGAGCTACGGGCGCCCGGCCTGTAGGTTACCCGCGGTCGGTGGCTTTCCGTGTGGTACGTAGCTTGTCCGCATGAGCCCTCCGTACCGTGTCGCGGGGCTGTCGGCGGCGGTCGCCCGGGCCCGGGCGCTGGCCACCGGCGGCCGGCGCATCCTCGGCATCGCCGGCCCGCCCGGGGCGGGTAAGTCCACGCTGGCACGCGCCGTGGTCGCGGCGCTGGGGGAGCGGGCGGTCTGCGTACCGATGGACGGATTTCATCTGGCGCAGGTGGAGCTGGCCCGGTTGGGAGCGGCGGCGCGCAAGGGGGCACCGGACACTTTCGACGCCAGCGGGTACGCCGCGCTGCTGCGCCGGTTGCGCAGCAACACCGAGAAGTGTGTGTACGCGCCTGCGTTCCGCCGTGACCTGGAGGAGCCGATCGCGGGGGCGATCCCGGTGCCTCGGTCGGTGCCGTTGGTGGTCACCGAAGGTAACTACCTGCTGTTGTCCGACGCCAGCTGGGTCGGAGTCGGGGAGCTGCTCGACGAGACCTGGTACGTGTGCCTCGACGACGAGACCCGACTGCACCGGCTGGTGGCGCGGCATGCCGCGTCGGGAAAGTCGAACGCCGCGGCGCGGGAGTGGGCGTACGGGTCGGACGAGCGGAACGCGGCGCTGGTGGCGGCGACGCGTGCGCGGGCGGACGTGCTGGTCAGCGGGCTCGACTTGTAGCACATCCCGCGCGTGATCGCACCTCTGTCCACAGGGGACCGAGTTCTCCACAGAACGGTGTTCGGGCGGTGGCGGTGGTCGCGCGGTCTCGGCGAAGGTGACGGCTCGTGAGCGGTCGCCGGTGTGGTGGCCGTGTGAGATCAGGAGAAGTGCCATGCACGACACGTACGTCACCGTCACCGGCAATCTGGTGACCAAGCCCGAGCGGCGCCGGCTGGAGAGCAACGGCTCCACGGTGGTCAACTTCCGCGTCGGGTCGACCTCCCGGCGGTTCGACAAGGCGACCGGGTCCTGGGTCGACGGCAACTCGTTCTTCGTCAAGGTCAGCTGCTGGCGGGGGCTCGCCGACAACGCGTACCAGTCGCTGTTCAAGGGCGACCCGGTGGTGGTCACCGGCCGGCTCTACACCCGGGAGTACCAGGGCGAGGACGGCCTGAAGCGGACCTCGTACGAGATGGAGGCCGCCGCCGTCGGGCACAACCTGGCCCGCGGTACGTCGACGTTCACCCGTACCCGGGCGGTGCCGCCGGCCGACGCGGTGGCCGCCGACGCGGCGGAGCCGACCGAGACCGTGGACGACACGGCCGAGGACCCGGTGGAGGACGACGAAGCCGAGTCCTACCCGTACCAGCGCCTGGGAGAGCCGGTCGCGGTCTCCGGATGAGCGTGCCCGGTGTGGCCGGCGGCGCTACGTCGCCGGCCACCCATCGACAGGCCGCCGCCGGTCTCTAGGCTGCCCAGCGTGGCAGAAGGCGGGGTAGTGCGTACGGCGCGGCGGTCCGCGCGCGGCGGGCGTACGTCGGCGGCGCGGTCCGCCGGCGGTGGGCGCACGGCGGTGCGACGCGCGAGCGGTGAGCGGGCGGCGGGGCGGCACGCGCCCGGTGATGAGCGTGCGCCGGCCGTGGGTGCGGCGGCGGGGGGTGCTGCGGCGGCGGATGCTGTGGGGTTGTTGCTCGGGGCGGGGCTCGACGCGGTGTTCGGAGATCCGCGGCGCTGGCACCCGGTCGCCGGGTACGGGCGGTTCGCCGCCGCGCTGGAACGGCGTACCTACCGGCCGACGCGTGCGGCGGGGGCGGTGCACGTGGGGCTCGCGGTCGGCGTACCGGTGGCGGCCGCGGCGGCGCTGGGCTGGGCAACCCGGCGGCGGCCGGTGTGGCGTACGGCGGTGGTGGCGGCGACCACCTGGGCGGTGCTGGGCGGCACCTCGTTGCGCCGGGAGGCGGTCGCGATGGCCGGCTCGCTGGAGGCGGACGACGTGACCGCCGCGCGGCAACGACTGTCCCACCTGTGTGGGCGCGACCCGGCGGCGCTGGGCGGTGACGAGCTGGCGCGGGCCACCGTCGAGTCGGTCGCCGAGAACACCTCCGACGCGGTGGTGGCGCCGCTGGTCTGGGGCGCCGTCGCGGGCCTACCGGGCCTGGTGGGCTACCGCGCGGTGAACACGCTCGACGCCATGGTCGGCCACCGCTCGCCGCGCTACCAGCGGTACGGCTGGGCGGCGGCCCGCTTCGACGACGCGGCCAACCTGGTGCCAGCGCGGGTGACGGCGGCGCTGACCGCGCTGGCGGCGCCCGCGGTGGGCGGTACGTCGCGGGGTGCGCTGCGCGCGTGGCAGAGCGACGGCGGTAGCCACCCGAGCCCCAACGCGGGCCAGTGCGAGGCGGCGATGGCCGGTGCGTTGGGCGTACGGCTGGGTGGCCGCAACGTCTACCACGGCCGGGTCGAACACCGGCCCGAGCTGGGCGACGGCGCCGCACCCGTCGCCGGTGACATCCGGCGCGCGGCCCGGCTCTCCGCCCTGGTGGGTACGGCCACCGCCGTGCTCGCCGCCGGCGTCGCGATCTGGCGCGGAGTACGCCGGTGAGGCGGGCGACGGTGAAGGGCGGGTGGCGGTGAGGGGCGGGCTGCTGGTCGCGGGGACGACGTCGGACGCGGGCAAGAGCGTACTGACCGCGGGGATCTGCCGGTGGCTGGCGCGGCAGGGGGTGAAGGTGGCGCCGTTCAAGGCGCAGAACATGTCGAACAACTCCGCCGTCACCCCGGACGGCGGCGAGATCGGGCGGGCGCAGGCGCTGCAGGCCGCCGCCTGCGGGCTGGAGCCCGACGTACGGTTCAACCCGGTGCTGCTCAAGCCCGGCTCCGACCGGACCAGCCAGGTGGTGCTGCTGGGGCAGCCGGTGGGCACCCTGGGGGCGGGCGACTACCACCAGCTGAAACGGCGCCTCGCGGCCACCGTCCACGAGACCCTGGCGGAGCTGCGGCGCGACTACGACGTGGTGGTCTGCGAGGGCGCGGGCAGCCCGGCGGAGATCAACCTGCGGTCCGGCGACCTGGCCAACATGGGGCTGGCGCGCGCCGCGGAGCTGCCCGCCATCGTGGTCGGCGACATCGACCGGGGCGGCGTGTTCGCCGCGTTCTTCGGCACCCTCGCGCTGCTGGACCGGCACGACCAGGCGCTGGTCGCCGGGTTCGTGGTGAACAAGTTCCGCGGCGATCCGGCGCTGCTCGCGCCCGGGCTGGAGAGCCTCACCGCGCTCACCGGGCGGCCCACGTACGGGGTGGTGCCGTACAGCCCGGAGCTGTGGCTGGACACCGAGGACTCCCTCGCCCACCCGGACGGCGCGGTGCTGGGTCGCCGGCTGCCCCCGGTGGGTAGCGACTGGCTGCGGGTCGCCGTCGTCAGGCTGCCCCGGCTCTCCAACGCCACCGACGTGGAGGCGCTCGCCGCCGAGCCGGGCGTCCTGGTACGCCTGGTCAGCTCGCCAGCCGACCTCGCCGCCGCCGATCTGGTCGTACTCCCCGGGAGCAAGTCCACTGTGGACGATCTGGCGTGGCTGCGGCGTACCGGGCTGGCCGAGGCGGTACGCCGGCACGCCGCGAGCGGCCGTCCGGTGCTCGGGATCTGCGGCGGCTACCAGATGCTCGGCGAGCGGATCGACGACGAGGTGGAGAGCGGGCGGGGCACCGTCGACGGGCTGGGCCTGCTGCCGTTGCGGGTGCGGTTCGCCGCCGACAAGGTGCTGGCGCGCCCGGCCGGCGACTACCGGGGCCACCCGGTCGGGGGGTACGAGATCCACCACGGCCGCGCCGTCGCCGAGTCCGGCACGGGGCTGTTCCAGCTTCCCGGAGGCGGCACCGAGGGGCTGCGGGTCGGTGCCGTCTGCGGGACGCACTGGCACGGAGCGTTCGAGCACGACGGGTTCCGGCGGGCGTACCTGACGGAGGCGGCGGCCGCGGCGGGGCGAGACGGTTTCCAGGTGGCGCCGGACACCGACTACCGCCGGCTCCGGCGCGAGATGCTCGACCTCCTGGGCGATCTGGTGGCAGACCATCTCGACACCGACGCCCTGGTACGCCTGATCGAGTACGGTGCGCCGAATCACTTGCCCTTCGTACCCCCGGGCGCACACTCAACGTAGGGGCGGCTCGGGCGGCGTACGCGGCCATGAGCAAAGGGGGGCGGGATGAGTCTGTCGGTGCTGGACTGGCGACGCGCGGTCACCGGGCTGTACGAGCAGGTACGCGCCGAAGCCGACCCCGAGCGCGGATGGGGGGTGTGGCGGGCGGGTCGTGACGAGCTGTTCGGCAGCCACCCGGCCTCGCCGCTGCCGGCCGAGTCCCGCGAGGACTTCAGCGGGCTGTGGTACGCGCCGTACAACCCGGCGAAGCGGCTCGGGCTGCTCCCCGTGGAGCCCGCCGACCCGGTGCGGATCGAGGTGCCGACGGCCACCGACGGGGTGGTCCCGTACACCCGGATCGGGCGGCTGCGGCTCTCCGGGCTCGGCGCGCTCGACGTGTGGTGGCTGGAGTCGTACGGCGGCGGGATCTTCGTACCGCTGCGGGACGCCACCGCGGGGGACCAGACCTACGGCGGCGGCCGCTACCTGATCGACACCGTGAAGGGCGCCGACCTGGGCGGCTCCGGGAACCGGTTGATGGTCGACCTGAACTTCGCGTACAACCCCTCCTGCGCGTACGACGCGGCGTGGCAGTGCCCGCTCGCCCCGCCCGGCAACGTACTCACCGATCCGGTGTACGCCGGCGAGCTCGCCTGGCCGCACCCAACCTGACCGGCCGCACCCAACCTGACCGGCCGCCACCGTGGAGTCGGCCGGCGCTACCGCCGCGGCGCGGAGTGTCAGGGGTAGGGAATAGCATCCGGCGTATGACTGAGCAGCCCCGCGACGGCCGCAGCGACGCCGCCGTCACCACCGACGCCGTGACCCCCCGTACCGACGCCGAGCTGGCGGCCGAGATCGAGCGGCTGTTCCCGCAGCTCCGGGCCGACCTGGAGGCGCTGGCGCGGATCCCGAGCGTGGCGTTCCCGGGCTATGACCACAGCCAGGTGCAGCGCACCGCGGAGGCGACCGCCGAGCTGTTCCGCGCCGCCGGGCTGCCCGACGTGCAGATCCTCGCCGCGCCCGGCGGCCAGCCCGCCGTGGTCGCCCGCAAGCCCGCCCCGCCCGGCGCGCCCACCGTCCTGCTGTACGCGCACCACGACGTACAGCCGCCGGGCAACGCCGAGGAGTGGGACAGCCCGCCGTTCGAGCCGACCGAGCGCGACGGCCGGCTGTTCGGCCGCGGCGTCGCCGACGACAAGGCCGGCATCGCCGCCCACCTGGCCGCGATCCGAGCCCATGGCGACGCGCTGCCGGTCGGCGTGACCGTGTTCGTGGAGGGCGAGGAGGAGTTCGGCTCGCCCACCCTGGCGGCGTTCCTGCTCACCCACCGCGAGCTGCTCGCCGCCGACGTGATCGTGATCGCCGACTCCGGTAACTGGGAGGTCGGGCTGCCGGCGCTCACCACTTCGCTGCGCGGCCTGGTCGACTGCTACCTCGAGGTCCGCACGCTGGAGCACGGCGTACACAGCGGGATGTATGGTGGCGCCGCGCCGGACGCGCTGACCTCGCTGTGCCGGCTGCTCGCCACGCTGCACGACGAGGCGGGCGGCGTAGCGGTGCCGGGGCTGGTCAACGCCGGCCCGACGCAGGTGGACATGCCCGAGAAGCGGTTCCGCGAGGAGGCCAGCCTGGTCGACGGGGTGTCCCTGATCGGCACCGGCACGATCACCGAGCGGCTCTGGAACAAACCCGCCATCGCGGTGCTCGGCATCGACTGCCCGGCCGTGAAGGACGCCTCGAACACCCTGATTCCGGTGGTACGCGGGAAGGTGAGCATGCGGTTGGCGCCCGGCCAGGAGCCGGCGGCGGCGATGCGGGCGCTCACCGAGCACCTCACCGGGCACGTGCCGTGGGGCGTCCAGGTCACCATCACCGACGGCGAGGTGGGCGCGCCGTACGCGATCGACGCCACCGGCCCGGCGTACGACGCGGCGCGCGAGGCGTTCCGCGAGGCGTGGGACGGCACCCCGCCGGTGGACATCGGGGTGGGCGGCTCGATCCCGTTCATCGCCGCGTTCGCCGAGGCGTTCCCGGCGGCGTCGATCCTGGTCACGGGCGTAGAGGACCCGGACAGCCGGGCCCACGGCGTCAACGAGAGCCTGCACCTCGGCGAGTTCGCCCGCGCCTGCCTGGCTGAGGCGCTGCTGCTCGCCAAGCTCGGGCGTACCGCCGGCTGATCGAATGTTGTTCGCGGAGGTGGCGGCGGCGTCCGCCGCGGTGGCGGCGACCAGCTCGCGCCGTACCAAGACCGAGCTGCTCGCCGGCTGCCTGGCGCAGGCGACGCCGGACGACGTGGTGCCGACGGTGGCGTACCTGTCCGGGGAGCTGCGGCAGCGGCAGATCGGCGTGGGCTGGGCCAGTCTGCGGGAGCTGCCGCCGCCCGCGGACGCGCCGACGCTCACCGTCGCCGGGGTGGACGCGCTGCTGCAGCGGGTGGGGGAGCAGCGCGGTGCCGGGTCGCAGGCGGCCCGGCGCAAGCTGCTCGGCGACCTGTTCCGCGCCGCTACCACCGACGAGCAGCGCTACCTGCGCGGCCTGCTCACCGGGGAGGTACGCCAGGGCGCGCTCGCCGGCGTGATGGCCGACGCGGTGGCGCGCGCCGCCGACGTGCCCGCCACCGACGTACGACGGGCGCTGCTGCTCTCGGGCGACCTGCGCGCGGTGGCCGCGGCGGCGCTCACCGGTGGGGCGGCGGCGTTGGCCGGATTCCGGCTCGAGGTGGGCCGGCCGCTGGCGCCGATGCTGGCCCAGACCGCTACCAGCGTCGACGACGCGATCGGAAAGGTGTGCCCGGCCGCGGTTGACTGGAAACTCGACGGGGTACGCGTCCAGGTGCACCGCGACGGCGACGACGTGGCGGTCTACACCCGCAGCCTGGACGACATCACCGCTCGGTTGCCGGAGGTGGTGGCGGCGGCGCGGGCGTTGCCGGCGCGCTCGGCGGTGCTCGACGGGGAGGCGATCGTGCTCGGCGCGGACCGGCGGCCGATGCCGTTCTCGGTGACCGCCAGCCGGGTCGGCCAGCGCGGCGATCCGTCGCTGCTGGCCGAGCAGACCCCGCTGACGTCGTACTACTTCGACCTGCTGCACCTCGACGGCGAGGATCTGCTCGACGCGCCGGCGCACCAGCGGTGGACCGTGCTCGCCGACGCCGTGCCGGAGTCACTGCTGATCCCGCGTACCGTCGTGTCCACCGTGGACCAGGCCAGCCAGTGGTATGCGGGCGCGCTGGACGCCGGCCACGAAGGCGTGGTGGTGAAGTCGCTCGACGCGCCGTACCAGGCGGGCCGGCGCGGCGGTGGCTGGCTGAAGGTGAAGCCACGGCACACCCTCGACCTGGTGGTGCTCGCCGTGGAGTGGGGCCACGGCCGGCGCCGCGGCCTGCTGTCCAACCTGCACCTGGGCGCGCGCGACCCCGACGGCGGGTACGTGATGCTCGGCAAGACCTTCAAGGGGCTCACCGACGCGCTGCTGCGCTGGCAGACCGAGAAGCTGCTCGCGCTGGAGACCCGGCGCGACGACTGGACGGTGTACGTACGGCCCGAGCTGGTGGTCGAGATCGCGTTCGACGGCGTACAGAACAGCACCCGGTATCCGGGCGGGATGGCGTTGCGGTTCGCCCGGGTGCTGCGGTATCGCGATGACAAGCCGGCCAGCGAAGCCGACACCGTCGACACCGTACGGGCGATCCACACCGGCCGCCCCGCGGACGCGCGTGGCCCCGTGTGACTCGCGGGTCACACGGGGCCGTCACCGGCGCGCTGTCAGGCGTCGATGCAGTAGCTGCGGGTCAGGTAGGACTTGTAGACGTAGCCGTTGCGGTCGTGCCGCGGCGAGCGTACGTAGCGCCAGCTCGGGGTGTTGTACTTGTAGACGTAGCCATACACCGCGTTGCCCTTGTAGAGCAGCCCGAGCCGGGTGGACGACGAGCTGGGCCGGGTGCGCAGCGCCACCCCGTTGGCGTTGACGATCCACTTGCAGAACTTGTCGCTGGAGCTGGTGCTCGCGGTGGTGCTGGTGGTGGCGGGCTGCCCCATCCGGCCCGCCTCACGCTCCAGCTCGGCCGTGGCGCTCGCGGCGTTCGCGGCGTTGAAGCCGGCCAGCGACGCGGCGCCGGCCAGGACGACCGCGGCAGCCGCGATGGACCGGCGAATAGTGCGCTTCTTCATGCTGATTTCCCCCGTTAGAGCGTGTTTGTACGGACGGCCGCGAAGGTAGGGCCGTCCAATCTCACGCCACTAACACGGAGCTCTCACGCGCCGGCGCCGCTCGGATCAGCGGACCTTGGGGTCGTCCCGTCGTACGTTCGACTCGATTTCCCGGGCCGCGTACTCCAGCAGCTCGTGCGCCAGGTTCGACAGCGCTCTGGCGCCGGCGACCTCTTCGCCGATGCGCGGGACCGGCCGGTCATGCGGATTGCGGCGGGCCTGTCCGCTGCCGCGCAGCTGCTGGCCGGCTGGCGTGGTGACCAGCGCGGTCGCCGTGGTGTGGTCGGCGTCCTCTTCGAACGCCAGGTCGATCGTCCACCGGGTGGTCTGGGTGGCCGTGGTCATGGCGCACCTCCTTCGGTACGGGCACGCGAACGTCCGTACCCCCGATTCTGGACCTTCAACCCGCCTCGGCGGGCGACAACCGGTCGGCCGGTGGCTCCGAGCGGCGGGCCTCGCGGCGTACCAGGAACGCCGGTCCGACAAGCGCGATCAGCGCGAACAGCCACCACTGGACCACGTACGAGAGGTTCTGGCCGGAGTTCTCGTACCGCACCGGGATCGGGACCAGCCTGGCATCGGACGGCGGGTCCTGGCGCTGCAGCAGCAGGAAACCGCCGTACGCCCGGCGGCCCACCGCCGGGGCCAGCGCGGCCGGATCGATCCGCTTCGCCTGCAGCCGGCCGGACACCGGCGCCGCCGCGTCACCGCCGCTCTCCGGCAGGTGCACCCGGCCCACCACGGTCACCTCACCTCGCGGTGCCGCCGGTACGTCCGGCAGCGCGGTGGCGCCGCCCCGCCCCGGCGGGATCCAGCCCCGGTCGACCAGCACCGCGGTGCCGTCGTCGAGCACCAGCGGCGTGACGACCTCGTACCCGACCCGCCCGGAGACGGTACGCCCGCGGATCAGGATCTCGTGGTCGGTGTCGTACACCCCGGTGGCGATCACGCGGGTCCACGCCGACTCCGGCGAGGGCGCCTCGCCCACCGTGAGCACCTCCGACAGCGGCTTCGGGGGCGCCTTGCCGGCGGCGTCGATCCGCTCGTTGATGGCGGTGCGTTCGTGGTAGCGCGACAGCTGCCAGAAGCCCAACCCGACCATCACGGCGGCCAGCGCCACCGCCACGACGATCAGCGCGATCCAGCGCGGTCGGGCCAGAAACCCGTAACGGTGCGACACCCCAGCACGGTACCCATAACATCTGGCACGACCCCGGGAGGGTGCCGGTGGCGCGTACGTTGCATCCTTAGGGTCCGCACGACCCCACGACGTGCCGGGGATCGTCATGTCTAGGAGCGCTCACATGACCGCCATTCCACGCCTCGTTATCGCGGCGCCCTCGTCCGGACACGGCAAGACCGCGATCGCGGTTGGCCTGCTCGCGGCCTTCGCCGGGCGGGGCCTGACGCCCAGCGGGTTCAAGATCGGGCCGGACTACGTCGACGCCGGCTACCTGGGGCTGGCCGGTGGCCGTCCCGGCCGCAATCTCGACCCCCGGCTGCAGGGGGTGGACCGGGTGGCGCCGCTGTTCGCGCACGGCGCGGCCGGCAGTGACATCGCGGTGATCGAAGGAACCATGGGGTTGTACGACGGGCTCTCTGGCCGCGCGGACGTGGAGAGCACCGCCCAGGTCGCCGGCCTGCTCAAGGCGCCGGTCGTGCTGGTGGTTGACGTGGGCGCGATGGGCCAGTCCGTGGCGGCGCTGGTGCACGGATTCCGGGCGTTCGACGAGCTGCTCTGGCTGGGCGGCGTGGTGCTCACCCGGGTGGTCTCCGACCGGCACGAACAGATCCTGCGGGAATCTCTCGACGACATCGGCGTGCCGGTGCTCGGGCTGGTACGCCGCAACAGCCTGGCCGCCCTGCCCAGCCGTACGCTCGGCGTCGCCCCCGTCGTGGACCGCACCACCGACGCCGTACGGGCGGTACGCCGCCTCGGCTCGATGCTCGCCTCGTCGGTGGACCTGGACCGGATCGTCGCGCTCGCCCGTTCCGCGCCCGAGCTGCCGGTCACCCCGTGGTCGGCGGACGAGGCGATCGCCACCGCCGGCACCCGCAAGGCCGCCGAGGCGACCCGGGTGCTGCCGGGGGCGGCTCCGGCGCGTACCGAGGAGGCCACCAAGGTGGTGCCGGCGTCCGGCACTGCGCGCGACCAGGCGGCCGACTCGCCGGTCAGCCCCGCGCCGGTGAGCCCCGCGGCCGCCCCGGTCAGCCCGGCTCCGGTGAGCGC
>JBOGDF010000035.1:0-23850 GCA_050701635.1 Micromonosporaceae bacterium | reverse complement strand
GAGACGGGATCCAGGCGGCGTCCGGCAAGGCGCAGGTTCGTCCGGATACCGGTGTTGTATCCGGACGGTTCTGCAACGCCGCCGGTCGTCGTCTGGGCCCGTCGCAGCCGACTGAAGATCGGCAGGACATGCCCTAGTACGGCACTGGGGAGCCGATCAGGTTGACGTCGGCGGCGCGTACGTACATCAGCCGGTGTCCGAACTGGACCTGGAAGTACCGGTCCTTGCCGTTGACCACGGTGTGGTTGGTGGTGTCGAGCGTGACCGCCCAGTAGTAGTTGGTGTCCGGCATCAGCCCGACGGTGTACGCCTGCCCAGCCGGCATCGTGTACTGCAGCGGCACGATCGACTGCACCGGTACGTGCGACGGGTACGCCGACGCCTCCGGGTACGCCCGCCCGTACACCGGGATCGAGGTCTTGCCGGGTTTCGGAGTGACCACCAGGCCGGTGGCCCACAGCGTGTCCGACTTGTGCAGCCAGCCCTTCTGGCTGAGATACCAGATCGCGATCCAGTCTCCGCGTACGTCGGCGACGGCGAACTGCATACCGGCGTCGACCCGGCTGCCGATGTCGGAGACCCGCATCGTGTTCGGGGTGCCGTCGGGGCGCAGCCCCTTGTCGTTGAGCAGCGGCGCATCGTCGCGTGGCTCGGTACGCAGGATCACCGAGGCGGAGCTGCGCAGCGGGCACGGTGCGGACGGGGTGGACGGGGTGCAGCCGATGAACGCCGGTTTGTTGGTGGCGTAGTCCGGATTGATGGTGATCATGTTGGAGCGCGGCGAGCCCTGGTCCCGGAACGGCTTGCCGAGCAGGTCGAAGTAGTGGCCCCAGTCCCAGTACGGGCCCGGGTCCCAGTGCATCTGCGGCACCCGCGCGGGCGTGATCCCGGGTACGTTGTCGTGCCCCACGATGTGCTGCCGGTCGATCGGGATGTCGTACTTCGCGGCGAGGTGCTTCACCAGCTTCGCCGAGGTGCGGTACATCGCCTCGGTGTACCAGGTGCCCTGCGCGGCGAAGCCCTCGTGCTCGAGCCCGATCGAGTGGGTGTTGAAGTACCAGTTGCCGGCGTGCCAGGCCACGTCCTTATTGGGTACGTGGTTGGCGATGTGCCCGTCGCTGGAGCGCAGTGTGTAGTGCCACGACACGTACCGCGGGTTCTGCACCAGGCGCAGGGTGTTCGCGTAGCTGGTCTCGGTGTCGTGGATCAGGATGTAGTTGATCTTCAGGTTGTTCGGGCGGTCGGCCCTGTCGTGGTTGCCGTACGCCCAGGGCTCCGGGCCGTACTGCTCGTACGGGGCCGGGATCCACTCGCACGAGATGTCGCTCGGGCAGTCGGCGCCGGCGGCGTTGGAGACCCGCAGCCCGAGCTCGCCGAGCTGGCCGGTCTGCGGCGTCACGGCGGTGGCCGGCAGGGACACGGCTTCGCCGTCGTCGGTGGTGCGGCTGGCGCCGGTGCGCATGGTGGCGTACACCTCGTCGGCGAACGCTCGCGCCGCCTGGGTGTCGGTGGCGCCGCTGTAGCGGGCGACCGCGCCGTACCAGGCGCCGGGGTCGTCCGACGGCTCACTCTGGTAGGAGGCGAGCAGCGCGGCGCCGCCGCGGATGTTGGCGGTCGGGTCGGCACGCAGCGCGGCCGGCTCCAGGCCGGTCAGCTCGGCGGCGGTGGTGAGGGTACGCAGCGACGCCGGCGGTTCGCCGGCCGGCGGCTCGGAGTCGGCCGGCTCCATCGGGCGGGAGTCGTCGCCGCGCGAGTCGCCGTGGTCGTGGTGCGGATCCTCGCCGGCGGACGCGATGTCGGTCAGATGCATCGGGCCGTAGCCCGCGGCGCGGCTGGGCTGTCCCAGGTTGGCGTCCCACCGCGACTCCAGGTAGGAAACCGCCAGAAGCACTTCGGTGGGTACGCCGTAGGCCGCCGCCGCGTCGGCGAACGCCTGCTGTCGCGAGGTGCGGTCGGTGGTGAGCGTGTAGCCGTCGTCCGTGCCGCCTGTCGGGGCCGCGGTCGCGGCGCTCAAGGGAGCCAGTACGACGGCCATCGTGACGGCCATGCCAAGGAGTCGGGATCTCATCGGTCGCCTCCCCGAAGAGGTACGGGATGCCATGCATCAACTGGGGCACACTCTGGTCCCCGCTGGGGAGTCCGTCAATAGCTGCCGCTTGTCTCCGTACACCCAACAGAAAGTTTCATGATTGGGTACGCAAGCGCCCCGGCGGCGCGCAAGTTGGGATCAGCCGGTGGGCCAGGTACGCCAGTTCTGCCACGACCGGCTCGGGGTCGGGCCGCGCTGACCCTGGTAGCGGGACCCGTAGACCGAAGACCCGTACGGGTGGTCGGCCGGCGAGGAGAGCCGGAAGATGCAGAGCTGGCCGATCTTCATCCCGGACCAGAGCGTGATCGGCAGGTTGGCCACGTTGGACAGCTCCAGCGTGACGTGGCCGGAGAAGCCCGGGTCGATGAAGCCCGCGGTCGAGTGCGTCAGCAGCCCGAGCCGCCCCAGGCTCGACTTGCCCTCCAGCCGGCCGGCGAGGTCGTCCGGCAGCGTCACCACTTCCAGCGTCGACGCCAGCACGAACTCGCCCGGATGCAGTACGAACGGCTCGTCGTCGGCCACCTCGATCAGCGACGTCAGCTCGTCCTGCTGCACCGACGGGTCGATGTGGGTGTACTTCGTGTTGTTGAAGACCCGGAACCACCGGTCCAGCCGTACGTCGATGCTCGACGGCTGGATCAGGGTGGGCTCGAACGGCTCGAGCTGCAGCCGCCCCTGCTTGATCTGGTCGATCAGGTCCCGGTCCGAAAGCAGCATCGTTGCAGGCTACCCAAGCGGCGGGTGAGTGACTGGCTGGGGCTCAATACCGAGACCAGATGGCCGGCGCCGCAGTTCGGGTTCCTGGCTGAGTTCGAGCGTCTGCACCAGCCAGAACACGGCGAACAGCAGGGCCACGGAGATCTCAAGCCAGAACAGGGTTATCGCGTCGACGAGCCACAGCACGACGCCGACCGCGGCCACCAGGAGCATGATCCGGGCGATCCATGCGTAGCGGTCCCGTGACCGGGCCAAGGTGTCGATGGTCTGCCGGGTGGGCCCATCGCTGGTGCGGTGCTCGCGCCGGAGCGCGTTGGCGGTGGCGACGGTGACGATGCAGAGCAACAGGCCGACCGCGGCGATGTAGTGCGCTGTGTCGATGAACGCGTCCCTGGCCAGCCAGAAGAAGGCTGCTCCGGCGGCGTACACCACGAGGGCCACGCCGAAGCCCCACCAGAAGGCCGCCGAGTGTCCCCTGCCGTCGCGCAGCGCGAAGAACACGGCGGCCAGCAGTGCGAGCAGGCCGACGACCAGCAGCGCGACCATGTTGTTCTCGATGTTCGCCGCAGCCGCGTCGGCGAGCGCCCGTACGGTCGGACAGTCCACGTTGCCCGAGGCCTGGTCGGTGAGCAGCGGGCTGTCTCCCTGCTCGCAGGCGCGTACCGCCGACTGGAAGTCCACACCGCGCGAGGTGGGCACGATCGCGACCACGGTGGCGAGCATGCCGCCGAGGTTGAGGAAGACCTCCTCCACCTCGTGCGTGCCGCGCAGGGCGATCATGCAGGCGCCGAGCCCGATCAGCGCGCCGACGAAGATCGCCTGCGCGGGCGTGTAGTAGTACGCGCTGACGGAGGCGAGGAAGGACTGCTGGACCAGCGACTGATAGAACACCGCCACGCCCAGACTGACCAGCAACCCGACCATCGCCGTACGCAGGTAGCGGTAGGATTTCGTCTCGACGTCGGACATTTCGCAGCCCCTTCCGTGCAGGCAGACACGATAGGTACATTCTCGCCTACTCAACGCAGTCAGTGCTGATCGTGGTCTGTACGGCATACAAGTGAGCGGCAGCGCTGGCTACCCGAAGCCCTCGCGCACAAGGCGACGGGCGGCCTGTTCGGCCTGAGCCTTCACCGACGACGTCCGGTCCCGGTCGACAGATTGCTGTGTTGGGTCAAGCCTCTGGCGCGGTTTGATCTTGTGTGGTCTGCGCGCGGGCGGTGAATTCGGCGGCCAGTGACTCTTGGACGTAAGTCATTGCTTGTTGGTAGGTGGGGTCCGCGAACCGGCGGCCCATCTCGTCGAGGGTGAGTGTCTCGGTGCGCTGGTGCACCCACCACAGGTGGCCTTGTGGGTCGCGGAATCTGGCGACTCGTTCAGCGAATGCGAGGTGGTGGGGCGGGTGACCGGTGAGGCGCCGGCTGCGATGGCACGGTCGAAGGCGGCGTCGACGTCGTCGACGTACGCGCGCAGGTGGGCTGGCATCGCCGGCCAGCCGGGCTGGGCGTCGAACATCATGATCACGGATCCGGCGAGATCGACCTCGACGTGGCCGATCGTCCCGTCGGCGTTGAGCATCCGCGAGTTCGGTCGCTCCGTCGCACCGAAGACCTGTCCCAGGAATGTGATCTCTGAGTCCGTGTCGGATGAGATCACCCAGGGGTCGACTCGTGAGTATCCGGCCGGTACATCGTCGTTGCTGGCGGGTTCTGTCTTGGCTGGAATTGTGCAGTCTTGCACCGACATTCGTGGGCGTTGGTGGCGTACGCGAGGCGAGCCGTGCTCAGGGTGTGCGCGTCGCAGCGCCCCCACCACTGCCGAGGTCGACACCTCGTGCCGGTCAGCGCGCATCAACGCAGCAATCTTCCGGTGCTGTGTCTTGCGTCAAGAAGTTGGCAGGACCGACGTGCAGGCCAGTCCCGCAAGTGGATCGCTAGCCGGGCGTCCCGTCGCGCTCGCTTCTTCGGGCGAGGCTCTGGGCTTGCCCTTCGTGTATGTCGCTTACCCACTCCCAGCCGGGCTTTGCCGATGGGCCGATGCGCGGGTCATCGGGTGCAAGGCCGTCACGCAAGGCATGCACGTACGCTCGATCCTGTTTGATCCGTGCGCGTACCTGATCAGCTCTGCCGACGGACCCGTGACCGGGGATGAGGACATCAACGTCGTCCGCCACGTCCTCGAGCAGCCGCAGCCCGACGAGGTAGTCCTCGATCGGGTCATTGGTGCTGTTGAAGTCGTCGAGCATCGGGATAAAGACATCAGAGAGCATGTCGCCGGCGACGAGAACCCCGCGTTCTTCGATCAACAGCGCCGCATGGCCCGGGGCATGAGCCGGATGCTCGATAATCCGGACTTGAGGGCCATCCCAAGGAATCTGCGTAGCTTCGGCAGGCAGACCGGTGATGAGGCCGAACAGGTCCAGCGGTGTTTCCTCGGCGATTTCCGGCGGTAGCCCCTCGGCGGCGCGGGTCTTCCAGTCCGGGTTCGACAGCAGATCTCGCATATAAGCCGCGCAGCGGCCTGTACCGTAACGAGGCGCTTCGCCGAGCTCGGCATGCCAGAGCACGTGATCCCAGTCAGGATGCGTCGAGAAGCCTCCTATGACGCGCTGGCCCAACTTACGAAGGTCGTTCGCTAGGCAGACCATTTCATCGCCTGTGATCCCGGGGTCTATGAGTAACACGCCGCCCCTGCCCTGCACGACAACGGTGTTGTTCTGGAGTAACTCGCTCTGGTGGATCAGCACACCTTCCGCGACCTGCTCTAGCATGGGGCTCCTTCCGCTTGTGGTTTGCAACCGCTTGTCGAGACGGTAGTCCCGAGCGGTGGTAGATTGCAAGCACTATGGGCGAAGCGAATGAGCCGCGGTCGGAGTGCCCGATCAACGCCGCCATCGAGGTGTTCGGCGATCGCTGGAGCCTGCTCGTCCTCCGCGACATCGTCTTCGGAGACCGCCGCTATTTCCGAGAACTGCAGGCCAACTCAATCGAGGGGATCGCCTCAAATATTCTGGCCGACCGGCTCAAGCGACTCGTCGAGTCCGGACTGCTCACCCGCGAGGACACGCGACCCGGCCAGCGGGCGCGCTACAGCCTGACCGAACCCGCGATCCAACTCGTACCCGTGTTCGCGCAGCTCGGCAGCTGGGGACTTCGCCACCGGCCCACGAGCTCCGCGCTGCGCGTTCGCGCCGAGCTGCTCGAACAAGGCGGCCCCGCGCTCTGGCAAGAGTTCATGGACGAGCTTCGCCGCTCGCACCTTGGCTCCGGATCCCCAGCGCGATCACCGAGCGTTCGCGAGCGCCTGAACGCGGCCTACCTCGCTGCTACCAACTCCTCGTAGCTGCCAGGCAGTCGACCAATGTCCAAGGGCGCCGACGGGCGCCGCCCGAGCTGTCTCACATGTGAACCTCCACCGGCACAGGAGCGGCGCTGGGAGCCGTCGCCGGCCGGCTCGATAACGGGATGTCTCGTAAGGCCCAGCCCCGTGCCGCGTCGCGCTGACCGGACCTTTAGTGGGACGCTGCGTCACGTGTCGAGGTAGGCCTGGCGCAGCGTTCGATCGTCGACCCAAACCTCGGGATCATGCCAAGAGGTTTGACTCACAAGAGCCATAGCGGATCGAACATATGTTCGATAGAATTGGCGGGTGGTTCACTGGCCGGCCTTCTGCGACGCGGCGCCAACCCTGGCGGCCGCGATCCACGACCTGCTCCACCAGTACGGGCCTGGCTTCGGTTACCTGGCGACGGTGCGGCCCGACGGTGGCCCGCGGGTGCACCCCGTCAGCCCGGTGGTGACCGACGAGGGGCTGTTCTGTTTCGTGGTGCGCTCGCCGAAGCGGTCCGATCTCGATCGCGACGGGAGGTATGCGCTGCACGCGTACCCGCCGGAGGACTCCGACGACGAGGGTTACCTCGCCGGGCGGGCGGTGCCGGTGGTCGACGCACGGCGCCGGCGCCGGGTGGCGGAGGCGCATCACGCCTCACCGAGGGGCGACTGGCAGCTCTACGAGTTCACCGTGGAGGTCGCGATGCTGGCGCACTACCGGCGGCGCGACGCGTGGCCCCCGCAGTACGTGAGCTGGCGCGACCCCACGGTCCGCGACCCTTGACCCGCTCCGAGCACCTGGGGAGACGCGACGGCCTGTCACCTTCCACGAAAGGTGACAGGCCGTCGACGGGCTCTGCTCAGTTAGGCGCGGTACGCCGCCCACTGGGCCTGCATCCGGGACGCCTGTCCCGCGGTGAACTCGTACATGCAGTCGTCGTATGTGTAGTCCATGAAGTTGTGGATCGGGTCCACGCCCGCTGCCGCGCAGGTGTCACGGCCGGTCGGGCACTCGTACGCCGGGGACGACTCCGGAGCGGTGTCGTCCACGTAGTCGCCGCCGGAGCAGCCGCCCTGGAAGGTGTGGTAGAGACCCAGCCAGTGGCCCACCTCGTGGGTGCCGGTGTCGCCACCGTTGTAGTTGGTGGTGGTGCCACCCGGCAGCGACTCGTTGAGCACCACGACGCCGTCCATGGTCAGGTTGCCGCCCGGGAAGGTGGCCCAGCCGAGGTACTGGCCCGCGTCGCCGAGGTACATGTTCAGGGTGCCGTAGCCGCCTTCGTGTAGGGCGCGCTTCACCTTGCGCTCGCTGCGGGACAGGTTGTACCACTGCGCGTTCACGGTACGGGTGGTCTTGACCAGCTGGAAGCTGAAGCCGGTCGCCGCGCCGCCGGTGGTGCCGGCGTACGACTTGTTGAGTACGTCGATCTGCGCGTTGATCATGGTGTCCGGGATGTTGCCGCCGGCCCGCGTGGTGTCCTTCGAGATCACGTGTACGACCACCGGGATGGTCACCGCGGAGGCTGTGACGCTGTCGCCGACCTTGCGCTTGGCCTGCAGCCGCTGCGCCGTGTCCGCCTCGTGCGCCGCGGCCTGGGCGCGGGTCATCTGATTGCGCTCCGTTGACTTGCTGCCCGCCTTGACCCTGGCGGCGGATTCAGCTGCGCTGGTGTCGACGCAGATCTCGGTGTTGTTGCCCGGGCTCGACGCGGTGGCGACACCGCTGACAGCCGGCAGGAACGCGAAGGCCAGCGCGCACGCCGCTCCGGTGCCTACGGCAAGACGCCGCAGGCGCTGACTGGTGTTTCCCATCGAGTTGTCTCCTCCCCATACATGCAGCCATTGCCACATGTATGCGCGACCGTACGGTGGGGAACGAAAACCCGGGAAGTGGGGAAAACCCGCCAGGAACTTAGGTCTGTCTTAAGTACGCCGCGACGCCATCGATCGGGTGACGTCGATGCGGCTCCGGCCCATCACCGACCCGGCGCCGGGCCGTGTCCGCGCCACTCCAGGTTGGTGACGAGCCCGACCCACGATCCGGTACAGTGGGTGCCGCCCGCGGGTGTAGTTCAATGGCAGAACATCAGCTTCCCAAGCTGACAGTGGGGGTTCGATTCCCCTCACCCGCTCCGATGTAAAGCCCCAGGTCAGAGCCACATCCGACCTGGGGCTTTGATCATCAGGAAGCCTTCCCGCGCTTCGCGTGCCCGTTACGTGCCCGATCCAGGTCCTTGCGGATCTGCTTGTCCAGGGCCGTCGCGATCGCCTTGTCCGCCTGCTGAGTGGCGTGTTGATAGATCAACGCGGCCCGAGTTGAGCCGTGTCCCATGCGCGCCATCAGGTCACGCAGGCTCGCACCGGTACCGGCGGCGAGAGTGTTGCCGGTGTGCCGAAGGTCGTGGAAATGGAACCCGGGAAGCCCTACGGCAGCGACGTTGTCCCTCCAGTTCGCTGCCCGGTGGAAGTTGCCCGGTCGCAGGGCTCCACCGTTGGCGCCGGTGAAGACCAGTGCGTCATCATCGCCTGCTACGTAGGCCTTGAGGTGTGCCTTGACCTCGGCACGGATCGCCGCCGGGACCGTCACAGTGCGACGCCCAGCGTCTGACTTGGGTGGCCCGAAGACCAGCTCACCAGTACGAAGCTCGACCATCGCAGAAGTGACGGTCACCGTTTCGCATTTCGGGCCGATGCTCGACCGGCGTAGGGCCGCCAGCTCCCCGTAACGAAGGCTGGTGAATGCGGCCAGGAGGACCAGGACACGGAAGCGGGCCGGTACCAAGCCGGCCAGTTTGAACACCTGGGGAACAGCGGCGACGGGACGCTCGGGGGTGTTCTCCTGTCCGGCCCGCTTGATGCGGCAGGGATTGCGCCGGATCAGTTCGTCATCAACGGCTGTGTTGAGGACCGCGCGGAGCAGGCGGTACGCCTTTGCAGCCATGCTCACCGAAACGCCGTTGGAAAGCAGGTCAGCTCGCCATGCCCGGACCATGCCGGACGTGATGTTGGAGAGCAAGACATCGCGCATCGACGGCGCGATGTGCCGCTGATAGAGCCAGCGGTAGAGATCCACGGTTCGTGGCCGCAGGTTGGGCCGGTGGTCGATCCACTCGGTGAGGTACTGGCCGAGTGGCACTCGACCAAGGTCGGGATTGCTCCAGATGCCCTGCAAGATCTCGCCTTCCACCTTGGTCAGCCAGCGTTCGGCGTCCCGCTTGGTGGCAAAGGTCGAAGGTGCAGGACGGTCGACACCATCGGGACCCGGATAACGAGCCTGGAACCGACCGGACGGGAGCGCGCGTACGCGGCCGAAGCGGCGCTTCTTAGGCATATGCATGTCCTCCCTTCCGGTAGGTCAGGACGGGCTGAATAGCGTCAACGCGTCCTTGACGGATGTACTCGGCGATGTCGTTGGGGTCGAAGCGGACGTATCCGCCCTCGTACTTGTAGAAGCGGATGCGGCGTTCGGAGACCAGGCGGCGTACGAAACGCTCCTTGGTTCCAAGCCGCCGCGCGGCTTCCTTGACGTCGATCATGTCGACGTTGCCCAGGTGATCCAGGGTCATTGCTCCTTCCTCTCTCTGATGTGGACGATGCTGCTTTGACACGTACGTGTCAGGTTGTGGCTGGCTCAGGCGCGCGAGTCCCCAGCTCATGAGCGAGTTCCTCGCGTGCGGTGAGGCGGCGTGAGCGGGCGAGGTCGGCGGCGGTGTTGGCGAGCATGGCGTCGCCGTGGGTTTTCCAGCCGGTGGCGGCGTAGGAGAGCAGGCCGACGATGAGGGTGGTTTCCTCGTCGTGGTCGGCGGCGCGGATTTCCTGCCGGGCGTATTCGATCCGGGCGTCACGCAGGAACCGCAGGGTCACGGAGTAGCGGCGGGATTTGGTGGAGAAGTGGCCGCCGAAGCCGAGCATGTGTGCCCAGCGGCGTAGCCCGGTCCACCAGGCCTTGTCGGTGCGGTTCCGGTGTGTGGCTCCGAGCGTCCAGCACGCGGCGATGAGCCGGCCGGTGTGGGTGGTTTCGTCGGCGTAGAGGTCGATGGTGTCGTGAGTGAGCCGCGCCGAAATGTGGCCGGTGCTCTCGGTGGCCTTGGTGGCGTACTTGGCCAGGTACGCGGCGACCATCGTGTCGGTGACTTCACCATCGGCGGACACGTGCACCGGGCGGGCGACGACCTGAGCGCCCCAGGCGATGCGCCACCCGTTGGGCTGGGCGGGGTGGGGGTCGGTGGTGAACGTGGTGCTGTACGCGGCCCGGTAGATCGCTTCTTCCAGCACCTGCCGGGTCAGGTCCGGGTGGGGTGGCAGGACGGTGTCGGGGTCGGCGGGGTTGCGGCCGTCGAGGCGGATCAGGGCGTGGAAGTGCACGACGCCGCGTGCCTGGAATTCGGCGACTTTGGCGTAGGAGATCCGCACGTTGACGCCGTACCGCTTGGCCAGCCTCGCCAGTTCCCGGTTGAGGGCGATGGTGGTGCGGCGCCACAGTTCACCGGCGTGGTGGTTCCAGACGACCTGGTGGTGGTGGTCGTAGCAGTCCAGGCAGTAGGGCTGTCCGAGGGCGTGTTCACCTTCGGCGTGGACCTGGTTGCAGACCAGGTTCGCGCCGTGGGGGCAGGTGTCGGTGGTGCGGCGGGGCCGGCACGGCAGCACCTTCCCGGTCTTGGTGGAGGAGCGGCGGGTGTGGACGTACCCGAACGACGGGGCGGTGAGGGTGAGGAACACGGCCGGGTGTGAGGCGACCGTGGAAGGGATGCCTTTGCCGCCGACGAGGCCGGCGCGGAAGAGCTGGTAGGTGTCGGCCCGGTACGTCTCCGCGCACGACGGGCAGACCGTGGCGCGGCGGTTGCGGCAGGGTACGTAGATCTGCCCGTCTGGCATGTCCTGAGTGGAGCGGCGAGCCAGGACGGCACCGGTGGCCCGGTCTATGGTGTGGATTTCACCGGTGAGGCGGATGGGGCGGGTGCAGCCGGCGGCGGCGCGTACGTGTCCCAGCCACGCCGGTACGTCGCCGGTGGCCGCGCGGTGCAGGGCTTGCCCGGTGGTGGTGTGCCGGTCGATGTTGCGGGCGGCGGCGGCGCGGGCGGCTTTGCCGATCTCGGCAGGCACTCCCACCCCCGGAGCGTCGATAGCGCCGGGGGTGAGAGTGACCGTCGAGCTGGTCATCGTGAGCGGCTCGCTCGGGTGGTGGCAAGTAGTGCCACGGCGATGCCGGCGTTGAGTAGGGCGATGAGGTGGTGGCCGCTGGTGAAGTTGAGCGCGGCGGTGCCGGCGAGCAGGATGCCGGCGATGATGCGGACCCGGTTCATGTGTGCCTCCCTGGGGCGCGGGTCGAGGTGGTGGTCGGTCGCCAGCGGCGGCTGGCGGTGGTTCGCCCGTCCCATGTCGGGGCGGCTTGGGATCGACGCGGCGGCGGCGTCGCGGAGTGAGAGAGGAAGCGGGCTGCGGCCGTGTCGGATGTGTGATCCGAGCTGACGGCGAACCGTTGCGGGTGATGTCTCGGCACCCACCCCCACCCCCGGAGCGTGAGCGCCGGGGGTGAGAGTGACCGTCGAGCTGGTCATGCCGCGTCCTGGTGAGGGGCGGCGGTGGTTTCGGTGAAGCGTCGCCAGTGCCCGAAGGTGTCGCCGGCGGCGACGGTGGGCAGGTTCGGCGAGAACACCAGCCCGCAGATGGTCAGCGGGACCGGGCGGCACAGCAGGTGGTGTCCCGGTACGGCGAGCACGGCACCAAGTGCCTTGCCACAGGAGGTGCACGGCACCAGTGCGGTGCCGGTGACGGCGGGGGCGGCGGGGACGTGGTCGTCTGGTGGTAGGGCGTCGACCCGGATGGTGTGCCCGTTGGTGGACAGGTAGTGGTGTCCGTCGTTGGTGACGGTGTGGATGGTCATCGGGTCACCGCCGGGTGGTGCCCGTTGACCCGCACCGGTGCCGGTGCGCCGAGGAGTTGCCGGGCGGTGTGGTGGTCGACGCCGAGCTGGTCGGCGAGGGTCGCGACGGTGATGGGTTGGCCGGTGGCCTTTTCGTGGGAGGCGGCGAGCATCTGCGCGCTCATCGCGAGCGCTGCCGGTACCTGCGCGGTGACCGTTTCGGGGGCGGTGGTTGCCGCCGGCACGGGTTCGTGGTCACTGTGTGTGGAGTTTCGCCAGCTGGTTTCGGTCGACGCAGCGTCACCACCAGCGGTGGTGGCGGTGTTGTGGGGGTGGCCCAGGGCGAGGAGGGCGAGGGACGCGACGACCATGAGTCCGTCGACGCAGGCGGGTTGGATGATCGCGGTCAGGCGGTCTTCGCCGTAGGAGGCGAGCAGCGCGGACATGTGCCGGTAGGAGGTGATCGCGGCGACGGCGGCGACGGTGCCGGTGCCGGCCCAGCGGCCGAGTTTCCACCAGCGCCCGTCCGGCCACGGGACGCGGGACATGATCTCGACGGTGAGCAGCAGCGCCACCGGCGCGAACGCCGAGGCGAGGCGTGGCCCGAGTTCGGGTCGGGCGTGGGCGACGTTGGCCGCGATGGACGCGGCGACGCCGAGGGTGAACGCGCACCAGGCGATCAGCCGCGCGGAGCGGTGAGGGTGGGCGGGGAGCCCACCGGTGTGGTGGGCTCCCTCCGTGATCTTGAGTGTGGTCATGCCGCCGCCTCGTTGCCGTAGACGCCGGCGCAGTCGAGGCATTCGCCGTAGCGGCGTGGGATGTAGTAGGGCTTGTGCTGTCCGCAGGTGGGGCAGCGCATCCGGGCGGCGAGGGCGAGGTTGATCGCGACGAGCTGCGCCGGGGTGGCTTCCCGCTTGGGTTTGGCCAGGTCGATGCGGTACAGGTACGCGACGCGTTTCCCGCGCCGCCAGAGGATCTGCGCGGCGACGTCTTGTCCGCCGGGGCGTAGCCCCATGTGGCGTAGCTGCCGTACGGTGGCGAGCCCTTCGGGGGCGGAGCGCCACGGGTAGGTGGGTGTGCCGTGGTGGTCGCCGTCCGGGTCGTAGAACGCGAAGTAGTAGCCGCGTTGCCGGATCAGCTTGTCGAGGTGCTCGTTGCGCATGTTCATCACCGCTCACCCGCTCTCGGGGGTGAAGTCGGTGCCGCATACGCCGCAGGTGATCTCGCCTTCTTCGAGGACGGCGGCGGCGACGCGGATCTTGCGGGGGCAGTCGCATTCGCAGGTGAGCCCGTTGTTGGAGTCTTTCCGGCTGGTCGACCGTTCGGGGTCGGGGTGCCGGTAGAGGCGCATCGCACCGGTCAGCGCGGTCAGGGTGTCCGCGTAGGTGTCCTTCGTGGCCTCACGGATGGTGGTCAGGGACCAGCCGATGGTGGGGTCCTTTTCGGCGGTCAGGCCGAGTTCATCGGCGAGTGCGGCGAACCGCTTGTTGTGCCAGCGGCCCTGCCGTGAGGTGTCCTGAATCCGGCGTACCGACGCCACACCATGCGCGGCCTCGTGCAACAGGGTCGCGAGGACTTCCTCGGCCGAGCGGGCCAGGCCTTCCCCGGCGATGAGGATCTCGGGGAGCTGGGTGGAGCCGTGCTGCCACCGCAGGGCAGCGAAGTGACCCCACTTCGGGCGGCCCTTCCCGGCGGTGCCGGGGCCGATGATCAGTACCGCTTCCGGCACGTCAGGGTGCCGGGTGCGGATCTGTCCCCAGGCGTCTTCCAGGACGCGCAGGATCGCGGCGGTGGTGACCTCCGACGGGGTTTGACACGTAGGTGTCAACGTCGCTGTGGTCATGGCTTCTCACCGCCCCACCGCTGCTGTGCGGCCTGGCGGGTGATGCCGGCACGGTCACCGATCTCGGCCCAGGAGTACCCGAAGGCGTGCAGCCCTTTGGCGGCTGTGGTGATCGCGGTGTTCAGCTCGTCGGCGAGCTGGAGCATGTCGGTCAGTGCCTCGACGTCACCGGTGGCGACGCGGCGGGCGTAGGCGCGGATGATGCGGCGGGTGAACGCGGCGTACTGGTCGTTCTCCACGACCCGCCGTACCGGCCGATCCGGTGTCAACACGGCGTTGACGGTGTTCGGGGCGGCGATCGCGGCCGTCATCAGACCTCACCACCCTGGTTCTCCACGCGCCACGCGGCGGCTGCCGCGCGCAGGGTGTCCACCACATCCATGCCGGTGGTGTGCGGGCTGTCGTTCCAGGCGTAGACGCCGATGGACTGTCCGGCGTAACGGTCGAGGTTGGCCGCGAGGTAGCCCTGCATCCATTCGAACGCGTCGGTGTACTCGGCGTGGCCCCATCCGGTGACGTATTCAGGTATCCAGGCGGGGTAGCCGTAGGCGGCGATGGCGATCGCGCCGGCCGTGCACGCGGCGGGGCACTCGGCGGCCGCGTTGTCGTAGTAGGTGCCCTGGTTGAAGCCGTGCCGTTCGATGTGGTCGGCGGCCCGATCCAGCACGTCGGCGGTGGTCGGGTCCAGGGTGACCGTGTTTTGGGTAGGGTTCATGGTGCTCACGTCCCTCCATGAGTGGATGTGTGGGTTGGCCGGGAACCGGGTGTCTGGCAGGACAAGGGCCGGTTCCCGTGCCGTTTCTCAGGTGTCGCGGAGCCTGGTGTGGATCTCCGCGTAGATCCGCCGCCGTGGTGAGTCGCCGACGTGGCGTCCATCGGGGCGTACGGCCTTGACCTCCACCGGTGCGAGCTGGCTGAGCAGCGCGACGATGGTCAGGCATTGGTCTTTCGGGCCGATCAGGCGCAGTTCGATCGCGCTCATGCCGCCGCCTCAAGCCCTGTGCCGGGCTCATCGGCCTTGTGGTCGGCCTTGTCGACGGTGTTGTCGACGGTGTTGTGGTCGGCGCGGTTGTGGATGGCGTTGGTGTTGACCCCGCGTGTCCAGGCGGCGTAGTCGACCAGGGCTTGGATCTGGTCGTCGGTCATGTACGGGGCTTTGAACAGGTACGGGGTACCGCCCTCGGCGAGCAGCAGTCCCACGCCGGGGTTGGCCGGGAGGATCTTCGCGGCGGTGTAGGTCTGCGAGGCCCAGCCGCGTCCCAGGATCAGGTCGGAGGAGTCGTCGGTGGTGCACCGGAACGCGGCCCGGTAGGCGAAGATGTCCCGCAGCGAGGCGGGGATGATCGGCGGGTTGTCCGCCCCGGAGGGGCGTTGGGTCGCGGCGATCACGACGATGCCGCAGGCCCTACCTCGGGCCACCAGGTCACGCAGCAGAGCCGCGAACAGTTCCTGTTCGGCCTTGGAGCCGTAGGTGGTGGTGTAGGCGGCCAGTTCGTCGATCATCACGACGATGACCGACAGGTTGTCGAACCGGTCGATCTTGCGGCGCTGCTGGGACAGCAGCATCGCGTACCGGTTGTCGAGCACCCGCTGCAGCCGCTTGAGCAGGGTGATCGCGGCGGTGATGTCGGGTCCGACGAACTCGTCGGCGACATCGCGCCAGAGCCCGAGCTCAACGAGTTTCGCGTCGAGCAGGACCAGCCGCGCGTCGGTGCACAGGGCGACGTGGGCGGCGATCGCGGTCAACAGGGTGGACTTACCCGATCCGGGTTCGCCTCCGGTGAGGAGGTTCTTGTAGATCAGGGGCAGCCACACCGGGTGCCCGTATTCATCGATGCCGAAGTAGATCGGGTCGAACATCGACATCAGTGACCCCACCGGCACCGTGGTGGTGCGTCCACCTCTAGTGATGGTCTTCATGACAGGTTGCCTCCCTTCCGGAGGAGTCGGAGTGTGGTGCGGGGCCGGGAAATGGTTCCGACCCCGCTGTGATCACTTGTTGTCGTCGCGTTCGTAGGCCGCGATTCCACCGCGAGGCATGAACCCGACAAGCGGGGTCCAGCGGATCGCGTCGAGCGGTTTGACGGTCCCGGTCTTGGTGACGTACTGGACGTCGAGGTCGCCGGGGAGATCGGCCATCAAAGCGACGGCCTGACGGAGCTGTTCGAGCTTCAAGACGGTCTCCTTCGTTAGATCCAGTCGCTGACGTCGTCGCTGTTGTCAGCCCCCACCAGGGCTGGTGCCTTGGTGGGCTCCGGCCGGGTAGCCGGTTTCCGAGCGGCCTTGACCGGTTCGGTTTCGATGACCTCAGTCGCCGGTACGTCCGGCAGGTCCAGCCCACCTACCGGTGCCTGGGTCGGGATGACTCGCGCCGGAGCGTCCGGGATGTCCTCGGTCAGCGGGGACGCGATGACCCCGGCGAGGGTGTTGCGGCGTTTGATGTCGAACCGCAGGAACCCGGCGTACTTGGTCGACCCGCGTTGCACGGTGACCTCGTTGGCCCAGCAGGCGACCGCGATCTGTTCCACGCGGTCGGTGAGCATGGACAGAGACAGGCCCGGCCGAAGCCAGGCGTAGACGCGTTCCCCGACCGGAGTCGGGTACGCCCACAGGATCAGCGGCAGCGACCCGTCACGGTTGCCGGCCAAGAACGCGGAGAAACACACCCGCAGCCGGTGCCGGGAGACCACGCACCACACCCACGACACCGCCACCCGGCGGGAACGCGGGAACACCGCGACCAGCCCCGCGAGCGCCGCGACCGAAAGCACAGCCGCCGGCGGCGGCATCATTGTGGCGAGCTGAGTGAGCCCGAACGGCACACCAGCAGCGACGGCGATCTCCGGCAGCCAGTGCCAGAGCACCCGCACGATCGGCCACACCAGCACCGCAGCAGCGACCACCACACCAGCCCCGATGCCGACGAGGATGCCGAACAGCAGCGCGATGACCATGTGCTGATACGCCGAGACCACAGCGGCCACGGCTACCGCCACCGCCACCGCGGTGACCCAGAACGCGATCCCCGCCCGGCGACGCACGCTGCGCCGCAGACCCGGATCGATCACATTGACATCCGACGACCTTCCACGCCGGCCACCGAACCAACTAGACTTGGACATGACTCGCCCTCCCTCTCACGGGCTAGGTGGGTTGAAATGGGGTTCCGACAGCGGAGCCGGCAGACCTAGATGCCAGTACCGGCCCCGCGTCACATCGGAGTTGTTGCGTGCAGGACGGGCGGCCACCCGTCCTCACGCGTTTCTACGCAGCGAAAACCGTCTCTCCCGCTGCCATCCACACACGCCGAGCCTCGTGCTCGGCCATGGACTTGCGGCTGTACTCGACGTACGCGGCCGAACTCGCAGCCACCTTCGCCGTGTACTCCACGTAGGCGTCATCCGCCTCAGCTCGGCACTGCTCGTACCGGTCGTACAACCGAGCCATCTCCTCGTACGTCGCCATCAGCCACCCCCTCAGGTACACCCATCAGGGACCACCGAACTAGGCAGCAGCCTTAGCCGCAGCGGTAGGACGAATCGCCGTAGCGCGGAACGCGTTCCCGTGCCGACCGTTCTGGTTCCACGGAATGACCTCCAGGCCTTCCAGAGCGACGACCTGACCAGACTTGACCGAAGGCTTCTCACCAGCCACGGACAAATTGATCACGACACCACCCTCCTCCTGCTGCGCCAGCAGCTCCACGGTCCACATCGGAACACCATCCTTGGTGCGCTTCTGATTCCCACTACCATCCGACTTCTCGCTCGCCGGCTTCGTCACCATGAACGTGACCTTCGACGTGTCCAGGTACAGACGCTTCATCGTGCGACTCCCTTCACTCGGGGGCACCGACCGCCGGTGCGCTTCCCGTGGGCGTCTTCATGTCTTTATGAAGACGTGAAGACCGTAGCTTGTAGCCGCATCGCCTGTCAAGGGTCTTCATGAAGACGTAAACTCGGGGCGACAGAAGGGATGCCATTGATGGCGAAGTACGAGCGGATCGCGGACGACCTGCGCGAGAAGATCCGGTCTGGCGCGCTTGCGCCGGGAGATCGACTTCCAACGGAGCAGGCGCTGTGCACCGAATACCGGGTAAGCCTGCCCGTCGTGCGACGTGCACTGGATGTGCTCGCAGCAGAAGCGCTCACGAGCACCAAGCACGGCGTTGGTACGTATGTCAGGGTGCCGCGTCAGCCTGTCCGACGGACACCCGAGCGCTACCAGTGGGAGAAGGACCGAGCCCGACTGCCCGAGGCTCAGCGCCGGCGTACCGGCGCAACGGAGCGGGACACCGGTCTGATCATGGTGGACCTCGACTTCCACGCTGAGTTTCAGACCGTGCCGGCTGACGAGGACCTCGCAGCGGTCTTCGGCGTCCCTGTGGGTGCGAAGCTCCTGAGGCGGACGTACAAGACGCGTTCGAAGGATGAGAATGCGCCGTTCAGCTTGATCCACTCGTACTTGATGTACGACGTGGCAGCAGAGAATCCAGCCTTGCTCGACCCGAACAACGAACCGTGGCCCGGTGGTACACAGCACCAGCTCCACACAATCGACATCGAGGTGGACCGCATCACTGACCGCATCGGCGCACGACCACCAGGCCCCGGCGAAGTCGAGGCGCTCGACCTGCCTCCGGGGGTACCAGTCTTCACGCTTCGGAAGACCTCGTTCGACATCCACGGCCGAGCGGTCGAGATATCGGATGCCGTGATCCCGGCTGACCGCACGGAGTTCTTCTACACAACCAAGCTCATCCGGTGGTCCGAGTGAACCACGTGATTTCGGTAGTGACTGCGGTCCATGAGCCAAGCGTGCAGTACCTGGGCGCGGCGTACGAGTCACTCCGTACACAGGCGCTGCCCGCCGGATGGTCCTGGGAATGGCTAGTCCAGGAGGACGGCCTCACCGGTACAGCGTCATCGGCGCTACCACTCGACGACAGAATCAGACTCGGCGCCAATCGCCAAGGCGGCCCCGGCGTCGCACGCAACATGGCGCTCGCCCGCGCGACAGGCAGCCTGATCCGCGTTCTGGACGCAGACGACCAGCTCACATCAGGAGCCCTCCAACGCGAGATCGAGGTACTGGCGGATCCACAGATCGGATGGAGCACCACCAGCGTGCTCGATCTCCTGCCAGATGGCTCCACGGAGGGATGGGTTCACTCTGACCCACCAGAAGGTCTACTACCCCGTGGCGGAGTCCTCGACTACTTCCATCAACACCAGTACCGACTCCCGGTCCACCCAGCCGCCCTCTGCATCCGAAAGCAACTCGCTCTGGCACTCGGCGGTTGGATGGCTCTTCCGGGAGGCGAGGACACAGGACTCCTACTCGCCGCCTCAGTAGTCAGCGACGGGTACTTCATCGGGGAGCCTGGCCTTCTGTACCGCAAACACGAGGCTCAGATCACTGCACAGCCGGGATGGAGCGATTCATCTGAGTGGACCACCCGGATGCAGCTCATCGAGGCGCGAGCTGCCGCACTTCAACAGCAAACGCCCGACGCATTTCCGACCCCGGACGATGCTTGATCCTGTGGTCCTGCCTGACCTCTACTCGTAGCCGCTGGCCATCACCAAGACCTCGGTGAAGAGCTTCCAGGTGGGCGGGTCGGGAACCGGGGTGCCTCGATTGTCGTGGAGAGCGGGGAGTGCTCGCAGGGACGCGGCGAGGGCTTCGAGGAACCGTTCCAGCGTCGGGTTCTCCCACTCATCAGGGTGAGCCTGGAGATCACTGAGCATCTCGTCCACGATCTCGGCCGCGTCGTCGTGGGATCGGATCTTGCTGGGTTGGGTCACCTCGGCGAAACGCCCGGTGTCGTGTGGCGTCGGCATCAGGCCATAGTGCTCTCTCGACTCGCCGATTTCGTGCTATCGGGGTGACCAACTGTCCGATCACGGCACGTGGGACTAGACACAGCGCTGACCGTCGATCCGGTGAGAACTTTCTGTACGTCTTCAAGGCGGCCCTGACGGGCCGCACGCGCCACCGGACGGGCGCGCTGGCGGCACGGGCCTCTGGCTTCGCCCGGCCCGGCCGCCGCGCCGGAGTGCCCCCGGTCGGCGCGCACGACAAAGCCCCGGCGAGCCGCCTTGATTGACAGGCAGTTCCCGTGCGGGGGCTCGACGTCGACCACGCCGCGACCACCGTCGCGCGTAATCACTGTGCGGCGAGCTGCGCGCCGTCGTAGCAAGAGCTGCCTCCGGCGGGGGGCGCTCTGACTCCGGGATGGCAGGTCATGCGGCGTGCGGTCCGTACGTGGTTACGGTGGAACGCCATCCCGCCCGCCGCCGACCCAGGCAGAGCCGAGCAGACCGGCACCGGGACCGCCAGCGCTGGGCTGTCAACTCGGGGTTGTCACGTGGTGGCGGCCCCGGTGCCGGCCCGCTCCCCGGTGGGTGGGTCGACGGCAGACGGGATGGCGTGGCCAAGTGTCTCGAAACCTGACGTAATCTGGTGGTGCATTCGAATCGGCAAGAAGGCTTTCAGCAACTCCATCCGCGGGCGGATGCCCGCCCTTCCACGCTGCACCAAACCCAACTTTATCAACGCATTCACATCACGAGTGATGGTCTTCTGCTGCTTGCCTGCGTATTGCTCAGCGAGGCTCGGTGTCAGGCGTCGAAGATCTGAGATTGACGTAAACGTATCATCTAAAGCGAGCACCAACTCGCGTTGGCGATGCGATGTACTGCTAGTCGCATTCCTGAATCGCTCGTGAACGTAGTTGACCCAAGCGACGTGATGCTGCTGTACGCGAATCACTTGCAATTGTTCTCGAAGTTCCTCAACGAAGCCGCGCAGCGCGTAAGAAACGAATCTGTGCACGGGGTACGGTGGTCGACTAGTCTCTGCCAATACACGGTAGTACATCTGCCTAGTTCGGTTGTAGTAGTTCGACAGCAGATGACACGCTGGTGTTGGAAATCCCGATTCTGCTAGAAGCTGAAACTCAACGAGCCGCGCGGTTCGCCCGTTTCCATCGCCAAACGGATGTATCCATGCTAGGTACAGATGCGCCAAGATGGCTCGAATGAGTTTCATCGGACGCAAGTATTCGTCTGGGATATCCCTTACGATCTCGTCGAGCCACTCACTCATCCGGTCCAGTAGGTAATCGCATTCCTGCCATGGTGCACCACGGTACGAGTTGCCAACCACCACTGAGCCTTGTCGCACCTGGCCGGGCTTTACGCCTTCCTCAAGTGGCAAGTTGTCAAGCACGATCGCATTGAACAACTTGACCTTACGTGTATCTAGCTTCATGTCGTTGCCTGCGGCCAAATCGTGCGCAATCATGTCGCAACCATGGAGGATGTTGTCCACCTCAGTACCCAAATATTCCTGTGATTCTGGCAGATCAAGATCTCCATCTACCCGACGATCCACCTCGGACTCAGAGAGCGTGTTGCCTTCAATCTGCGTTGTGGCATGCACTCCCTTCACTAAGTACACACGGTGAAGCATGTCTGCAATGTCCGGCTTTAGTGGTACACCTGCGATGTGGTCGCACTTCGACCAGGCTTCTCCGATGTTGATCCAGTCAGATGGCAACAGATCGGCCAACCTGAAGCGAAAGGTGATCCATGGATGGCTAGCTAGATACTGGTTGTGACGGTCGGCGTGGGCGGTCAAGAGAAGCTCCCTACCAGGGCAAACGCGATTTTGGGGCTGATGTTGTCCAGTTGCTTGTCCACGGTGATGACTCAAGGTACGTCCATGACGGTGTCCATACAACGCTTACCGTTTCGCTGGTAGCGAAGCTGTGACCAATCGGCCACGCATCGCCGGCCCAGGGCGCCCACTAAGACGGGAACCGCACGCGATCGGTCGTGGACAAGGCGGCGAGGATGCTGTGCGGACCCAAGTCTCGCGCGCCATCATCCGGCCACACGTGCGGCCGGAACACGCACCGCCAGACCCTGCACGGATAGGGCCTGTGTAGCGCACCAGGAGCGGCAGCAGCCAGTTGCTGGGCGGTCCCTGTGAAGGCCGCGCGGTCAGCATCGTGCCCGCAGCGTGCCCGATCCCTCGGTTAACAGGGGGTCCAGACCTGTAGGGCGTTCCACGGATCAAACTACACAGCGTAGCGCCTCGGACCCCGTGCCTTACCCTCTGTGTATGCCAGAGCGATTCCCAAGCTGACAGTGGGGGTTCGATTCCCCTCACCCGCTCCACGTACGAAGGCCCTGGTTGGAGCTGTGATCGGGCTCGCCGGGGCCTTTTGATGCGGACGGACGGGGCCGTCAGAGGGGCTGGACGATCTGGATCGGGTTGCCGTCGGGGTCGGCGGTCCAGGCGATGAGCAGGCGGCCGAGCCATTCGTGGGGCGGCACCAGCGCGGGAGCCCCACTGTCGGTGAGTGCGGCGAAGGCGGCGGGCGTGTCGTCGGTCCAGAGAATGACCGCTGCCCGCTGACCTTCCGGTACGGGGTCGAGGCCGTGGTCGTCGCGGGTGGACGCGACCGAGGCTATGCCGATCTTGTAGCCGTCGAGGACGAGGTCGACGTGGATCGGTTCGCCTTCGCTGGGTACCCGGAAGGTCTCGGTGAAGCCCAAGCGCGTGTAGAACGTCGCGGCTCGCGTGACATCTTCACTGAACAGGATCACCTGTGGAGTACGAAACCCGGCCACGGCGGGACGCTACCGGGTACGTTCGCGCAGCCTGTCCAGGGTCTGGGCGGCGCGGCGGGCCCGGGTCTCGGGGCGCTTGGCCTCGGCGACCCAGGTGGCGTACTCGTTGCGGTGGCTGAAGGACATTTTCTGGTACGCCTGCGCCAGCTCCGGTTCGTTCGCCAGCGCGTCGGACAGCTCCGGCGGCACCGACACCTCGCGAGGACTGTCGTCGACCTCCCACAGGATCTCGACCCGGTCGCCGAAGCTGGCTCCGGCGGCCTCCCTTACCGCCTTGTGTACGCCGAGCAGCCGCCGCCCGCCGTACGTCGCGGTGTTGCTGCGGAACTCCACTCCGTTGAGCTGGCCGCGGAGGCGTACCCGCGACTTGGTTCCCAACGCCGCGACGACCGCGGGCGGCAACTCCACCGCGCACCCGCCACCACCCGCCGCCTCCAGTACGCCTTCGAATCGCTCCATCTATCCATACTGAACCGATCGTGCCGCTCACGTGGGAACGACCGCCGTATGATGAAGGTATGAGCACCCGCCGGATCACGCTGACGCTCCCCGAGGAGCTGCTGACCGAGGCGGAGCTGGCGGTCGCCGCCGGGCGCGCCCGCTCTGTGTCGGCGTACGTCGCTGAGCGGGCCGGCGCGTCCCAGGCGCGCTACCGCAGCTTCGAAGACGTACTCACCGCCTGGGAGAAGAAGGACGGCCAGTCCGCGACGCCGCAGCAGCGGGCCGAGGTCGACGAGTGGGTGTCGTCGGTGATGGAGCGGCTCGAGCAGCGCGACGCCGGACGCCCCAAGCCGCTCGCCGAAGCCACCCCGACTGAGCGCCGCGCCGAGGCCGCCGCAGCGGATGCGGGCCGCGCCGAGGGCGCCGCAACGGACCCGGGTCGCGCCGCGCGGTGAGCCCGCTCGCCGGGATCATTCTCGACGCATCCGGGCTGCGCGCGGCGCGTACTAGCCTGTTTGCGCGTACGGTGCTGCGCAACCTGACCCAGCGGCAGCGCCCGATCATCGTGCCGTCCACCGCGCTGGTGGTCGCCGCCGGCGCCGGCTGGGTGAATCCGATCGAGCTGGACCGACCGGCGGTCACGGTCACCGGCCTCACCCAGGCGATCGCGCCCGCGGTCGCGATCATCATCTCCGAGGCGTACGGCAAGGTCTCCTGCGACATCGCGCATGTGGCGTACGAGGCCGCAGCGACCGGGCACCTGGTGCTCACCGCCGACGCGTCCGCGTACGCCAATCTTCCGGTGTCCGTCGACGTCGAGGAGATCCCGGGCTAGTGCCCTGCGCCAGAGATTGGTTGATGAAGTCCGGTGTCCAGGTGGTGCGTCGCAAGGCGGAGGAGGAGCCAATACCGGTGTTGTATTGGCG
>JBOGDF010000034.1:0-24270 GCA_050701635.1 Micromonosporaceae bacterium | reverse complement strand
TCCATTGGCAAAAGCTCTCGGACACCCGACCACGAAGCGGCCGTGACGCGGGATCGGATCGCCATTCAAGATTCCTCACCCAAGGTCAGAGCCATCGTGGTCAGGACGACCTTCTGTCACAGGACACTATGTCATGGCCAAGCGCGTCGAGCGTGACCGCCAGGTGCAGCTGGCGGGCGGTGACCCACCGTCGCGGAGAGCCAGGTGCTGTGCTGGTCATCCGGGTCGCTCCTTCCCTTTGCGGGCCGTCCAAGCGGTGCTGTTGCTCGATTCGACGGAACCGGGCGACGACGGGTCGGGGGGAAGCAAACCCAAGGCGGTCGCGGGTCCCGGACCGGGGCTGTGCGCGACCAGCCGTGCGTTGATTCGCGGTCAGCGAGCAATACGTCGAGCAGGACCGGGCGGGCTGTCAGCCGTCGTTGCCTGGGTACGCCTTGTCGGGTATGACGGATTCCCACAGTTGGTGTATGTCCTGTGCGGCGAGGCGCGGGTCGGGTCGCGGGTCGTCGTAGACGAGCCTGCCCCACACTCCGTAGGTCAGGGCACCGGTGCGCACTGCGTGTTCCAGGGCCTGCGGCAGCCATGACCATCTGCCGCGGGCGACGGTGCGCCCGAACATGGCGACCAGGCCCACCGGCAGGTGGCCGGGTTCGGGTGGGGGCCGGTCCCGGGCGCCGCGCAGGTGGCGTTTGAGGGTGAAGGCGAGCCGGTCGCTGATCCCGTCGTCGGTGAGGTGGTCGACCCACCCCGGCGGCGGTGGCGTGTCGGGTTCGTCGTACGGGTAGACGCGATCGGGTGCGATCTCATACCAGATTTCACGAAGGTCGTCGTCGACGAAGATCCAATCCCTGTCGTCCTCGAGGCCCATGTCCGTGATCGCATCCCACAGCGGGATGGTGAAGGCGTGTGACCGGAGTGCTTGTTCGAACTCCTGAAGAAACCAGGACAGGTGACCACTGCGTACAGACGCACCGAGGCCATTGGGCCCACCGACGTCCTCCACCACGGCGCAGAATTCCAGCTTCTCTCTCAGGCGTTCGGAGATCGGCTCTCCCACGGTCCTCTCCCACCCTTTTCGGTCACTGTGGCTTCGGGTACAGGGTCCACGCCCGCCATGGTGATGTCGGTGAATCCCGCTGGTAGACCGCCACGATCACCGTATCGTCCGGGAACACCGTCGGTGTGGTGCCTTGCGGGTTGTTGGGGCTGCCGAGACGAGTGCAACCGCGGATGTGGTCACGGAAGCCCGGCCCGAACACATCTGTGGCCGGCACTCGGACCGTGTATCTCACCTGGTCGAGGGGTGCTGTGGCCTGATCGGATGCCAGACGGGCAGCGCGGCCGGCTGGGTTGTCCCAGATCGCCATCTCCGCATACACCGCATCCGCGTCGGAGGCGAACGCCGTCGCGTGACGCGGCAGCCGATGGTTACCGCCGTGTTCCCAGTCCATAGTGGTGCCGCTGACGGGGTCTTCACCGTCCAGAGCGCGGCGCTTGAGGCGCTCCTCGGTGACGGCGCCGCCGTGGCGGAGCCGGGCGTGGCCGCCCGCGTCCAGCCATCGGGACCGCATCGCGATCATGCCGTCGTCACGGTCCAACAGGTCGCGCAGCCCCTCCGGGCCGACCTCGGTGAACACATTGCTACGGCGCCGGCTGACATCCTCCACCGCCCGCCGCCCCAGCGGCACTACTCCCTTGTCGTCGGTGAAGCCGCCCCGGCTCGGCCCGTACGACTGTGGCGCCGGCAGGTCGGCCACCGAACCGGCCGCCCCGTCAGGGTCGACCGTGGCCAGGTAGTCCCGGCACGCCGTGGCCGCCGCCTGCGTACCCGATTCCCTGCCCCAGTTCGCCGCGGGCGGCCCGGACCAGCATCAGGCCATTGGCGGCATGCGGCGACGCTGACCCGACCAGCACACCGCTGGCCTGGCCGTGCACGTCGTCGACCTTGTGGAGGACCACCGCCAACCCCTGCGCCAGAGCGTCGTAGGAGGCGATCGCCGCGTCGAATGCCGCCCGCACCGCAAGCCACGCCACCAGATCCCCTTCCGACCTGGTCAGATCGCCTGTGCGTACGTGGTGAACTCCCGCGCCGCACCCAGCGCGTGGACGGCCGCCTGCTCGGCCGCGGCCATCGCGGCCCGCGCCGCCTGTGCCGCCGCGGCAGGTTCGCCGCGACTCGACCCCGCCGCCGCGTTGGTCAACGCTGTGCTGGCGCCTTCAGGCTCCTGTACCGCGGCGTGTGTCATCCCCGCGACCTCCTGCAGCGCCAGCGCGGTCAAGGCCTTGATCGTTACCAGCCAAATTCCGTTCGCTCATCCTTTACTCACCCTTTTCGTCCACAACCGCGTCAGCTACCGGCCACGGCGGCAGCGCCCACGGTGGTAGACGACGAGCTTCCCCCGTTGGCATGGCCTCGCCGATTGCGAGGCACCGCAGCTGGCCCAGCGACAGGCGGCGGCGGGGGCACCACCTGGACGGGCCTAGTCCACCATCGGCTGACTACGCCCCGTCGAGAACCTCGCGGAGCTTGGCGGCGAACGCGGTGGGGTCGTTATTCGGCGACATCTCGCTGACCGTGAATCCGCCGTGGTCTCCGGGGAAGGCGACCGGCTCCACGCCGAGCAGTTCGGCCAGTGCCTCGCCGCCGCGGCGGGCCATGCTGCCCTCGCCCTCGGCGCCGATCGCGGGCACGATGCGCACCGATGACGCGCGTAGCGTGTCGGTGTCGGGCTCGAAGGGCGGGATGGCGAGGTTGCGGCTCAGCAGCAGGTCGTCGCGCGACCCGTCGTCCTCGGTCGGGAGCCCGAACATCGCCGGGTCGGGCGCGGGCCGATCGAGGTAGTCGTCGGGCAGCGGTCCGCGGTGCGTGACGAGCTGGATGAACTTCGCCATCGCCGGACCGTACCCGTCCCGCTGGTAGGTCTCCACGATGTCGGCGTTCACCTTGAGCGGCGTTTCACGGTCCTCGAGCACGGTCACGAGCGGCGGCTCGTGCGCGACCAGGGTGCGCACGTCGTCGGGGTGGTCGACGATCCACGCCAGGGCGAAGGCTCCGCCGCCGCTGGAGCCGAACGCATCCACTGGGCCGAGGCCCGTGGCCTCGACCACGCGGTGCATGTCGTCGGCATGGATCTCCCCGGTGACCTCGCCGTCGTCGTGGAGCACGCTGCGTTCCGCGCCGCGCGGATCGTAGGTGATCACCGTGCGGTCGGCGATGTGGCTCACCAGCTCGGTGAAGCCGGACGCCGACATCGGTGAGCCGAAGATGAACAGCGGTCGGTGGTCACTCGGGGCCCCTGGCTGACGGATGTCGTAGGTGAGGGTGGCTCCTGGCACCTCGATGGTGTGGGTGGTCGTGGTGGTCATAGTGCGCTCCTTCCGAGGGCTCACTATGTCGACCAGCCTCAGCCCCCAAATTCATCGGCCTGGCCGCATTGATCGCACCTGCCGCACCCCGTCGATGACATGCGGACCGTCCAAGGTGGTGGCGAGCAGCAGCAGTCCGACGAGCGCCCTGGCCGTGGCGCCCCACGGTCCGATCCTGCGGCAGCCTGCTTCGTGCTGCGCGATGCCCGCTCCGGCGCCTATAGACCCGGCGCGCGTCGATGCCGCCAGTTGCGTGGGCTCTGCCTCTCGCTTCCCAAGGGCCATGCCAATCGACCGTCTTCCTCTCGTCGAGACTCATGAAGCGCAGCAAGACAGCTTCGATACGTCGCGGGTGTAGGTCTGGGCGGCGAGTTTGAGGCCTTCGGCCATGGTCAGGTACGGGCTCCACAGGTCGGCCATCTGGTGCACGGTCATCTCGTTGGCGAGGGCGTACACGGCCGTGGCGATCACGTCGCCGGCGCCGTCGGCGACGACGTGGGCGCCGAGCAGCCGGCCGGTGCCGGCCTCGGCGACCAGTTTGACCAGGCCGCGGGTGTCGCGGTTGACGATGGCGCGCGGCACGTACTTCAGCGGGAGCACCCTGCAGTCGCAGCGGATGCCGCGCTCGACGACCTGGGCGTCGGTCATGCCGGCGGCGGCGATCGCGGGGGTGGTGAAGGTGACTCGTGGCAGGTGGTGGTAGTCGGGGGTGCGGCCGGCGTCGTCGAAGGCGTTGTCCACGACGATCGAGCCGTGGGCGGCGGCGACGTACACGAACTGGGGGTGGCCGGTGACGTCGCCGGCGGCCCAGATCCGCGGGTTGTCGCTGCGCAGGTGCTCGTCGACGACCACCTCGCCGCGCTCGCCGATCTTCACGCCGACCGTCTCCAGACCCAGGCCGTCGGTGACCGGCCGACGGCCGGTGGCGATCAACACCTGCTCGGCGCGAATCTGATGGGTCCGCCTATCTCGGTCGACGATCGTCGCCAGCACGTGGCCGTTCTCGCGGGCCACCGCGGTGACCTGCGCGCCGGTCCGCACACTGATGCCCTCTTCGGTGAACGCCCCCTCGATCACCTCGGAGATCTCCGGCTCTTCCATCGGCGCGAGCCGGTCCAGCGCCTCGACCACGGTGACCTGGGCGCCGAGACGGGCGAACAACTGTCCCTGCTCCAGGCCGACGTAGTTGCCGCCGACCACCAGCAGCGACTCCGGCATCCGGTCCAGCGCCATCGCGGTGGTGGAGGTCAGGTACCCGACCTCGCCGAGGCCGTCGATCGGCGGCGCCCACGGCGCGGAGCCGGTCGCGACCAGATAGTGCTCGGCCTCGACGCGGCTTGTGGCGCCGCCGGAGAGCACGATCTCCAGTGCGGGCCCGTCGACGAAACGCGCCTCACCGGAGACGATCTCCCAGCCGTACTCGGCGGCCAGGTCGACGTACTTCTCCGCGCGCATACCGGTCACCAGCCGGTCCTTGCCGGCGATCAGCTCGGCGAAGTCGACCTCGTCGGCGCTGGCCCGGACTCCTGGGAACCGGCCAGCCGCAAGCGCCACGTGTCGGGCTTCCGCGGCGGCCAGGAGCGCCTTCGACGGGACACACCCGGTGTTCACACACGTCCCTCCGATCGTGCCGCGCTCGACCATGAGCACGGTCTTGTCCTTGCGGCGGGCGGCGATCGCCGCCGCGTACGCTCCGCCACCTGATCCGACGATCGCCAAGTCGTACCGCATGCCAGCGCTCCTCCATCTCGTAGATCACTGCACGGCGTGGCAGGCATCCATTCGCATTGCCAGATGCTTCCCGTTCAGCATAGTATTCGCTGAGCCAGATATTATTTGTGTTAGCGGATAAGTGATCGGTTGAGTCCGGGGGGACGAGTGACACTGGTCGAGCAACCCGCGCGGCTGCTACCGGCGACCTCAAGCGGCGTGGGGATCGTGGCGAAGTTCTTCCGGGCGCTGGGCGATCCGACCCGGCTGCGGCTGTTGGAGTTCCTGCTCCGCGAGGAGCACACGGTCTCGGAGTGCGTCGCCCACGTGGGGCTGTCGCAGGGCCGGGTCTCCACGCACCTGGCGTGTCTCGCGGACTGCGGGTACGTGGAGGTCCGCCGTACCGGCCGCAAGGCCTTCTACAAGGTGGCAGACCCGCGGGTGGCCGACCTGGTGGTGCTCGCGCACGCCCTCGCAGCGGACAACTGCGCCGCACTCGCCGCCTGCGAACGCATCGAAAGCGGGTGATGCGATGGATGCCAGCGACAAGCGGATGGCATTGGGTGTCGGCGGCGCGGTCGCGGCCTGCTGCGCCGTGCATCTGATCATCCTCGCCGGCGGGATCGGCGCGCTCGGCAGTGTGCTCGGCGGGCTGCTGTCCAGCCCGTACCTCCTCGTGGGTGGGTTGGGCTTGCTGACCGGCGCCATCGTGGCGTTGACACGGCCGCGCGCCAACCGCACCGGCGACGACGGCGGCCGCAGGCCCACATGAAGCGCCAGCCCACCAGCCTGTGTGGCCAGTGCGGTCACGAGCCGGCGGTGACGACTGCGTCGCGGTCGCAGAAGCGCTTGATGACCGTCGGAGAGTTGTCCGAACGCACCGGCGTGTCGATCAAGTCCCTCCGGGAGTACGCCGACACCGGCCTCGTCTACTCCGTAGGGCGCAGCGCGGCCAACTACCGGCTGTTCGATGACGACGCCCTGTGGTGCATCCGGTGGATCGGCAACCTGCGCAGTCTCGGATTGACAGTGGCCGAGATCCGCGAACTGGCCGCTGTGTACTCGACACATGCCGACCAGCCCGTCGGTCCGCACCTGGCCGAGCGGCTGTCCGCGGTCCGCGCCCGCTTGGACGCGCGGATCAAGGAACTCGAGCAGATGCGCCAGCGGATCGACGACTTCCAGGCCGCCCACCGGGAGGTGCTCACGGGTCAGGCGGCCATCGAATGGCTGGACAACGACCCGAAACGCCGCACGCGGAGCGCTTGACCCTCACCCCGGGGGCAGACCCTACGGTCGCACCGTCCGATACACACATTTCGGAGGTACGACGATGACAGACCACCTCGCCCGCTCCACCCGAGAGTTGACCGAGGCCGGAGGCGCTCTCGACCTCGGCCCGGACCGCACCCGCCTGGCGACCCGGATCTTCCACCTGCTGACCGAAGGACACCCGGTCAACCCGGCTCGGGTTGACCAGACGATCGCCGAACTGGGCATCGACCCCGACCAGGCGCGCCAACTGCTGGACAGTTGGACCGAACGCAACGACGCCGGCGACATCGTCGGCCTCGGCGTGACCCTCAACGCGACGCCGCACCAGATGACAGTCGGCGACACCGTGACGTGGGCGTGGTGCGCCCTGGACACGATGATCCTCGCGATCATCCTCGACCGGCCCATCGACGTGGCGTCCACCGCGCCCGGCGGCACGGAGGTCGTCCGCCTCCAGGCACGCCCCGACGGAGTCGGCGCCATCCACCCGACCGGCGCTGTGATCACCTGGCCGGCGCGACGCGCCAACCAGGTCGACCTGGGCTCCACGTCGGGGATCTGGGCCACGTTCTGCCACCACAGCTTCTTCTTCGGCTCCCGCGACGCAGCCGGGCAGTGGGCAGCCGGCCACGAAGACATCGAAATCCTCACGCCAGCAGACGGCTACACCGTCGCCCGGGAGATAGCCGGCGCCTGGCTGCGCTACGAACCCTGACCTTCGAGGGAGGTCCCGTGCCACAGCAACCCGACCTCGAGCTGAACAAGGGCGACGCGGCCGCCGCGCTCACCCCAGCGGCGCGGCGGCTGCACCTGGCGGTCCTGGAGACCTTCGCGGCATCCGGGAACGCTCCGTCGCGCGCCGCGACCGAGCAGGTCGCCCGCGATCTCGGGGCCGACCCCGCCCCGTTGATCGCCGAGTTGGCCGACCGTGACGTCGTCGCATTCGGTGAAGACGGGGAGGTCCGGGCGGCGTACCCGTTCTCCCCGGCGCCCACGGCCCACCGGGTCACCTGGGAGGGCGGCCCGGTGGGGTACGCGATGTGCGCCATCGACGCCCTCGGCATGTCCGCGATGTTGGGCCGACCGGTCACCATCACCACCGCCGAACCGGACACCGGCACACCGATCACCGTGCACGTCGACGGCGATACCGCGACATGGTCACCCGACACCGCGGTGGTGTACGCCGGAGCCACCGCGGACGTCTGCTGCCCGTCGGTGGACAGCACTTGCGGCTCGATCAACTTCTTCACCACACCCGAGGCCGCCCGCGCCTGGGCCGAGCGCCACCCCGAGGCCCCCGGCGTGGTGCTCGACCAGACCCGGGCCCTCCGGGACGGCATCACCGAATTCGGCTCATTGATGACGGCGTGATGTTCGGTGCGGCGCCTTCTCAGCCTCGACGCCGCGGAGCATCAGGTCGATGCCGAGGTCGAACTGGGCGGCCATGTCGCAGCCCGTGCACAGCAGCAGCGCGGTGCGGACCAGGTGGTCGGGTGTGCCGGCCGGGACGAGGTCGGTGACGTGCCGGAAGCTCCGCAGGTCGTCGCCCGCCGGTGCGGCCGCGTCGGATTCCATCCAGGTGAGTTCAGCGAGCGCGAACCCGATCCCGTACCCGTAGACGGTTCGCATCAGCTCGACCGCGCGCTGCTGCGGCAGCCCGCCTTCGGTCAGCCGGCGCAGGTAGCGGTCGAGAAGCTCAAGGGCGGGGGTGGGCATGGTGGGCCGGCTCATCAGCAGCGGCGCTGCCTTGGGGTGCCGGTGCACGAGGTCGCGAAGCGTCTGCGCGAGGGCGCGCACATCCCGGCGCCAGTCCGTGCCCGTCTCCTGGGGAAGCGGGACCTCGGCCCACATCGCCTCGACGATCCCGTCGAGCAGCCCGTCCTTGCCGGGGACGTGGTTGTACAGCGACATGCCCTTGACACCGAGCTCAGCGCCGAGCTTGTGCATGCTCAGCGCGCTGAGACCGTGCTCATCGACGTAGCGAAGCGCCGCCTGCAGCACCCGCCGCCGGGTGAGCGGCTCCCGGGTAGCAGTGACCACGACGACCTCCTGAGTCCATCCGCCCCTGACGTTGACAGCTTACGTCATAAGTGCTGGACTGGTACCTGATACTTACGCCATAAGTACGACGCGAGGAGGGGAAGATGACACCGGCCCTCGAGCTGGCTGGGCTGTCCAAGACGTACGGACACGGCGACCGCGCGGTCCACGCCGTCCGGGACGTCGACCTGACCGTCGCGCCCGGTGAGGTGCTCGCCCTGCTCGGACCGAACGGCGCGGGGAAGACCACCACGATCAAGATGGTGTGCGGGCTGGTCTCACCGACCTCAGGCGCCGCGAGGATCGGCGGCTTCGACGTGGCGCGGCAGCGCAGTCAGGCGGTACGCCGCATCGGCGCGGTCCTGGAAGGCTCCCGCAACGTGTACTGGTCGCTGTCGGCCTGGCAGAACCTGCTGTACTTCGGTCGCCTGAAGGGGCTGCGTGCCGGCGAGATCAAACCGCGGGCGGAACTGCTGTTGCGGGAGCTCGGGTTGTGGCAGCGCCGGGGCGAGCTGGTCGGGTCGTACTCGCGCGGCATGCAGCAGAAGGTGGCGGTCGCGGCCGCGCTGGTCACCGACCCGCCGATCGTACTGCTGGACGAGCCGACCATCGGCCTGGACGTCGCGGCGGCCCGTACCGTCAAGCACTGGATCACCCTGCTCGCCCGGGAGCGGGGCAAGACCGTGGTGCTAAGCACCCACCAGTTGGCGATGGCCGAGGAGTTGGCCGACCGGGTTGCCGTGATCCGTTCCGGGCGGATCGTCGCCGACCTGACGACCACCGCCCTGCTCGACCGGTACGCCGAGCCGGCGTACGACATCCGGGTCGACGGGCATGTCCCGGCGCACCGCGGCCTGCCCGACGCCACCGTCGAGACCAGCGACGGGCAGACCCGGATCCTGCTGCCCAGCACGAACCTCGACGACCTCTACCCGCTATTGGCCCGGCTGCACGCGTACGAACTGCCGCTGGTCTCCGTCAACCGGGTCCGGCCCAGCCTGGAGGACGTCTTCGTGCGCCTGGTCAAGGAGGACTCGTGACGGCCGTAGCCGGGTTGCCGGGCATGGTGGGCAACGAGACCCGCAAGGGGCTGCTGGTGATGTGGTCGCACAAGGCCACGCTGGCGCCGCAGCTCGGCATGATGGCCGCGACGTACCTGGCGATCCAGTTCTTCATCGGCGGCGGCCGCATCGTCGACGCGCTGCTGCCGCAGACCCTGATCGCGTACCTGGCATACGTGGTGGGTTACATCGCGCTGATGCGGATGGCCGCCGGGGTGCTGGAGGAGATGAACACCGGCACGTTCGAGCAGAGCCTGCTCTCGCCGCTGCGCCCGTGGGTGCTCTCGGTGGGGCGGCTCGGCGCCGCACTGGCCGAAGGTCTGCTGATCGGTCTCGCCGTCACCGTGGTGTTCGTCCCGCTCCTGGACATCGGCATCGCGTGGCGGTGGCAGGCGCTCATCCCGATCGCGCTGACGCTCGCGGACATCGCCGGGTTCGCGCTGCTGATCGGCGGGCTGGCGATCACCGTCAACTCGATCGGGGCGATCATCCACGTCATCTCCGGCGTGGTGATGCTGCTCAACGGCGGGATGGTGCCCGTATCGGCGTACCCGGTCTGGCTGGAGGTCCTCGCCCGTTGCGTGCCCACCACGCTCGGCATGGACGCCACCCGCCGGATCCTGTTCTTCGACCAGACCCTTGGCGACGTGTGGGCCGACGGCACCTTGGCGTGGGCGGTGCTGCATGCCAGCGTCATGTTGCTCACCGGGTGGGCGGTGTACGCCGGCAACGTCGCCCGTGGCCTGCGCGACGGGAGGCTCGGACCATGACTGGCCAGGCCGTGACCGCCGCGCCGCTGTGGAACCCGGGCAGGGCCGGCATCGCCGTCGCCAACGAGGTCGGCAAAGGGCTGCGGCAGGCCTGGGCCGAGCGCGTCCAGATCCTCATCGAGCTTCCACTGTTCGTCGCGTGGACGCTGCTGCTCGGAGTGTTGATCGGCAAAGGCGAACAGGCCGCCACCGGCCGGCGGCTGGACTGGAGCTTCGACCCGTACCACATGACCTGGATCCTGCTCGGCATGGTCGCCTTCACCTTCGCCTACCTGCATGTGCAGAAGATGTTCTGGCGGCTGCTCGGCGAGATCCAGACCGGCACCCTGGAGCAGACCTACCTCTCCCCGCTGCCGTCCTGGCTGCACGTGGCCGCCGGGCGCACCGCCGCCGCCGTGGTCGAGACCGCGATCGTGGTGGCCGCCATGTACGGCATCACCAGCCTGTTCGTCGATTTGCGGCTCACCTGGCGGGTGGACGTCCTGGTCCCTCTCGGGTTCCTGTTGCTCGGCTCGGCCGGGTTCGCGCTCGCCGTCGCCGGCCTCACCCTGGTGTGGAAGCGCATCGAGATGCTCAATGACCTGCTGCTGCTGGCGGTCATGTTCTTCAGCGGCGCGTTCCTCCCGCTCGACCGGATGCCCGGCTGGGCCGCCGACATGGCCATGCCGCTCGCGCTCACCCACGGCATCGCCGGGCTGCGCACCACCATGCTCGACGGCGAACCGATCCCCTTCTGGGGGCCGGGTGGGCTGGCCTGGCTCACCGCGACCAGCGTCGGGTGGCTCATCGCCGGCGGCGTCGCCTTCACCCTCTGCGAACGTGTCGCCAAGCGGCACGGGAGCCTCACCCGGTACTGACGCCGTACCCGGTCGGCCCCGCCGCGGCAGGCGGCCGTGCCACGCTTGGCGGGGCCACACCGCGCGACTCCCCATGGAGGCTGCGATGACCGACCAGCCGGAACCGAGCGGGGCCGTACCCGAACCGGAGCCGCCTCCTCCGCCGCCGAGCTGCGAGCAGCTCGCGGAGGAGGCGCGGGAACGGCCGAAGTCTTTGCGGCTGCTGCCGCGGATCTGCGCCGACGCGGTACGCCTGGTCTGGGCGGCGTCCCCGCGCGGGCTGGTGGCCAGTGTGGCGTTGAAGCTGGTCAACGGCGCGGGTCTGGCGGCGGTGCTGCTGTTGGGGCGGGATCTGGTCGCCTCGGTGCTGGCCGCTGGCGCACGCGACGCGGGGCTCGGCGCGGTCGCGCCCCAGCTGGCCGCGGTCGTCGGTGTCGTCGCCGCGCTGGGGCTGGTGACCGCGGCAGGCCGCGAGGTGCGCGAGGTGCTCACCGAGACCGTGGCACGGCACGCCAAGCAGCGCATCATCGACGTGACCACGACGGTGGAGCTGTCCGCGTACGAGACGCCCGAGTTTCATGACCGGCTGGTGCGCTCCACCACCGGGGAGTACCGACCGATCCAGCTGGTCGACGGGCTGATCGCCACAGTCGGCGCCCTGGCCGGGATCGCCGGGATCACCGCCGCGCTGCTCGCCGTACAACCGTGGCTGGTGCCGCTGCTGCTGCTCGCGGGGCTGCCGCTGCTCGCCGCGGTGCTCAAGGCCGGGCAGGCCCTGTTCGGGTTCCAGGTGCGGATGACCCCGGTCACCCGGGCCCGCAACTACCTGTACCGGCTGCTCACCGAGAAGGACCCGGCCAAGGAGGTACGCGCCTTCGGGCTCGCCGACTACCTCACCGCCCAGCACACCGAACTGTACGACCGGCACATGACCGAGTTGCGCCGCACCGCCCGTCGCCGGTTCCGGATCGCGGTGGCCGGCACACTCGGCCTGTCGGCCGCGCTCGGCGCCGGCATCACCGGGCTGCTGTGGCTGGCCACCACCGGACAGCTCGGCCTCGCCGAGGCGGCCACCGCCGGCGGGGCACTGCTGATCCTCGGCGAACGCATCATGACCACCGTCAACGGCGTCGGCGACATCTACGAGTCCGGGCTGTTCGTCGAGGACTACACCAGCTTCCTCGCCACCGCACCCGCCATGCACACCCCTCGCGGCGAGCGGCCAGCGCCACACCGGTTCGACAAGATCACCGTCCAGGACGTCACCTTCACCTACCCCGCCGCCGACCGACCCGCGCTCCGCAACGTCGATCTGGAGATCGCCGCCGGGCAGGTCGTCGCCCTCGTCGGAGAGAACGGCTCCGGCAAGACCACCCTCGCCAAACTGCTGTGCCGGCTCTACCTACCCGACACCGGCCGCATCAGATGGGACGGCGCCGACACCGCCGACATCGATCCCGACCAGCTTCGCCGGCGCGCCGCGGTGATCTTCCAGGACTTCGCCCACTACGACCTGACCGGCCGCGAGAACATCGGCCTCGGCGCCGTCGAACACGTCGAGGACCTCGACGCGATCCGTACCGCCGCCCGCCATGCCGGCGCCCACGGCTATCTCGAAGCCCTTCCCGACGGGTACGACACCATCCTCTCCCCCGAGTACGTCGGCGGCCGGGACCTGTCCGTCGGCCAGTGGCAACGCGTCGCCCTGGCCAGGGCGTTCATCCGCGACGCCCCGCTGATCATCCTCGACGAACCCACCGCCGCGCTGGATCCCCGCGCCGAACACCAGCTCTTCAGCCGCATCCGCGACCTGTACGCCGGCCGCACGGTGCTGCTCATCTCCCACCGCTACAACACCGTCCGCGACGCCGACCGCATCTACGTCCTCGACAAGGGCGAGATCGTCGAACACGGCGCCCACGACCACCTGATGAGCCGCGGTGGCGTCTACGCCGAACTGTTCACCCTGCAAGCCGCCGCGTACTCCCGGCACTCCCCCGACCGGTCGAGCGGGGAGTCCGCCGGGTCGGTGGAAGCGGAACTGACCTGAGCGGCACGGTCGGGCGCCTGACAGCTCTACGCCGAACCCGGCGGTGCGCGATGCTGCACGAGGCCGACCTCGCCAGGTACGCGGCCAAGACCGACAACGGCGGCATCCGGCGGAGCCCCGTACCGCTCAGGGCCGGCGCCAGGGTTGCCGCTCCTCCCACTCGTCCAGCTTGTGCAGGCCCACCAGGCAGAACATCGCCTCGTTTCGCCGCAGCCGCCGGCCGAGCTCAGAGAACACCCCGAGTTCGCAGCCGGGGGTCCCGATCACCGCCGCCGCCAGCAGGGCAGCGCCAACCACTGCGACGAACGCCAGGTCCACTCCCCACACCAGCCAGGACAGCGGGGGCGACCACAGCCCGGCGCCGGCCGTCGCGCTCACCGTCGCGGCGGCGGCGCCCAGCACGGCGAGCCCGATCAGGGTCTCTCGCCCTCGTCCCAGCAACTTGCCGATCTGGTGCGCCCCGTAGAGCGCCAGGACACTCAACAGCACCAGGCCGACGTCCAGGTCGGTGAAGATCGGAACCCGGTCGACCCACAGGTCGTACCCGGTCCAGGTCAACGGCGCGGCCAGCAGCAGTCGCGCAGCCCGGCCGATCGGGCCGGTGCGGGGCGCCGGAGACTCGGGGCCCGCTGGCACCTGCGCAGGTTGCACAGCCATGTCTCCTCCTCGTGTGACGGCTACGTGTCGAGCCTGTCGCCGGCGCCGGGCCAGGCGCATCGACCGGCCCGCGAATCGTGCGCGCCCATGGGCTGAGGCAGTGATCAACCACCTGGTTGATGCCGCTGGCCAGGGCTTATGTTCGACTTGACATGATGGTTGCGGCAGAACGGCGAGACACCGGCGAACCGCGTCGGCGGGGCTGGCAGCATGCGCTGTTCTACTCCTGGCTGGTACTCGCCACGCTCTGGCCGATGTCCGACCGGCTGGCCGATGGCCGTTCGATCGCCGCGCCGCTGGTGCTCACCGTCGGCCTCGCCGTCTGGTACGCGGCCTGGCTGATCCCGGGGGCGCCGCCGCGGCGCCGGGCACTCTGGGTGTATCTGGCCGGCGCCGGGGCACTCTGGGCAGGGCTGCTGGTCATCGACGACGGATTCCTGCTGGTCGGGCTGAACGTGTTCGCGCCGTACTGCCTGCACAGCCTCGGGATCGGGCTGGCGGCGGTGGGCGCGTTCGCAGCCGGATGGCTCTGGCAGCGGGTCGCCGCCGAAGGCGGGCTCGCGTGGCAGGACGCGATGATCGCCGGGCTGATCGCGGTCACCGGAACGGCGATGGTGGGGTACGTCAGCGCGCTGGCGCGGAGCAACGCCGAACGCCAGAGGCTGCTCGACCGGTTACGCGCCGCCCAGGACGCCCGAGCCGCCGCGGAACGCCAGGCGGGCGTGGCCGCGGAGCGGCAGCGTCTGGCCCGCGACATCCACGACACCGTGACCCAGGGGTTGGCGAGCGTGGTGATGCTGCTGGAGGCGGCGCAGGCCTCCGGCAGCGACGGGGAACAGCACGTGGCGCGGGCGCTGCGGGTGGCGCGGGACAGCCTGGCCGAGAGCCGCCGGGTGGTGTGGGCGCTGCGCCCGGCGCCGCTCGCCGACGGGCAGCTGCCTGACGCGTTGCGGGCTCTGGTGGACCGGTTGGCCGACGAGACGGGAATCCATGGCGAGGTGACGGTCACCGGTGCCGCGCGAGCGCTGGAGGAGGACACGCAGACCGCGCTGCTGCGGGTGGCGCAGGAGGCCCTGTCGAACCTGCGCCGGCACGCGCGGGCGCGGCGGGTCGATCTCACGCTGTCGTACATGGAGGACGTGGTCGCGCTGGACGTGCAGGACGACGGCGCCGGCATCAACCTGGGCGACCCGGCCGAGGCCACCGCGCCGGCGCCCGGCGGGCTCGGGATGCGCTCGATGCGGGAGCGGGTCGAGGAGCTGGGCGGCGCGTTCACGCTGGAGAGCGCGCCCGGTGAGGGCACCACGATCGCGGTCACGCTCCCCGCCGCGACTCCGACCCCGCAGCCGGCCACTCCGACCCCGCAGCCGGCCGCGCCGGCGCCGCCTCCGGAGCGGGTGGGATGATCCGGGTGCTGATAGCCGACGACCATCCGGTGGTCCGCGAGGGGATTCGTGCGGTGCTCGGCACCCAGGACGACCTGGAGGTCGTCGGCGAGGCCGCGACCGGCGCGGAGGCGGTGGCGATGTCGCGGGCGTTGCGCCCCGACGTGGTGCTGATCGACCTGCAGATGCCCGAGCTGGACGGGCCGGCCGCGATCACGGCGCTCCGCGAGACCGACCCGGACACCGGGATCCTGGTGCTCACCACGTACGACACCGACGGCGACATCGCCCGGGCGGTCGACGCCGGCGCCACCGGCTACCTGCTCAAGGACACGCCCCGGGAGCAGCTCTTCGAGGCGGTGCGGGCGACCGCGCGGGGCCAGGCGACGCTGTCGCCGACGGTGGCGACGCGGTTGGTGGCGCGCAGCCGGCAGGGCCGCGCCGAGACCCTGACCACCCGGGAGATCGGCGTGCTGGAGGCCGTCGCCGAGGGCCTGTCCAACAAGGACATCAGCCAGCGGCTGCACATCAGCCAGGCCACTGTGAAGACCCATCTGCTGCACATCTTCGGCAAGCTCGGCGTCGCCGACCGCACCGCGGCGGTGGCCGCGGGCGTGGCGCGTGGCATCATCCGGCTCGGCCGCTGAGCCGGCCCGGCGCCGAGGAGGCACTGTCAGGCGAGCCCGCACGTACTCGTTGCGGGCCCCGTGTCCTGGATCCACCTGGCCTACCTGGACCGGCCGGGCCGACCGGCGTCCGACGCGGACCGCGAGCGGGACAAAAGGACAGCCCGGCGTAGTGTGGATTTCAACCATCCACGCGACGCCCGGCTCCGCTCCGTGAGCCTCGCCTCGCTTCCCTCGGTACGGGAGGTGCGTCATGGATGTCGTCGCCCTGCTCGGTCGACTGCTCTACGTGATCGTCTTCCTCAGCGCCGGTGTCTTCGGCCATCTGATGCAGACCACTGCGATGGCCGGCTACGCCGAATCCAAGAAGCTGCCCGCGGCGAGACCGATGGTCCTGCTCAGCGGCGCGTGGATCATCGTCGGCTCGCTCATGGTCCTGCTGGGAGTGTGGGCGGACCTCGGGGCGCTGATGCTGTTCGTGTTCCTGCTGGGGACCGCCTTCATCTTCCACAACTTCTGGACCGAGACGGACCCGATGGCGCGGCAGAACGAGATGACCCAGTTCACCAAGGACCTCGGACTGGCCGGCGCCGCGCTGCTGATCTTCGTGTTCTACGGGACGTTCGGCGCCGACACCGTCTTCAAGTCCGTGCCGCAACGCATCGCCGCCACCCTGCGCACCCTCGCCGGCCAGCAACATCCCTTGACCCGCACCACCCAGGTACGGCTGACCCATGAACAGCTCGCCGCCCTGGTCGGCACCTCCCGGGAGACCGCCACCAAGACCGTCAACGAACTCGCCGACCGGGGGCTGCTCCGCCTCGGCCGCGGCAGGATCACCATCCTCGACCGCGACCGCCTCACCGCCGAAGCCGGCGATTGACCACAGCACCGATGACGCATTCGGAAGACCGCCGCTCACCTGCGGGACTCCGGCGCGATCGGCGCTATCAGCATCGACCCCGCGGATCCCCGGCGGATCTTCGTGGCCGCCGCGGGCTCGCTCTACAACCCGGGTGGCGACCGCGGCGTGTACCGGTCGCTCGATGCCGGCGCTACCTGGCAGCGTGTCCTCAATGGAGCCACCGGGTTCACCGGCGCCACTGAGGTGTTCCTCGCCGGGGACGCGATCTACGCGGTGATGTGGGACCACCGGCGCGAGCCCGACCTGCGCACGTACGGCGGGATCGGCTCCGGTGTGTACCGCTCCACCGATGGTGGCGATACCTGGCATCGGGTCGGCGGCGGGCTCCCGGAGCCTGGGCAGGGCGTCGGGCGGATCGGCTTCGCCGTTGCTCCGAGCGACCCACAGCGGCAGTACGCGATCGTGAATCGTACCGACGGGCCGTTCGACGCCTTCTACCTGTCTACGGACGGCGGTACGACGTGGACCAAGGCTCCCGCCAACGAGCAGCTCACCCGGTCGCAGTCGACGTTCGGGTGGTGGTTCGGCAAGGTCTGGGTGGATCCCAACGATCCGCTGCACGTACACGTCGCGGGGGTGCCGTTGATGACCACCAAGGACGGCGGTGGGACCTGGACCGCGGACGACAGCTCGATCCACGTCGACCAGCACGCCATGGTGTGGGATCCGCGGTACCCGTCCCGGGTCTACCTCGGCAACGACGGCGGCGTCTACCGCTCCGATGGCGGCGGCGACGGTGGCTGGACCAAGGCGCAGTACGAGCCGTACACGCAGTTCTACAGCGCCGCGATCACCCCGGCGGACGTCACCCGGATGTCCGGCGGCACCCAGGACAACGGGTCGCTCCGCTCCTGGGGCGGGGACCGGTTCAACGAGTACCTCGGCGGTGACGGTGAGGAGAACCTGATCCACCCGACTGACCCGGACACCGTCTACGCCTGCTACCAGTACGGCAACTGCTTCTGGTCCGCCGATGGCGGCGACACTCTCACGTACTTCGGCAACAAGGTGACGTACACGCGTCGAAACTGGTTCACGCCGGTGGTGTTCGATCCGGCCGACCCGGCCGTCATGTACTACGGCTCGGAGGTGCTCAACCGCTCCACCGACGGCGGCCGCAGCTGGACCGCGATCAGCGCCGACCTCACCGGCGGACCGGGCCGCGACCCGGTCTACCGCAACTTCGGCACCATCACCACCATCGCCCCGGCCGGCGACGGCAAAACCATCTTTGTGGGTACGGACGACGGCCGCGTCTGGGTCACCCGCGACCTCGGCGCGACCTGGACCAGGCTGCTGGAGGACCGGCCCTGGGTCACCCGGATCGCCGTCGAGGGCCAGCGGGTGTACGTGACGTTCTCCGGCTACCGCGCCGGCGACTCGGTGCCCCACCTGCTCGCCAGCACCGACAGCGGGCGCCACTGGACCAACCTGTCCGGCAACCTGCCGGACGCGCCGGTCAACGATGTGATCATCAGTCGCGGCCGTACCCTCTACGTCGCCACCGACCAGGGCGTGATGGTGAGCTGGCTCGGCGGCGCGCGATGGCAGCGGCTCGGCCGGGGCCTGCCACTGGTGCCGGTTGACGACATCGAGTACGACGCCGGTCACCACCGTCTCGTAGCCGCCACCTTCGGCCGTGGCCTCTACGAAACGGTGGTGCCGTAACCGCCTCATCCGAACGGGAGCGCCGACCACATCCGGGTCGGCGCTCCCAACGGAGCGTTAGCCGGCGCGCGGGTCGTAGCAGGCCTTGACCTCGCGCAGCCGCCGGTGGGCGGCGCGCTCGGCAGCGGCGGCGCCAACTGCCCGCGGGGCGACCGGAGTACTGCGCCCTGCCGGCCTGATCTGGGCTCAGATGGGCACCAGCCCGGCGTCGACCGAGAGGTCGATCCGCCCGTCGGGCAGTGTGATGACTGGCGTCAGCCCGGTGACGGGGTCGGCGTCGGAGTCGACCGTGTCGTCGTTCCCGATGTTCGGTGTCGTGAACGCGTAACCCTGCGGCGTCGTGAACCGGATGCGGTAGTCGCCGGCCGGGAGCTGGGGGAAGATGTAGCCGAACTGTGCGTGGGTGAGCTGGGTGCCGAGCACGTTGCCGTCGGCATCGAGCAGTGTCACGGACACGTCCCCTACGGTCGGTTCGCCCTTGTCCTGTACGCCGTCGGCATCCGAGTCCAGCCACACCGATCCGCCGATCGACGCGCGGGGAACCCGCCGCAGGCCGGCGTCAACGGTGATGTCGTCCTGCCGTGGCAGCAGCGTGACCGTGCCGGTCCGCCCGGTCGCCGGGTCGGCGTCGGAGTCGGCGTCGTCGGCACCGCGGTCCGGCGCGGTCAGCGTGAAGCCTCGGGGCGGCCGGAACCGCAGGGTGTAGTCGCCCGGCGGTAGGTCGCCGAACCCGTACCGGCCGACGTGGTCGGTGACCGTGGCGCTCAGTAGGCCGCCTCCGGGAGCGAGCAGCTCCACCCGTGCGTCGGGTACCCCCGGCTCGCCCGGATCCTGGATGCCGTCGCGATCGAGGTCGTTCCACACGAAGTCGCCGACGGAGGAGACCGCGCGGGTCCGGGTCAGGTCGTCGCCGGTGGCGATGTAGAGCACCGTGTCGTAGAAGTCGCCGACCCGTACCAGTGCCGCGAACAGCACCTGGCGCGCGTTGTTGATCAGCGCCCCGCTGAACGGTGACAGGCTGCCGATGAACTCCGGTGGCTGCAGTACGACGATCTCGGCGCCGCCGGCCAGCGGTGTACCCGATCGCACGACCAGGGACAGCTGGCCGTCGGTCCACCGGTAGAGCCCCTGGTCCGGTAGTCCTTCGGGGTTGTCGGCGGTGTCCAGGGTCGCGGAGAACGTCGCGTCGCCGCGGTCGTTGAGGTCCCAGTTGCCGGGCTGCGACGCGAGCTGCAGCAACCGCCCGCCGCCGGGCGCCGGCTGCCCGATCCGAGCCACCGCGACGAGTTCGGCGCCGCGGGCCAGGAAGAGTCCGCGTTCCAGCCCCCCGTCGGTTTCGAGAACCGCGCGGAACAGTACGTCCCCGGCACCGTTGATCACCGGGAACAGCACGCTGCGGAACACGCCGCCACCGGGTGCCGCGTCGCCGAGCGCCACCACCCGCCGTACCTGGCCGGATGCGGCGGGCCGCAGGTAGAGGTCGCGGGCGCAGCCGATGACGATGTCCTGGGGGACGGAGAGGGTGCACGGGGTTCCGGCGACGTGGCCGCCGAACGCGAGGTCGCCGGAGGCGTTGACGGTGGGCTGGTCGGCGAAGTCGAACCGGCCACCACCGGGCGCCGGATCCCCGGGGACCACCACGGCGCCGATGGTGCCCGACGCGGCGGCGGTGAACACGCCGACGCCGAGGTCGCCTTCGATGCCGTGTTCGGTGGGGATCATCCCGGCGAACGCGACGGTGCCGCGGTCGTTGATCGACGGCGCGCCGGCCACCCCGGCGAAGCTGCCGCCGGTCGGCGCCGGGGTGACGTCCGGCACGAGGACGGCGGTCGCCGTGCCGCGCTGCCACCGGTAGACCCGAGCGTTGCGCCCGTTCGGTAGCAGCAACGGCTCCCCGACGAACGCGTACGCCGCCTCACCCGAGGCGTTGAGCGTGGTGGTCCCCGGGAATACCCCGAAGCCGTACACACCGCCGCCGGGCGCGGGTCGGAACGCGCGTGCCATCTCGACCAGGTCGCCGCTGCCGCCGAGCAGGAGCGCCTCACCGCCGGTGGTCACGTCCGAGCCGAACAGTGCCTGGCCATGGTCGTTGAGGTCGTACGGCTCGAAGTCGGTGACGTGGAAGCCGCCGCCCGGGGCCGGGTCGTTGAGCCGGGCGATCGGGTGGAGCCCGGGCGAGGACGGCGGGGCGCCCGGGCTGCCCGCGGTGTCCGGGAGGGACGCGAGCATCCCCCGTGCCCGGAACGCCTGGTACGCGATCCGCGCCGCCCGGCCGCCGAGCAGCTGCAGCGCTGTGTCGACCGTGACCCGGGCGGCCGCGTCGAAGGTGGTGGCCGGGGAGTAGCCGAACTGCGCCTCGAGGATGATCAGGTTGGCGACATCTCGGCCCAGCGCCTGGTTGATGTCCCACAGTGCGCGCGACCAGATCCGGCCGTCGTCGTGTTCCCGGAAGGTACGGTCGGCGACCGTCAGGTCGGTGTCGACGCGGCGCAGGCAGCCGAAGCCCGCCGCGTCCCAGTCGGCCATGCAGGGCACGTCGTAGCCGTCATTGACCGGCTGCGACATGGTCACCCCCCAGTAGTCGCCGAACCCTTCGCCGATCGCGCGGGCGTCCTCCGAGGTCCCCCACCCCGGCACCTGGTCGTCCTGGATCGCGTGCCCGTACTCGTGCCACATCACGTCGGCGTCCTCGGCGTCGTCAACCCCGCCGGTGCCGGTCACGATCAGGTCCGGATCGGTGCCGGAGCCGGGCTGGTAGAAGGAGGAATCCTCCTCCAGGCCGTCCGGCACGATCAGCTGCGGCTCGTGGTTGACGTCGGTGAATCCCAGCGACGCGATGTACTCCTGGGCTTTCGTCAGGTGGTAGTACGCCATCGTCTGCGAGAAGAACGTCGAGGACCGCGGGTAGTCGAACACGTTGTCCGGTGCGTACGCCGCCTCGTCCGGCGCCAGCACCTCGGCGTACCTACCGCGCAGGAATCCGGAGCCGTCGAGGTGGCGCAGCGGCACCGTGCGGTACGCCGGCGCGAGCTCCGGGTAGTCCGCGTCGTCCTGGTCGCGCAGCGACGGATCCCGCAGCGTGACCACCGGGTTCGGGTCGAACACCCGGCCCTCCCCGTCGACGTGACGAGCCAGTGACTCGACCGAGATCACCGCGCCGGTGTGCGCGTCGACCAGGGTGCGTGTGGCGCCGGTACGGGGCCGCGAATCCACCGCCCAGACCAGGCGGGCTGGCGTACCGGGGAGGATCGCCAGGTCGGCCAGCTGCGCGTGCGGTCCTCCCGCTGACAGCGCTCGTGCCCGGGCGACGGTCGGGATCACAGGTGGCGCGCCGATGATCGGCTTGCGCTCGTCGGTCACCGTACGTGCCCCGTCGTGGTACGAGTGCAGCGCCCGTACGCCCCCGAGCACGTCGAGACCGCGATGCGTCTGCTGGTACCACGAATGGGTCCCGAGCAGGGAACGCTTCACGGTCAACGCGCGCCAACCGTCCGTGGTCTCGGCCCTCTCAGGCGAGGCATACCCGGGCGCCGCCACAGCCAACCCGCAGACCAGCACCAGGGCTGACAGCAACGCTGGCAGACCCCTCGGTGTCCGTGCCGAATTCCCGCGCATCATGACCACCTCGGCCGTCCTCGCGGAGGGCTTTACGGTAGGTCACCAGTGTCGATGGCAGGTTCCGATTGCCGAGGACCTGACCGACCGGTGGAGCCGTCGTCCGCCGATCGGCCGCGTGGTCCACGCTGTGCCGATTGTCAGTAGACGGCCCGGCCGAACTCGTCGTACGCCTCGATGGTGCCCGTACCCTGCGCGCCCTCAGTAGACGCGTTGCTGAGAACCCAGCCGCAGTCCACCGGGATCACCGGAGCGGAACACCGTCGCCCGAGGGCACAGCTCGACCCGGCCATCCTGTCGTACAGCACGTTGACGCTCCCCGCGTCCTGGTTGAAGTCACCCGCGATAGTGACATCGACCGGACGCCACGACGGAGTGGATCTGGACCGGCGTTTGACGCATGCGCATGTCGGCAACCGTGCGTCAGAATCGCAGCCGAATCCCAGGGGCGCTGCCTCGATAGCCGCCAGCGACAGCGCGCAGAGTCACGTGGAACCGATCGTCTCGCGATGCGACGATCGCGTTCATGCGTCGGGGTCTTCTACAGGACTATGGGGACTGCCCCGTGTTCAGTTGACTTGATGTGCCCCGTGTTTCGCGGAGTCGAGTCGCTGGAGTTTAGGCGACGGGCCGAATGGTGTGGTGCAGCGTTTCATACTCAATCGGGGTGAGCATGCCGAGGGCGCTGTTGAGGCGTGCCAGCTCTCACGGCTGGTTCTTCAGCAGCACCGCGAAGACACTCATCACTCGGCCCTTCTGTGGGTCACGGTCCGGCAGTGGCGCGTACTGATCACAGCGTGCGCCAGCGGCGGCGGATGGCGAGGGGTCGGATCCAGTATCGGCCAGCCGCGGTCCGAACCGCGCATCCACTGGTAGCCGAGCGCAGTGATCGGCACTCGACGGGATACCGGTTGGGGGGATTCACGTTCGGTGCTCTCGGTGCCATGCTGGCGGTGTCGACGTTGTACGGGGCTCGAGCACGTAGGAGGCCGCAATGTCGCGTGCCTTGCTGGTCGTCTCTTCAGTGGCGACCCTGATACTCGGTTTGTCCGCTGTCGCTCCCGCCGACGCGGCAACACCGTCGGAAGGCTCACTAGGCGGGAAGTCCAAGACGGTGACCTGGACAGGCTCCGCCACCGTCTCCAACCCCGCGATCTGTGCCGGACCCGCTGACCCGACCTGCGATCACTTCTTCGTGACCATCGATGTGCGGGCCAACCAGGACGTGCTGATCGCGATCTCAGGCCAGAACCCGGACGATGACTGGGATCTGTTCGTCTTCGATCCCAGTGGGAACCAGATCGCGGACTCGGCGACGGAGAGCGGCAGCGAGCAGGTCTTCATCGACGGCCAGCCGGCAGGTAGGTATGAGGTACGGGTACAGCCGTTCCTGGTCAGCCCGGGCGCGGCGTACGACGGGCTGGCCTCGGTGGTCAGGGCCGGAAGGAACCCGATCGATGTCGAGCAGGACTGCCTGGAAGCCACGCCGGCGGTGCCGCCGAGTTTCGCTACCGCACCGACGATCGACCTGGCGGCCACCGTACTGCTCGACGGGGTGGTGAGCAGCGCCCGCGGCGCCGAGGTGTTCGGGACTTCACCGGTGTCGTACCAGCCGCTGGGGATCACCCTGCGGAGCGTGCGATTCGTCTCGGTGAGCTTCGCGGGCGACGATGCTCAGGGGTTGATCAACCAGGCCAAGGCCTACTTCGGCGGGACCCGGCCCACGGGCTCCGACGTGGTGTACGTGCTGACCAGCAAGAACATCCAGGCTGGCGGGAACACGGCGGTCGCCGGGCTGGCGGACTGCATCGGCGGCGTACAGTTCCCGGACCGGGCTTTCGCGGTCGGAGAGAACATCACCGACACCGACACACCCTTCGACCACAACGTCGCCGCCAAGGTCGCAGCCCACGAGATCGGGCACCTGATGGGCGGCCACCACCACTATGCCAACTGTGTGGAGGGCAACCTGGGTCCTGACGAACCCGGCGAGACCTCCCCGTGCACCCTGATGGTCAACGTCGTCGACCTGGCGTCGCTGAACTTCTCGACGCTCAACGGAGGGGTGGTACGCGGGCACGCCGAAGCATTCGCGACGCCCTGACGGGAGGTGAAGACCCGGCCGGCCTGGCGTACCAATGCCGGGCCAGGCGAGGGGAGGATGTCCCGAGTCCCGTGGAACTTCGGTGGCGGCCCGAGTGTGATCATCAGGCTGCGGTCACGTTGTGATCATCGCATGCGGCAGTGACGTTTTCGGCGATCTCGGCTTCGAGTGCGGCGCGC
>JBOGDF010000033.1:0-24625 GCA_050701635.1 Micromonosporaceae bacterium | reverse complement strand
GGTGGCCAGCAGCGCGATCCCCGCCGCCAGCCCGACCAGCGCCACCGCGGGCAGCCAGCTGACCAGGTCGCCCCCGGCGTACGTCTCGTCCACCGGCGACAGCGGCGCGGGCCGCTCGACGACGCGCGACGCCCAGGCCCGGGTGACCGCGTACAGCGCCAGGCCGGCGCCGCCCGCGCAGCCCAGTACGGCGACCGCGAGCTGCCGGCGCGCCCCGATCACCCTCGCTCCTCCGCACCGTCCGGGTCCGCGCCGGTACGAGTGGCCAGGTCGTTGTGGAAGCAGCTGTGCGCGCCGGTGTGGCAGGCCGGCCCGACCTGGTCGACGCGTACCAGCAGGGCGTCGCCGTCGCAGTCCAGCGCGACGGACTTGACGTGCTGGGTGTGGCCGGAGGTCTCCCCCTTCACCCAGTACGCCTGCCGGCTGCGCGACCAGTACGTGGCCCGGCCGGTGGTGAGCGTACGGTGCAGCGCCTCGTCGTCCATCCAGCCGACCATCAGCACCTCGCCGGTGTCGTACTGCTGGACCACGGCGGCCACCAGCCCGGCGGGGTCGCGTTTCAGCCGCGTCGCGACGACGGGGTCGAGCGCGGAGGTCGGTCTGCTCACGACTCGATTGTCCCGTACCGGGAGCGCGGGCCGAGGACCGGGAGCGGGGGCCGAGGTTCGGGGAAACGCTTGTGCCGGCGGACTAATTCATCTAGCGTTGAGTTCATCGTTGTTGAATTCACCCCGGGAGCCATGATGGCGAACGCGATCGAAGTGGACGACCTGGTCGTCCTGCGGGGAGGCAGAGAGGTCCTCCACAGCATCTCCTGCACCGTGCAGTCCGGCATCGTCACCGGCCTGCTAGGGCCCAGCGGCAGCGGAAAGACCACGCTGATGCGGGCGATCGTCGGCGTACAGAAGGTGAAGTCCGGCGCGGTGAGCGTGCTCGGCCTGCCCGCTGGCTCCGCGCCGCTGCGCAAGCGCGTCGGCTACCTCACGCAGGACCCGTCGGTCTACCCCGACCTGACCGTACGGGAGAACGCCCGCTACTTCGCCGCCCTCTACGGCACCGGAAAACGCGCCGCGGACCAGGCGATCATCGACGTCGGGCTGACCGACGCCGCGACCCAGCTGGTACGCACCCTCTCCGGCGGCCAGCACGCCCGCGCCTCGCTCGCCTGCGCCCTGCTCGCCCAGCCGGAGCTGCTGGTGCTCGACGAGCCGACGGTCGGGCAGGACCCGGTGCTGCGGCACGACCTGTGGCAGCAGTTCCACGCGCTGGCGGCCACCGGCGTCACCCTGATCGTCTCCAGCCACGTGATGGACGAGGCGGCGCGCTGCGACCAGCTGCTGCTGCTGCGCGAGGGCCTGGTGCTCGCCGACGCGACCCCGCAGGCGCTACGCGAGCGCACCGACACCGACGACCTGGACGAGGCGTTCCTGCGGCTGATCCTGGCCCAGGAGCAGAAGACGGCGGAGGTGGCGTGATGTCACTGCTGATGACCCTGCGTACCACCGGACGGGTGCTCAACCAGATCCGGCACGACCGCCGCACCATCGCGCTGATCCTGGTGGTGCCCAGCCTGCTGATCTCGCTGCTGTATTTCGTGTTCGACTCGGCACCGCAGATCTTCGACCGGATCGGGCTGATGATGCTCGGCATCTTCCCGATCATCTCGATGTTCCTGGTGACCAGCATCGCGATGCTGCGGGAGCGCACCAGCGGCACCCTGGAGCGGCTGCTCACCACGCCGCTGCACAAGCTCGACCTGCTTCTCGGGTACGGGCTGGCGTTCGCCGTACTGGCCGCGTTGCAGGCGGCAATCGCCTCGGCGGTGGCGTACTACCTGCTCGACCTGGACACCGAGGGCAGCCTCGGCACCGTGATGGGGATCGCGATCGCGTCCGCCGTGCTGGGCTCCGCGATCGGGCTGTTCACCAGCGCGTTCGCTACCAGCGAATTCCAGGCGGTGCAGTTCATGCCGGTGGTGGTGGCGCCCCAGATCCTGCTCTGTGGGCTGATCTGGCCGCGCGAGGACATGGTGGGCTGGCTGCAGGCCGCGAGCGACGTACTGCCGATGACGTACGCCGTCGACGCGCTGCTGGAGGTGGCGGCCAACGCCGATCCCACCGACCAGATGTGGCGCGACGTGGTGATTATCGTGGGCGCGACCGTGGTGGCGCTGTTCCTCGGTGCGGCCACGCTGCGGCGGAGAACCGGCTGAGGAGCACACGTTGATGGCACGTACGGGAAGGCGTCCCGGCAAACCCGACACCCGCGAGGCGATCCTCGCGGCGGCCCGGGACGCCTTCGCCGAGCAGGGCTTCGACCGCAGCTCGATCCGCGGCATCGCGACCCGGGCCGGGGTCGATCCGGCGCTGGTGCACCACTACTTCGGCAACAAGGACCAGCTGTTCCTGGCGGCGATGGAGTCGCCGCTGGACCCGGGCGAGCTGATCGGCGAGATCCTCGCCGGCGCGGATCGGGACAACCTCGGCGAACGGCTGGTCCGTACCTTCCTGCGGGTGTGGGACTCCCCCGCCGGCAAGCCGGCCGCCGCCATGATCCGCACCATGGTGAGCCGGGAGTGGTCGACCCGGCTGCTGCGGGAATTCCTGCTCAGTCAGATCCTGCGCCGGGTCGCGGCCGCCCGGATCGTCACCGAGCCGGAGGTACGTTTCCCGCTGGTCGCGTCGCAGATGATCGGCATGGTGATGATGCGTTACATCCTCAAGGTGGAGCCGCTCGCCAGCGCATCCCACGAGTTCGTGGTAGCCGCGATCGCGCCGAACGTGCAGCGCTACCTCACGATGGAGCTGCCCGAGGTCGGCCCCCGGGCAGCTCCGGAATCGATCGAGGTGGCTGAGTAGCGGCGTCACGTGTGGCCGAGGCTGACCTGTGGCCGCGCGGTCAGACCGCCGACGCGGCCAGCGAGCGCGCCTGGTTGACCTGGTGGGCGGCCATCGCGGCGTTCTGCTGCCCCGGAGGGAACTGCACCGAGTGGAACAGCCCCGGACCGGTCACCGTCACCGAGACGAAGCCGGTCACCTTCTTCTGCTTGATCAACAGGAACAGCAGCCCGAAGATGCACAGGAACCAGATCGTCAGCAGAGTGAGGACGATCGCGTACGCGGGGATGCTCTCGCTGACCTGTGTGGAGTCCTGTACCGCCCAGGTGGTCCCCTTCAGCGGATACCGCCCGCTCGGCACGGTCACGTAGCGCTGGGAGATCTGGATGTCCCCGATCACCATGATCACCGGCTCGTGCTGCGCGTAGTGGTCGGCCGGCACCGGCAGGTTCGGCTGCTGCCCGCTGTCCGGCACCACGTACCCGCTGACCGGCACCGGCTCCGGGTACGACTGGCCAGCCTGCCCCGGCTGCCCCGGTGGCGTCGGGTGACCGCCGTACGACTGAGGCGGCTGGCCGGGTTGTGCCGCTGGCCCGGGCGATCCGGGTGGCAGCGCCGGTGTGGGATCCCATTGAGGCGACGTCATGGGCAGACAACCTACCGGCCGTCGATGACAGGATCGTGTGCCGGCCGGGGGTGTCCGCGGCTTTGTGAGAGTTTTGTGAGCGATCTCGCCGGCGGCGCTACCGGTTACGGCGCGCGCAGCCGGTCGATGACGTCCGGTAGCTCCGGCTGGCCGCCGAGCAGCTCCAGGTCCTCCAGCTGGCGCTCCAGCTCCGCCTGCAGCGCGGGGTGAGCCAGCTGCCAGGTGTGGGGATTCAACTCCGCAGGTCGCCGGTGCGCCCAGCTTTCGTCGCCGGCGGCCACCGTCGCGGCGGCGTCGTAGCCGCACGCCGCCGACCACAGCGCGAAGTCGACGCAGCCGTACAGGTAGCACTGGGCGGCGTACAGGGTGGCGGCCACGGCGTCGTCGGACGCCTCCGGCGGGCCGTCCGAACCGTCGTCGTGGTGGTACGGGCTGAGGTAGAACTCCGCGATCGCCTGGGACACCGCGCCGAACGCCGTACGGTCACCGCCCAGGCCGCGCCACATCGTGTCCAGCGCGGTACGCCACGCGCACGGGTACGGCAGCCGCTCCTTCGGCGGCCGGGTCTCGTGGGAGCGCAGCAGCCGCTCCGCGACCGCCGCCGCGAACCCGGTACGCCGTGGCCCCTCGAAGCCCTCCAGCATCCGCCGCGCGGTGGCCTGTACGTCGGCCACGTAGTGCATCCCGAGCTGGTCGAGCTGGTCGCGTACCAGCCCGGTCGACAGGTGCACCTGCGCGTGGCCGGACCGCGTGCGCTGTTCGCCGGATCCGACCGCCGTGGCAGGGCGCGGTCGGGTAGCTCTGGCGGTCGACCGGATCGTCATCGCGCCTCCCGGTGTCGGGGCCACCACGGTGGCTACCCCCATTCTTACCGGAAATCGCGCCGACGCCACGCCGGTCTTTTCCGTACCGGCTAGTAGGTGCGGTGGCGGAACCAGGAACGCGCCGCCGAAGTGTTGAGCAGCACGATGAACAGGATCGGGCCCAGGAAGCCGGCGGCCAGGCTGCCCAGCACCACGGGCGTCGGGTCGATCTGCGAGAGCACCGCGAACGTCTGCAACCCCGCCCCGAGCAGCCCCAGGACGGCGAAGATCAGCACCAGCACCCGGGCCCACTGCCGGCCCTTCTGCAGCTTGCGCGCGATCAAGAAGTACAACACCGCGATCAGCAGCAGGATCACCGCGACCACCACGCCGGCGCCGGCCACCATCCCGGCCGCGTCCTCGGGCAGTTGGCCGGCCGGCAGCTGCGTACTGCCCGCGGCGAGCAGGCCGAACCCGGCGGCGCCCAGCAGCACCAGGATGCCGCCGAGGTAGATGAAGAACGCCGCGACGTGTACGGAGAACGGGGCGCTGCTGCGGTGCCTGGGTCCGGGTCCGTACGCCGGCGGATATGGCGGCTGTGGGTAGTAAGGGCGATATGTCATGCCGGACAGCGTGCCGGTCCGGCCGCCGTCCTGCCATCCCGGGTTAGTGCCAGTGCGGGAACCTTCAGCCGGTACGGGTCTGCGCCCGCCACGAGGCGTGCAGCCGGGCGTACACAGAGTCGGATTCCGCGGCGAGTACGGCGTGCGGACCGCGCTGCACCACCCGACCGGCGTCGAACACGATCACCTCGTCGGCGGACTCCGCGGTCGACAACCGATGCGCAATCGCGACCGTGGTACGCCCCCGGGTGACCGCGTCCAGGGCCCGCTGCAGCCGTACCTCGGTGGCGGGGTCGACCGCCGAGGTGGCCTCGTCGAGCACCAGCAGGTCAGGGTCGGCGACGTACGCCCGGGCCAGCGCGACCAGCTGCCGCTCCCCGACGGACAGCGCCTCGCCGCGCTCCCCGACCGGGGTGTCCAGGCCGTCGGGCAGCCCGTCGACCCAGTCGACCAGTCCGAGCTCGCAGAACGCCAGGTAGAGGTCGGCGTCGTCCAGGTCGGGCTTGGCGAACCGTACGTTCTCCGCGACCGAGGCGTCGAACAGGAACCCGTCCTGCGGCACCATCACCACCCGGCTGCGCAGCGAGTCGAACCGCACCAGCGGCAGCGGTACGCCGGCCAGCCGTACCTCGCCGGTGCTCGGGTCCATCAACCGGGTGAGCAGCTTGGCGAACGTGGTCTTGCCGCTGCCGGTCTCCCCGACCACCGCGACCCGGGTCTGCGGCGCGACGTGCAGGTCGACCCCGGACAGCACCGGCGGCCCGTCCGGGTAGTGGAAGCCGACGGTGTCGAAATCGACCCCGATCGGGCCGGCCGGCAGGGCGCGGCCGGCCGTCGCCGGGTCGGCGACGTCGGGCTCGGTGTCGAGCACGTCGAGCACCCGGCGCCAGCCCGAGATCGCGTTCTGCGCCTCGTTGAGCACCTCGGTGGCGATCTGCACCGGCTGTACGAACAGCGCGACCAGGAACAGGAACGCGGTCAGCTCCCCGACCGTGATCTCCCGGTCGACGCCGAGCAGCACCCCGACCACCACCACCGCGGCGTTCGCCAGCCCGGCGGTCACCTCACCCAGCGAGAACGGGTAGACGCTGCGGCGCAGCGCGGTGAACTGGGCCGTCCGGTACGACTCGATCGAGGAGTCGAGCCGCTGCTCGGTACGCCGCTGCACCCCGTACGCCCGGATCACGGCGGCGCCGACCACGCTCTCCCCGATCGCGGACAGCAGGACGCCGATGCGTTCGCGTACCACCCCGTACGCGGCGGCGAGCCGGCGCTGGAAGAACCGCAGGAAGATCACCAGCGGCGCGAACGCGAGGTAGACCACCAGCGTGAGCTGCCACGAATACCACGCCATGATCAGCGTGGCGACGAACAGCTGCCCCATGCTGACCAGCAGGATCACGCCGCCGAACTGCAGGAACTGGCTGATCTGGTCGATGTCGCTGGTGACCCGTGAGGTCAGGGCGCCGCGCCGCTCGGACTGCTGGTGCAGCATCGACAGGTCGTGGATGTGGCGGAAGGTGCGGGTGCGTACGCCGGCCAGCGCGGTCTCGGTGACCCGGTAGAGCCGTACGTTCATCAGGTAGCCGCAGAACACGGTCACCGCCATCACCGCGACGGTGACCGCCACGATGGTGCCGATCACGTCGAAGTAGGGCCCGCCGGCGACCCGGATGCCACGGTCGATGCCCTGCTGCACCGCCACCGGCACGGCGACCCGCCCGGCGGTGGCGACCACCGCGAGCCCGAGCGTGCCGGCCAACCCGGTACGCAGCTCCGGCGAGAGCGCCAGCCCGCGCCGCAGCGTGCCCCAGGTCGACGCCGGGGCGGTCTCGGCTACCACGCTCACGCCGACACCCCCGGCTCGTCGAAGGTCTTCTCGCGGGCGCGCTCGGCCTCGTCCCGCTCGTACGCGGTGACCAGGTTGGCGTACCCCTCGCTGGTAGCGAGCAGCTCGGCGTGCGTACCGCGGGCGATCACCCGGCCGTGCTCGGTGTAGACCACCTGGTCGGCGAGCGCGATGGTGGCCCGCCGGTACGCCACCACCAGCACGCTGGTCTCGGCGTCGGACTCCCGCAGCGCCTTCAGGATCGCCGCCTCCACCCGCGGGTCGACCGCGCTGGTGGCGTCGTCGAGCACCAGTAGGCTCGGCGAACAGGCGAGCGCCCGGGCCAGGGTGAGCCGCTGCCGCTGGCCGCCGGAGAGGCTGGTGCCGCGCTCCCCCACCTCGGTGTCCAGGCCGTGGTCGAGCTGGGCCACGAACCCGTCGGCCTGCGCCATCCGCAGCGCCGCCCACGCCTGCTGGTCGCCGTCCGGCACCCGACCCAGCAGCACATTTTCCCGGACCGTGTCGTCGAACACGAACGGCACCTGTGGCACCAACGCGACCGTCCCCGCCAACGAATCCGCAGAGAGGGTACGGGCGTCCGCGCCGTCGATCAGGACCTTGCCCGAGTCGGGGTCGACCAGCCGGGCGGCGAGCGAGGCGATGGTGGACTTGCCGGAGCCGGTCGGCCCGACCAGCGCGATGGTGCGCCCGGCCGGCACGTCGAAGGTCACCTCGTGCAGCACCCGGGCCGGTTTCCCGTCCTCGCTCGGATAGCTGTAGGTCACCCCGTCGAACGCCAACGCCGCGGGCCGGCCGTCACTTCGCAGCCGGTCGGTGCCGTACGGCATGTCGCCGGTGGCCTGGAGCACGGCGTCGACCCGCTCCCAGCCGACCACGCTGCGGGGCAGCTCGCCGAGCACCCAGCCGATCGCGCGTACCGGGAAGCCGAGCACCGTGAACAGGAACGCCGCGCTGACCAGCTCGCTGACGGTGATCGCACCGCCGGCCAGCCGGAACGACCCCACCACGAGCACGGCGAGCGTGCCGAGGTTGGGCAGCGCGTCCATCGCCGGGTCGAACAGGCCGCGTACCCGGCCCATCGCGACCAGCCCGTCGCGCAGCTCCTGCGCCTTCGCGGAGAACCGCTCAGTCTCCTCGGCCTCGCGGCCCATGGTCTTCACGATCAGCGCGCCGTCGAAGCTCTCGTGGGCCACCGCACTCAGCTCGGCGCGCAGCCGCTGTGCCCGGGTGGCGCGCGGCGACATCCGGCGGGAGTAGACCACGTTGAGCCCGAACACCGCCGGGAACACGGTGAGCCCGACCAGCGCGAGCGCCCAGTCGGTGGCGAACAGCGCCCCGACCGCGCCGACCAGCATCACCAGGGTGCCGACCGCGAACGGCAACGGTGCGATCGGATACCACGCCGACTCGACGTCGGCGTTCGCGTTGGAGAGCAGGGTCCCGGTGGGGTTGCGGTGGTGCCATGCCAACGGCAGTCGCAGGTAGCGGCGGGTGACTTTCCGGCGGTACGCCGCCTGCAGCCGGAACTGCATCGACCCGGCCCCGAGCCGGCGGCCCAGGATCCCCAGCACCCGCAGCATGCTGACCGCGAACAGCGCCCCGGCACCGGCGGCGAGCGCCGCCACGCTGACCCGGCCGGTGTCCACGGCGGGCACCACGACCTGACCGATCACCGCGCCCACCACGTACGCCGAGGCGATGGTCATCAGCCCGAACAGGACGCTGCCGCCGACCCCGATGGCGAATGTCACCGGCTCGTCGCGGATCGCCCGCCCGAGCACCCGCATCCCCTTGCCTAAAACACCCTCGTCCGCCACCGGCCGCCTCTCGTACCCAGGCATGAAATGGTTTTCAGTCCTTACCAATCTGTCTATCAGACGGAACCGACGAAACCCACGCGACGCTGGTCACGGCGGTGCTGCGAGGATGACCGTTATGACGGCGTACGCGATGACTGAACGTTCCGAGTTGGCGGCCCTGATGGCGCAGGTCGGCCCCGACGCGCCGACGTTGTGCGGCGACTGGACCACCGCCGACCTCGCCGCCCACCTGGTGGTACGTGACCGCCGGCCGGACAGCGGCCCCGGGTTGCTGGTGTCGGCGCTGGCCGGCTGGACCGAGTCGGTACGCAAGGCCGCCCTCACGTCCGACAGCTACGCCGAGCTGGTCGACAAGGTGGCGCACCCGCCGTGGTGGAGCCCGATCAGCAACCCGGTGGTGCACGAGACGGCGAACCTGATGGAGTACTTCATCCACCACGAGGACGTACGCCGCGCCCAGCCCGACTGGGAGCCGCGCGAGCTGCCGGCGGAGATGGAGCGGCACCTGTGGACCCGGCTCGGCGTACTGAAGGCGATGCTGCGCCGTACGCCCGCCACCGTCACCCTTGTGGCGCCCCGGCACGGCGAGCTGACCACCGGCCGCGGCGGCGACGCCCAGGTCACGCTCACCGGTACGCCGAGCGAGCTGGTGATCTTCTGCTCCGGCCGCCAGCAGGTGGCGCGGGTCGAGATCGAGGGCCCGGACAAGATCGTGGAACGCCTCCGCAGCGCTAGCTTCGGGCTATGACCGACGCGTTCTACCAGCCGCTGGGCGAGGACCGCTACCGCGCCTCGCCCGCCACCGAAGGACCGTGGAGCCCGCAGTTCCAGCACGGCGGCCCGCCCACCGCGCTCATGGTGTACGCCCTGGAACGCGCCGCGCCGCGCGACGGCGCGATGCTGACCCGGATCACCGCCGAGTTCCTCTCCCCGGTGCCGGTCGCGGAGCTGACCGCGACCGCCACGGTGGTACGCGACGGGCGCAACGTACAGCTGTTGGAGGCGGAGCTGGCCTCCGGCGGCAAGGTGGTGATGCGGGCCCGGGCGTGGCGGCTGCGGCGTACGCGGCAGGACGGTCTGGAGCGGATCGGGGACGCGACCGCGCCGCCGCTGCCCGAGACCAGGTCACCGAGCCCGGTCGGGATCGACTTCGGGTACGCCCGCGCCATCGAGTGGCGGGTAGCGGCGGGCACCACCGACGGGCCCGGGCCGGCGACGGTGTGGACGCGGCTGCGTACCGCCGTGGTGGCCGGCGAGGAGCCGTCGCCCGTGCAGCGGGTGGTCGCGGTGGCAGATTCCGGCAGCGGGGTCAGCGCGACGCTGGACTGGCCGACCTGGACCTTCCTGAACGTGGACCTGTCGGTGCACCTGCTGCGGCCGCCGATCGGCGAGTGGGTGTGCCTGGATTCGCGTACCCAGGTCGATCCGGGTGGCACCGGGGTCGCCACCACGACGCTCTACGACTCCGAGGGCCGGATCGGCTCGGGAGCCCAGTCGCTGCTCATCGCGCCGCGCTGAGCTCGACCACAGCGGCGGATTCGGCCGGCAGCGCGACGGCGGCCCCGTCGAGCGTGACCTCGCCGGTGGCGAGCAGGACGCGGGCGGCGACCGCCGGCAGCTCAAGCGTGGTGGGCGTGGCCGCGAGATTGGCCGCCACCACCAGGCCGCCGCGTCGCACCAACAGCCAGTCGCCCCCGTGGCTGACCTGCACCGCGTGCAGCCGCGGATCGGTCAGCTCGGGGCGGGCGCGGCGCAGCGCGATCAGCTCCCGGTGGAAGGCGAGCATGTCGCGGTGCGGGTCCTGCTCCAGCTCGGACCAGTCGAGCTTCGAGCGCTGGAACGTCTGCGGATCCTGGGGGTCCGGCACCCGCCCGCGCCAGCCGTGGGCGGCGAACTCCTTGCGGCGGCCGCGTACCACCGCCCGGGCCAGCTTCGGCTGCGGATGGCTGGAGAAGTACTGCCAGGGCGTACCGGCGGCCCATTCTTCACCCATGAACAGCATCGGGGTGTACGGAGACGTGAAGATCAGCGTCGCCGCCACCTTGAGCAGCCCGGTGGACAGGATCGCGGGTAGCCGGTCGCCGGTGGCGCGGTTGCCGATCTGGTCGTGGTCCTGGGCGTACACCACGAACCGGTGGCCCGGGACGGTGAGCCGGTCCACCGGGCGGCCGTGGGAGCGGCGGCGGAACCGGGAGTACGTGCCGTCGACCACGTGCGCGGCGGACAGCGCCTTCGCGAGCGCGGCCACGGAGCCGAAGTCGGCGTAGTAGCCCTGGCGCTCGCCGGTGAGCGCGGCGTGCAGCGCGTGGTGCACGTCGTCGGTCCATTGCGCGTGCAGGCCGTACCCGCCGGCTTCCCGCGGGGTGACCAGTCGCGGGTCGTTCAGGTCGGACTCGGCGATCAGCGACAGCGGCCGTCTTTCCTGGGCCTCCAGCGCCGCCACCGTGTCGGCCAACTCCTCCAGCAGGTGTACGGCGCGGCTGTCGTGCAGCGCGTGTACGGCGTCCAGCCGCAGCCCGTCGAGGTGGTAGTCGCGCAGCCAGCCGCACGCGTTGTCGATGATGTAGCGGCGTACCTGGTCGGAGTCGGGGCCGTCCAGGTTGACCTGCGGGCCCCAGATGTTGCGGGATTTCAGCAGGTACGGCGCGAACTCGCCGATGTGGCCGCCGGCCGGGCCCAGGTGGTTGTAGACCACGTCCATGATCACGCCCAGCCCTTTGGCGTGGCATGCGTCCACGAACCGTTTCAGCCCGTCCGGGCCGCCGTACGGCTGGTGCACGGCGTACCAGAGGACACCGTCGTAGCCCCATCCGACCTCGCCGTTGAACGCGTTGACCGGGAGCAGCTCGACCAGGTCGACGCCGAGCGCGACCAGGTGGTCGAGGTGAGCGATCGCGGCGTCGAACGTGCCCTCCGGGGTGAACGTGCCGAGGTGCAGCTCGTAGATCACCGCCCCCGGCAGCGCCCGCCCACGCCATCCGGCATCGGTCCAGTCGAACCGTCCATGGTGGTACGTGCGGCTCGGGCCGTGCACCCCGTACGGCTGCCAGGGCGAGCGCGGGTCGGGCAGCAGGCCGGCGTCGGGCTGGTCGGGCTCGTCGTCGATGTCGCCGAACGGGTCGGCCGGGACCGCGGCGTCGTCGAGCAGGAATCCGTAGTCGGCGCCGTGGTCGCGGCCGGGCACGGTCACCCGCCACCACCCGTCGTCGTCGCGCGCCATGTCGTGCACGCCGTCGGCGAGCCAGAGGCGTACCCCGTCGCGCTCGGGCGCCCAGACGCTGAACTCCGTCATCGGCGTACCAGCAGGGCGACGGGATACCGGGCCATCAGTGCGCGCAACCGTGCGGTCCCCTCGTGGTCAGTGCCGGTCAGCAGGTCGTGCCACGCTCCGGGCGGCAGCCCGACCGTGGTGTCGCGCCAACCGCCGGCGCGCTCCAGCCCGACCGGGAGCCGGGTGGCGAGGCTGACCGCCCCGCCCCGATCGAAGCCGACCAGGTGGTCCGCCGCTGGTCCGGCGGCTGACACCGGGGTGTACGCCGTGAAGCACTCCGGGGCGTCCCGGCGCAGCCGCAGCGCCCGGCTGACCACCAGCAGCTTCGCCGCGCCGCTGGCGTCCACCGGCGGCAGCCAGCCGGCGTCGAGCTTCGCCAGCAGGTCTGCGCGGACGGCGTAGTCGACCGGCCGGCGGTTGTCGGGATCGACCAGGGAGTTGTCCCACAGCTCGCTCCCCTGGTACGTGTCCGGCACCCCCGGCATGGTCAGCTGCAGCAGCTTCTGCCCCAGCGCGTTGCTCCACCCGTGGGGCGTCAGCCGTGCCGCGAACGCGTCGACCTCGGCGCTAAGGTCGCCGCAGATGCGGTCGATCGCGTCGCGTACCGCCGTCTCCGCGGTCTCGTCGGGGGCTTCCCACCTGGTCCAGATCCGGGCTTCGCGGCCGGCTTTCACGGCGTACGCGTGCAGCCGTTCGGGTTCGATCGGCCAGGCGCCGATCAGGGTCTGCCACAGCAGCTGCCCGAACGCCGGGTCGGGCAACGGCACCGCCACCAGCCAGCGCCGGACGGCGTCGGCCCACTCCCGCGGCAGCTCGGAGAGCACCGCCATCCGGGCCCGTACGTCCTCCGACCGCTTGGTGTCGTGGGTGGACAGCGTGGTCATCCCGTACGGGTGCCGCTGCTGCCGCCGGGCGCAGGCAGCGTGGAAGTCGGCGACGCTCACGCCGAACCGGGACGGGTCGCCGCCCACCTCGTTCAGCGCCACGAACCGGCACCAGCGGTAGAACGCGCTGTCCTCGACTCCCTTCGCCATCACCGCCCCGGAGGTCTGCTGGAACCGTTGCGCCAGCTCGTCCGCGGGGTCAGCCAGCCGGGGCGCGAGCACCGCCAGGGCAGGACCCAGCTCCGGCCGGTCCCGCGCGGCGGCGGCCAGCGCCTCGTTCAGGTGCTCCCGCCCGTCCGGCAGGTACGACCGGTAGACCCCGAACCGCGCCAGCACCTCCACCAGACACTCACCGACCACCGCCCCCGGATCGGCCGCCGGAGCCGCACCGGGCGCCGAGGCCGGACCAACCGCCGGAACCGGGCCAGCTAGGCCCGCCGCGGGGGCGAGGCGGGCCAGGTCGGCCTCTGGCACGAGCCGGGCGAGGCGGCGTACCTCGGCGGTCAGCATGCCCGCGGCGACCTCCCGTTTGCAGGCGAGCGCGAACCCCGGCCAGTCGCCGGACTGGCCGCTCAGCGCGGTGAACCCGGGCTCGCCGGCGGGGTCGACGAACAGGCCGCACACCTCGCCGAGCGCGTCGTACCCGGTGGTGCCGGCGATCGGCCAGTCGGGCAGCTCCTCGCCCGGCTCCAGGATCTTCTCGGCCAGCAGCCAGGCACCGGGCGCCGCAGCGGCGAGCCGATCGAAGTACGCCGCCGGATCCCGCAGCCCGTCCGGATGGTCGACCCGCAGCCCGGCCAGCCCGCCCTCGGCGTACCACCGCAGCACCTCGGCGTGTACGCCGTCGAACACCTCCGGGTCCTCCACCCGCAGCCCGGCGAGGTCGGTGATGCTGAAGAAGCGCCGGTAGTTCAGCTCGGCGTCGCCGCGCCGCCAGCTGACGAGCTGGTAGTGCTGCCGGTCGTGCACCTGCTGCGGGCTGCCGGGCCGGGTGCCGGGCGCGATCGGGAACCGGTGGTCGTGGTACGCCAGCTCGTCGCCGTCGATGGTCAGCTCGTCCAGGGCGTACTGCTCGTCGCCGAGCACCGGGAGCACCAGCCGGCCGCGGGACCAGTCGATGTCGAACCATCGGGCGTACGCCGACCCGCTCCCGTACCGCAGCACGTCCCACCACATCCGGTTCGCGGACGGGACGCGTACCCCCGTGTGGTTCGGGACGATGTCAACCAGCAGCGACAGGCCGGCGGCGCGCAACCCCGCGACCAGCTCGCGCCGCCCTTCCTCGCCGCCGAGAGCGTCGGAGACCCGGGTGAAGTCGACGACGTCGTAGCCGTGGGTGGAGCCCGGCGCGGCCTGCAGCAGCGGGGAGCTGTAGAGACAGTCGGCGCCGAGCGCCGCCAGGTAGTCGGCCACGCCGGCCGCGGCACGCAGGTCGAACGACGGGCTGACCTGCACCCGGTACGTCGACGCCGGCACCATCTCAGGCGACCCGGGTGAGCACCAGCAACGACCGTCCGAGCCGGTCCAGCGTGTCCTCGGCCGCCAGCACCGCCGGCTCGCCGTCCGGCGCCGCGGTGTCGATCTCGGTACGCCACTTGCCGCCGTAGTCGGCGCCCGGCAGCGTGAAGCCCACCGGATCCCGGTCGGCGTTGAAGCAGAGCAGGAACGAGTCGTCGGTGACCGGCTCGCCGCGCGGTCCGCGACCCGGGATGCCGTCGCCGTTGAGGAACACCGTGAGCGACCGTGCCGCGTCGGCCTGCCACGCCTCGGGCGTCATCGGCGTGGCGTCCGGGTGGAACCAGGCGATGTCCGGCAGCCCGCCCTCGACCGGCTTGCCGTCGAAGAACCGCCGCCGCCGGAACACCGGATGCTCGCCGCGCAGCTTGCCGAGGCGGCGTACGAAGTCCAGCAGCTGCTCGTCGACCGCCGACCAGTCCACCCAGCTCACGTCGCTGTCCTGGCAGTACGCGTTGTTGTTGCCGCCCTGGGTCCGCCCCAGCTCGTCGCCGTGGCTGAGCATCGGTACGCCCTGCGACAGGAACAGCGTGGCGAGCAGATTCCGCCGCTGACGGGCCCGCAGCTCACCGATCCACCGGTCCTCCGTAGGCCCCTCGACACCGCAGTTCCAGGACCGGTTGTGGCTCTCGCCGTCCCGGTTGTCCTCGCCGTTGTCGTTGTTGTGCTTCTCGTTGTACGACACCAGGTCGGTCAGCGTGAACCCGTCGTGGCAGGTGACGAAGTTGATGCTGGCGACCGGGCGGCGGCCGGTGTGCTCGTACAGGTCGGAGGAGCCGGTGAGGCGGCTGGCGAATTCGTCCAGGGTGGACGGCTCGCCGCGCCAGAAGTCGCGCATCGTGTCGCGGTACTGGCCGTTCCACTCCGTCCACCGGGGCGGGAAGTTGCCGACCTGGTAGCCCCCTGGGCCGATGTCCCACGGCTCGGCGATCAGCTTTGCCTGGCCCACGTCCGGGTCCTGCTGCACCACCTCGAAGAACGTCGAGAGCCGGTCCACGTCGTAGAACTCCCGGGCCAGCGTGGCGGCCAGATCGAACCGGAACCCGTCGACGTGCATCTCCAGCAGCCAGTACCGCAGCGAATCCATGATCAGCTGCAGCGAATGCGGGTGCCGTACGTTCAACGAGTTGCCGGTGCCGGTGTAGTCGACGTAGTGCGCCCGGTCGTTGTCGTACAGCCGGTAGTAGGCGGCGTTGTCCAGGCCGCGGAACGACAGCGTCGGGCCGAGATGGTTGCCCTCGGCGGTGTGGTTGTAGACCACGTCGAGGATCACCTCGACCCCCGCCGCGTGCAGCGCCTTCACCATCGCTTTGAACTCGCCGATCTGCTGCCCGCGGTGGCCCGTGGCGGCGTACCCGTCGTGCGGGGCGAGGAACCCGATGGTGTTGTAGCCCCAGTAGTTGCGCATCTGCCGCTGCGCCAGCCGGTGGTCGTGGATGAACTGGTGTACGGGCATCAGCTCGATCCCGGTGACGCCCAGCTTCTGCAGGTGCTCCACGATCACCGGGTGCGCGATCGCCGCGTAGCTGCCCCGGATCTCCTCCGGGATCTCCGGATGCGTCATCGTGAGGCCGCGTACGTGCGCCTCGTAGATCACGGTGTTGTGGTAGCGGTAGTGCGGCTTGCGGTCCTCGCCCCAGTCGAAGTACGGGTTGACCACAGTGGACTTGGGTACGTACGCCGCCGAGTCCTCCGTGGAGAGCTGGGTCGGATCGTCGGGCCGGTATCCGAAGACGCTCTGATGCCAGGTCAGCTCGCCTTCGATCGCCTTGGCGTACGGGTCGAGCAGCAGCTTGTACGGGTTGCAGCGGTGCCCCGCGTCCGGCTGGTACGGGCCGTGCACCCGGAAGCCGTACCGCTGGCCGGGGCCGACGCCGGGCAGGTAGCCGTGCCACACGAAGCCGTCCACCTCGGGCAGCTCCACCCGGGTCTCGGCATCGCCCTCGCCGTCGGCGCTGCTGGGCAAGTCGGCGAACAGACACAGCTCGACCGCGTCGGCCACCTCGGAGAACACGGCGAAGTTGGTGCCGGTCCCGTCGTACGTGGCGCCGAGCGGATACCGGCGACCCGGCCAGATCTCCATCGGCGTACCCCCGGATGATCGTCTGGTTTTGACGCTAGACGAATCGCGGCGACCGGTCTGCCCGGATCCGCGATCTGGACACCGTGATCTCCGCCCTGGGCAGGTTGCCGGTGCCCCGGGGCTCGCGTTGACTCGGGCACATGACATGGGATGTCTCGGGCAAGACGGTGTTGTTGACCGGCGCCAGCAACGGGATCGGGCTGGAAGCCAGCGTGCAGCTGGCGCGCCGTGGCGCCCGGGTGGTGATGGTGGGACGGGATCCGGCGCGTACCGAGGCGGCGGTCGCCGACGTGGTCGCCCGCAGCGGGTCGTCAACGGTCTCGTCGCTGCTCTGCGACTTCTCCTCGCAGGCGGCGATCCGCCGGCTTGCCAGCGAGTTCCAGGCCGGCCACGACCGGCTCGACGTGCTGGTGAACAACGCCGGCGGCGTGAACAAGACCCGCCGGCTGACCGGTGACGGGATCGAAGCCACGTTCGCGGTCAACCACCTCGGCTACTTCCTGCTCACCGGGCTGCTGGAAGACCTGCTGGTACGCAGCGCCCCGGCCCGGGTGGTCACGGTGGCCTCCGTCGGGCACCGCGGCGGCACCATGGACTTCGCCGACCTCGGGTACCAGCGGGGCTACTCGACGATGAAGGCGTACAGCCGCTCGAAGCTCGGCAACGTGCTGTTCTCCGCCGAGCTGGCCCGCCGGCTGGCCGGCACCGGGGTCACCTCGAATTCGCTGCACCCGGGCACGGTGGCGACCAACATCTGGAGCGGCGCGCCGGGCTGGGCCAAGCCGATTATCCGGCTCGCGGTCCGGCCCTTCATGATCAGCGCCGCCAAGGGCGCAGAGCGGATCGTGCAGCTCGCGGCCGACCCGGCGCTGGACGGCGTCACCGGCAAGTACTTCGAGGAGTTCAAGGCGGTCGCGCCCGCGCGGCTCGCCCAGGACGAGGCGCTCGCGAAACGGCTGTGGCAGGTCAGCGCCGACCTGGTGAGCCTCTCCCCGGTGCGGTGACGGGCGCCTAGGCTACGACCAACGACGGTGGCCATTCGGAGGCGGGCACCGCGGTCAGGCTGCCGCTGGCGGCGACCAGCCGGTCCACCGCGGCCGACAGCTCGGCGTGCGGCAGCGTGAACGGCAGTCGCAGGTACTGCTCCAGCACGCCGTCCACCCCGAACTTCGGCCCCGGCGCGAGCCGCAGCCCGTGCGACTCCGCGGCGCGTACCAGGGCGCTGCTGAACGGCGCGTCCAGCTCCACCCAGAGCCCGACCCCGCCGCTCGGCACCAGGAACCGCCACTGCGGCAGCTTGGCCCGCAGCGCGTCGGCCAGGAAGTCGCGCGCCGCCGCGAACGCCCGGCGCCGCGCCGGCAGCACCTCGTGCCGGCGTGCCATCAGCTGTACGGCGATCAGCTGCTCCAGCACCGGACTGCCCAGGTCGGTGGCCGACCGGGACGCCGCCAGCCGCGCCATCAGCGAGGCCGGACCGCGGATCCAGCCCACCCGCAACCCACCCCAGAACGCCTTGCTCATGCTGCCCAGCGACAGCACCCGGCCATTCCGGTCGTACGCCGCCAGCGCCGGCGGCAGCGACTCGTCCCCGAAGTCCAGCTCGACGAACGTCTCGTCCACGATCACCGTGGTGCCGGCGGTGTGCGCGGCGGCCATCAGGCGACCGCGTACCTCGTCGGGCATCACGTGGCCGGTCGGGTTGTGGAAGTCCGGCACCGAGTACGCGACCTTGGGGCGTACCTGGCGTACGGCGTCGGCCAGCAGCTCGCCGTCCCAGCCGTCCGGGCCGAGCCCGTAGCTGGCCAGCCGCAGCCGGGAGGCGCGCGCCGCCTCGGGCGCGTTCGGGTAGGTCGGCGACTCGATCAGCACCGTCTCCCCGGGCGTGGTGAGAATCTGCAACGCCAGGTGGTACGCCTGCTGCGCCCCGCTGGTCACCACCACCTGCGCCGGCGAGGTCGGTACGCCGCGCGCGGCGTACCAGTCGGCGATCACCTCGCGCAGCGGCATCAGCCCCATCGGGTAGTAGCCGTGGCCGACGGCGTACCGCCGGAGCTCCTCGCTGGCGTCGGCGACCGCGCCGGCGAGCGCCTCGGGGGCGGGCGGGGCGGCGAAGCTGAGGTCGAGCAGCTCGGCCTCGCTGTGCCGGGTGAGCTGCCCGGACGGCGTCAGCCGGTGTCCCTCGGGCAGCGCGGTCCAGCTCCCGGCGCCGCGCCGGCTCACCAGGTAGCCGCTCTCCCGCAGCGTCCGGTACGCCGCGCTTACCGTGGTACGGCTGCTGTCCAGCGCGGTGGCGAGCTCCCGCTCGGCGGGCAGCCGCAGCTGCAACGGCAGCCTGCCGTCGACCAGCAGGCCGCGTACCGCCTGGGCGAGCGCCTGGTACTCCGGGCCGGCGCCGCGCCAGTCAGCCAGCAACCGCGCCAGCTGTGGACCCCGGATCATTCTGGTGGCCGTACCCATAGGAGCCAGTTTCCTTTGATTGGCTATCGCTGGATTGCGCGTTGCCGCCCAGACTGGCACCCATGGCATCCCCGGTCAAGCTGCGGCGGTACGCCGGCCGCCGTCTCCCCCGCCGCGTCATCCAACTCCACCTCGGCCTGGTCCTGTACGGCGTCAGCATGGCGCTGCTGATCGAATCCACGCTCGGGCTGGACCCGTGGGACGTGCTGCACCAAGGGCTGGCGGAGCGTACCGGGCTGCGGTTCGGCTGGATCGTGATCCTGGTGAGCATCCTGGTGCTGCTGGCCTGGATCCCGCTGCGCCAGAAGCCCGGCTTCGGCACGCTGAGCAACGCGCTGGTGATCGGCCTGGTGGTCGACGCCGCGCTGGTGCTGCTGCCGACCGTGGAGCCGCTCTTGGCGCGCTGGGTGTTCCTGGTCTCCGGGATCGTGCTCAACGGCATCGCCACCGGCCTCTACATCGGCGCGCGGCTCGGCCCCGGCCCGCGCGACGGCCTGATGACCGGTCTCGCCGCCCGCGGCCACTCGATCCGGGTGGTGCGTACCGGGATCGAGGTCTCCGTACTGGTCGTGGGCTGGCTGCTGGGCGGCACCGTGGGCATCGGCACTCTGCTGTACGCCGTCGGCATCGGCCCGCTCGCCCACGTCTTCATCCCCCTGTTCACCGTCCCCGAGGCAGCCTCCGACGACGACATGATCGCCGACGAACCGGAAGGTACGCCCGGCGAGCCCCGCACCGCCGAATGCCCCGCCTGACCGCCACCGCGGAGATTCCCCGCGATCTCCGCCGGTGCTACGGAGGGTCGGACGGCGGCTCGGTGACGTAACGCCGACCGGTCGGACTGCGCCACGCGAACCTGCCATCTGGATCCTGACTGACGCTCCAGTCAGTCGCATGCTTGAGACGATGATGGTGCCGGCAGAGCGTGCCGAGGTTGCTGGGCTCGGTCGGGCCCGTCGGGAACGGGATCGTATGGTCAAGATCGCAGCCGTCCGCGCGATAGCGGCAGCCCGGGAACCGACAGCTTCGATCACGAGCACGCACCTGGTCTGCCAGCGCGGCGGACGGCCGGTAGCGGCGGCGCCCGACGTCGACCACGGCTCCGTCGACCGGGTCGGTCAGCAGTCGGCGCCACACGGTGTCTTCGGTGAGAGCTCCACCCGCGACGTACCGCGCGGTGTCCGCGGTGACCGGGCCATATCCGTCAAGGTGTCCGGGCTGGTCGTCGCGACCGAGCAGCGTGGTCGCGGCGACCGTGACGTTGACCCGAGCGGTCACCTGCCGACCCGAACCAAGCATGAGATCTGTGAAGCAGTCCGCCCGCCTTTGGTCCATCGAACGCTCGCCGCCGGTCCGGCTCCGGGCCAACCGGTTGACCCGGTCGTAGACCGCCACCGCGTCAGCTGCCGGGAGCAACGCATACAGCTCGGCCATGCCGTCACCGGTGGGAGTGCACACCACCCGGCGATCAGCACGGGCCAGTTCCTCGCGACGCCGTGCTGCGGCGGGATCGACCTTCAACACGGCACGTCGCGCCGCTGCTCGTAGCTGCGGCGCGGTCTGCCGCGACGCCCGCGGCAAGACCGTCTGCTCCACGATGCCTGCCTGCGCGTCGGTCAAGCAGGCCACCGCTTCGCTGATCGCGCGCGCCCTGGCGAGATCAAGCTCGGCCCGGCACAAGGCTGCCAGGGTTGCCGGCAACCGCCGCTCCAGGTCGACCGCGAGCGACAGCCTGCCAGCCGCCGCGCCGCGACTGACCCGCAACGCCGGCGCCACCTCATCGGCCGCGAACTCACTGACCTCACGGTCATACCCGGGACGCAGCGCACCGAAGCGCGCCAGCATCCGCGCCTGCACCCCTTGCACCACGGCGACGAGGCGCTCCAGGGCGGTCGCCGCTTCGAGCGCCTCAGCGGCGTCCAGACGCTCGACCGCGAGGCTCTGCAGCACGTCCATCAGCAAACCGGTGGGCTGCAGATCCGCCCATCTCACGCGGTCGGACGCACCCGGCGCCGCACCAGCCGAGAGATTGACATCGCCCGCCAGGCCAGCAGGCGACGTAACGACGCCCCACACCATGCAGTCATCGGCCGGAACGACCTCCCGCGGCGAGGTGACGACCTCCGACGCAGCTGTCATGCGCCTACTCTATCGAACGGATGTTCGATGCGCTGCCCCGTCCTCTAAGTCAAGGTTGTGGCGACCGGCTGGTCACAGCCCCAGGGCTCGAGGCCCGGCGGCCGGACCCATGCGCAGCAGCTCGTCGAGCAGCGCGGGGAGCGCCCGTGGCGCGAACCGCGCGGCGCCGTCGTGCCGCAACAACTCCTCGCGGCACCACCACCGGAACTCGCGGATCCCTTCGGCACGCAACGCCTCGTCGTCCAGCGAGCCGCGCGGCACGAAGCCCGCCGTACGCACCAGGAAGTAGTCGTTGACCACGCCGTCGTACCCGGCGAGATGGCCGGCGGCGACCACCCGCTCGTGCCAGACGTGCGGCGCCGGCGTGGCGAGCCCGAACCCGACCTCCTCGCGCAGCTCGCGCCGTAGCGCCTGCTCGGGAGTCTCCCCTGGCTCGACGCCTCCGCCCGGGGCGGTCCACAACCCGCCGATCGGATGCGGCAGCTCGAACCGGCAGAGCAACACCCGGTCGTCCTCATCCAGCAAGAGAGCACGTACCGAGTGGCGCAGCACCGGCTCAGACACCCGGCAACCCTAGCCGCCAGCGCCTGCGGAACCGGCTCACGCCCAGCGCGGCGGGTCGAAGCCCAGGGGGCGGGGCGGTGAACTCCACTGTGGACGGTAGCCGGCCAGCTGCCCCGGCGGTACGTGCCGGGTCCGGCCGAGCGGGCCGGTAAGCTCCACCAGCTCCTTGCCCACCTCGGCGGCTGCCGCCGGCACGGTCCTACCCAGGCTTTCCAACCATCCGGCGGTACGCGCCAGCGACACCGCCGTCGCCCAGGATCCGCCGCCGGCGCGCCGCCGTCGCAGCGCCGTCACCACGCCGTACGCCAGCAGGTAGCCGCTGGCGTGGTCGAGCGCCTGCGCCGGCAACGGCACCGGCGGACCTCCGTCGCGTCCCTCGTCGGCGAGCCCGGTCGCGAGCTGCACCAGGCTGTCGAACCCGCGCCGGCTCCCCCACGGCCCGACCCTCCCGTACGCCGAGAGCAGCCCGACCACGATCCCGGGCCGCCCTCGCGCGAGCTGGGTGGGGGCGTATCCATGCCGCTCCAGTGCACCCGGCCGGTATCCCATCAACACCACGTCGGCCTGGCCCAGCAGCGACTCGAGCTGGGCGCGGCCGCCGGAGGTGCCGAGATCCAGCTGAGCGCACCGCTTGCCGACGGTGGTGTCGGCGATCAACGCGGGCGCGTCCTCCAACGCGGGGCCGTCGATCCGCAGCACCTCGGCCCCGTACGCCGCCAGGAACCGGCCGCACACCGGGCCGGCGATCACCCGGGTCAGGTCGAGCACCCGTACCCCCGCCAGAGGAGCGGGACCGGGCACCACCGCGGGCGGATCGGCCGCGGCGACCTGCGCCACGCTGACCAGAGGCAGTTTCCGCAGCTCCACGGCCTGCGGGCTGCGCCGCCAGTCGTCGATGGAGCGGAGCGCGGCGGCGGCACCGCCGGCTTCTAGCACCGCCTGCTCGAGGGCGACCGCCGGCCACCGCGACACGGCGGCGGCCACCTGGTCGCGCTGCTCGGTCGCGCCGAGCACCGCGAGCGCGGCCCGGCGGTGGGCGGCGAAGTTCGTGTGCAGCCGGATCCAGCCGTCGGCGGTCGGGTAGCCGCCCGCCACCGGGTCCCGCAGCGGCGGCAACGGCTCGCCCACCCGCTCGACCAGCCGTTCGCTGCGGAACGCGTGGCCGACCTCGCCGGTCGCGACCCGGGCCTCGCCAGCCGGGCCACCCCGATCCCGCCAGAAACCCGCGACCGCGAGCGTGGCGGCGGCGACCGACGCGGTCGCGCCCGGAGTCACCAGGAAACGCGACGGGAGTACGTCGCCGGTGTCGGCGATCCGCAGCCCGTCCAGCTCGGGGTCGCCGCCGCCGAGCCCGCGCCACAGGTCGCGGGTCAGCTGCTCAGCGGCGTACCGGGTGTCCGGCATCGGCGATCGCCGCCTTCACCTCACCGATCGTCAGGGTGCCGAAGTGGAACACGCTGGCGGCGAGTACGGCGTCCGCCCCGGCCGCCACCGCCGGCGGGAAGTGGCCGACCTCGCCCGCCCCGCCACTGGCGATCACCGGGATGTCGACCACCTCGCGTACCGCGGAGATCAGCTCCAGGTCGAAGCCGGCCCGGGTGCCGTCGGCGTCCATCGAGTTGAGCAGGATCTCCCCCGCGCCCAGCTCGGCGACCTTCGCGGCCCACTCGATCGCGTCCAGCCCGGTGCCACGGCGACCGCCGTGGGTGGTCACCTCGAAACCGCCGGCGTGGCGGCGTACGTCCAGCGAGAGCACCAGCACCTGGCGGCCGAACCGGTCGGCGATCTCCGCGATCAGCGCGGGACGGGCAATCGCCGCGGTGTTCACCCCGACCTTGTCGGCGCCGGCGCGCAGCAGCCCGTCCACGTCGTCGGCGCTGCGGATCCCGCCGCCCACGGTGAGCGGGATGAACACCGACTCGGCGGTACGGCGTACCACGTCGTACGTGGTCTCCCGGCCCTCGGAGGAGGCGGTGACGTCGAGGAACGTCAGCTCGTCGGCCCCGGCCGCGTCGTACGCCGCCGCCAGCTCCACCGGGTCGCCGGCGTCGCGCAGCTCGGCGAACCGTACGCCCTTGACCACCCGTCCGGCGTCGACGTCCAGACAGGGGATCACCCGGATCGCGACGGTCATCGGGACTCCGCCAGTACGGCGAGCGCCTCGGGCACGGTGAACGCGCCGGCGTACAGCGCCTTGCCGACGATGGCGCCTTCCACCCCGTCGGCTTCCAGCGCGGCGAGCGCCCGCAGGTCGTCCAGGGTGGACACTCCCCCGCTGGCGATCACCGGCGCGTCGGTACGCGCACACACGTCGCGCAGCAGCTCCAGGTTGGGGCCGCGCAGCGTGCCGTCCTTGGTGATGTCGGTGACCACGTACCGGGCGCAGCCGGCCTTGTTCAGCCGCTCCAGCACCTCGTACAGGTCGCCGCCGTCACGGGTCCAGCCACGGGCGGCGAGCGTGGTGCCCCGTACGTCGAGCCCGATCGCGACCCGGTTTCCGTACGCGGCCACCACCCGGTCGCACCAGTCGGGGTCTTCCAGCGCCGCGGTGCCGATGTTGACCCGGGCCGCGCCGGTGGCGAGCGCCGCGGTCAGCGATGCGTCGTCGCGGATCCCGCCGGAGAGCTCCACCTTGACGTCGAGCTGCGCGATCAGCTCCCCGAGCAGCGGCGCGTTGGAGCCACGGCCGAACGCCGCGTCCAGGTCCACCAGGTGCACCCACTCGGCGCCGCCGTCCTGCCAGGCCCGGGCCGCCTCGAGCGGGTCGCCGTAGCCGGTCTCGGTGCCGGCTTCGCCGCGTACCAGGCGTACCGCCTGGCCGTCCACCACGTCCACGGCAGGAAGCAGGTGCAGCATCGGATCTCCAGTCGGGTCAGTAACGACGGTCCAGGGCGATGATCACGAACGCGGGCAGCCCGAGCAGCACCAGCACGGTGAGCCCGACCCGTGCCGGGAACGCCGGCACGAGATACCAGATCAGGCCGATCGCGACCGCCGCGAACCCCGCGATCGCGGCCCGCTGCCCGGGCGTACGCCGCAACAACCACTTCCCGGTACGCCGATCCGGCCGCCGCGGACGCAGCTTGCGCAGTCGCCGCCGGCGCTCTTCGCGGCGCTCGGCGGCGGCACGACGG
>JBOGDF010000032.1:0-24669 GCA_050701635.1 Micromonosporaceae bacterium | reverse complement strand
GCCGTACCCGGCTGCTGGCCGCCCGCGCCGCGCTCGCCGGCGACGAGCTGGATCGGGCCGGCGAGCTGCTGGAATCCGGGATCGAGGTGGCCGACCTGCGGGAAGGCGAGATCGCGTTGGACGCGCTGTGGCGGGAGTACCGGGCCCGCCGGATCGCCGCCGAGGCGGGCGTACCGGTGGCCGAGTCGCACCGGGAACAGGCGGCGAAGGAGCCGGTGCCGGAGGCGTACGACTTCCGGATGTTCGGCGATTCGGGCTGACCGAGGGAATACCCGCCTTACGGTGATCTTGCTGTCCAGGCCCGCAATCACCGGGTTAGCGTGCGGGGCACTGTCACCTGGGGAGGACGAACACGATGACGCAACTCTCGGGGCGTGCCCGCCTGCGCACCCTGCTGTCGGTCGGGGTCGCGGCGCTCGCCGCGTCGCTGCTGATCGGCGGCATCGACGCGGGCGCGGCCACCAAGCCCACCGACAAGATCCAGATGCTGCGGGTCGACACCCCGACCCGGGAGGCCAAGACCAGGCTGACCCGGCTCGACCTCGACCTCACCGAGGCGGCCGGCCCGACCCACATCGACGTGGTGTCCCGCGGCCAGGCCGACCTCGCGAAGCTGCGCAAGGCCGGCTTCCGCTGGACCATCCTGGACGCCGACGTCGCGAAGACCGAGGCCGAGCGGGAAGCCGCCGACCGGGCGTACGCGCGCTCCAAGCCGTCCCAGACCCTGCCGAGCGGGCGTACCGCGTACCGGACGCTCGCCGACTACGACGCCGACATGGCGGCGCTGGCGACGAAATACCCGACGAAGGTACGCGCGTTCACGCTCAACCACCCGTCGTTGGAAGGCCGCGGCGTCCACGGCATCGAGGTCAGCCACGACGTCAACGCCCGCGACGGCAAGCCGGTGTTCCTGATGATGGGGCTGCACCACGCCCGGGAGTGGCCGTCCGGCGAGCTGACCCTGGAGTTCGCGTACGACCTGCTGAAGAACGACGGCACCGACGCGCGGATCACCGGGCTGCTGGACAAGGCGCGGGTGATCTTCGTGCCGGTGGTGAACCCGGACGGGTTCAACGTCAGCCGGACGCTGGCGTACGAGTACAAGCGGAAGAACTGCCGGATCGCGGACGGCCAGACGCCCAGCGCCGGCGAGTGCGCCGCCTCGTCGAACACCTCACTCGGCACCGACCCGAACCGCAACTACGGCGGATTCTGGGGCGGCCCGGGCGCGTCCACCGACAAGTCCAGCCAGACCTACCGGGGCGCCGGCCCGTTCTCCGAGCCGGAGACCCGCAACATCCAGGAGCTGGTGTCGACCCACCAGGTGACCACCCTGATCACCAACCACACGTACTCCAACCTGGTGCTCCGGGAGCCGGGTCAGGCCGGCGCCGGTCTCACCCCGGACGAGCCGCTCTACAAGTCGTTGGGCGACACCATGGCCGCCCAGAACGGCTACTCCAGCGAGTACGGCTACGAGCTGTACGACACCACCGGCACCACCGAGGACTGGTCCTACTACGCGACCGGCGGGCTGGCGTTCACCTTTGAACACGGGCGCAACTCGTTCCATCCGGCGTTCTCCAACGTGGTCGACTTCTACTACGGCAGCGGCAAGCTCGCCGGCAAGGGCAACCGGGAGGCGTTCCTGATCGCCCTGGAGAGCACCGCCGACGCGGCGCACCACTCGGTGGTCACCGGCTCCGCCCCGGCGGGCGCCGTACTGCGGCTGAAGAAGCAGTTCGACACCGCCACCTGGAACGGGGCGACCTTCCCCGACACGCTGGAGACCACGCTGGTGGTGCCGGCGGGCGGCGCGTACACCTGGCACACCAACCCGTCGACCCGGCCGATCGCCCAGCAACAGGGCAAGACCGAGTCCTGGACGCTCACCTGTGAGCGCCCGGACGGCACGGTGCTGGAGACCCAGCAGGTCACGGTCGCCCGCGGCGCCTCCGCCACGGTCAACCTCAACGCCTGCGCCGCGGCGTACGCCTGACCTAGCGCCTGAAGGGCCCGTCCGGAACGTTTCCGGTCGGGCCCTTTCGGGTGGGTACGCCGTCAGCCGATCAAGGTGCAGCCGCCAAACGAGCGGCTCAGCTTCCCGACGCGGCGGTCACGTTGAGCTGGTCGAGAGTGCGGCCGATCTCGGGCTCGTTGAGGTAGCGCAGCATGACCTCCAGGTTGCGCCGCTCCGCGGGCGTGATCGGGATGTTGTCATCCTCCAGCGTCCCCATAGGGTCCTCGATGGCGACTCGGGAGTTCGCCGTCGTCGAGCGCTGCCTCGAACGCCTCGTGGCAATTGGCGGAGATCCTGTCGTACATCCCCCGGATGGTTGCCTCAGTGAGCTTGTGGAACTCGCCGTAGTCCATCACGTACCCCCACTCCGAGGATTGGTCTTGACGCCCAGCCCGGAAACTGGAGCCGCTGTGGCGATGCTGCCGTCGGAACGGACGTAAACCCTGATGGTCACGCCGTCGCGTACGCCTCCCGCGAGCTACATACCACGGGTCCGCTCGATCACTGTGTCGGGGTCGTTAGCCACGCTCAACACCTCGCGCGCGATCTTCTCCTCGTCCATCTGGTCGATCAGGTTCTTCGCCGCGGCGAAGCCCTCGATCACCGGTCTCCTCCAAAGGGTCGGGTCACGGGCGGAGCTGACCGTCCACATCGAACTGGTTACCCCGCTCCAGGATCGGCACCACGAGACGATAGCGGCTACACGGCCAGTCCTCGGTACAGTCCGCCGCCAGACACTGTCGCGTGAACAACGACGGGATATGCAACGCGAAGTTCTCGCGCGCCACCTTGATCTCCTCCGGCGTCGGTGGCTGGTGCCGCGGTGCTGGTCTCCTCGGAAACGCCTCGGCCACGCGTAACGCCTCCACACCTCTCCCCAGATTCCGGCGGTCGGACGTCACCCGGCGCCGAAGGCCAGAGCCGTTACCCGGCGCCGGGGACTCGCGCATGACCTTTCCAACTGAGTCGGGCAAGCTGTAGTACAGACTCGTCAGCTTCACGTCGGCTGACAGGCAGACACGAGGTGAGGCATGGGTGTCACGTTCGGTGACGAACTTCGGCGGCGGCGGGAAGCGCGAGGTCTCTCGCTGCGCGCACTCGGTGATCTGGTCTGTTACACCGGCGGATATCTGCACCAGATCGAACGGGGATACAAGCCGGCCACTCGGGAGGTCGCGGAGCGCTGTGACGAGGCCCTCAAGGCCGACGGTGCGCTGTCCGCACTCGTCGTCAACCGCGACGTTCCGCACCTGCACCGCGCTGGTCTGATCGACCTGTTCACCAGGACGGACGAGGACTCCGAAGTGGACCTGTTCGAACGCATCCGCGCTGCCCAGCATCGGGTGAACCTGTTCGGCCTGACCCGCAACTACTACGTGCGTGACCACGTGCTGCCCGAGATCGAGCGTGTTGCTGAGCGGCTCCCGGTGAACATCTACATGATGGATCCAACCTGCCAGTCCCGCGCGGACCGGTACCGCGTAGAACCAGCCGAGGCCGCGCTAGAAGACCCGCAACGATTCATCCGGGAGATCCTGACTCACTACCAATTGGCGGTAGAGCGCACGCCGAATCTGTCCGTGTGGCTGTACAACTTCCCGTGCTCGTTCGCGATAGAGGAGGTAGACGACACGTACCGGGTGATGCTTTACGGGCACGGCAAGCGCGGCACCCAAGGGCCGATCTTTGTGGTGGACGCCGCCAGCGACCTCGGAGACTACTTCGCGTCGCAGATGCGCTGGCTCGAGCGGTTGGTGACCGACCCTGGACCGGCTTGGAAGGCGAAGGGCCTGACGCTCCGTCCACTGGCATCCGTGTTGCCTCAGCCGTGAGAAGGCTCGCCGTCTCGCTCGCGGTGGGTACGCCAGCCGCGCAGCGCCGTGGCGAGGCGGCCGATCGCGTAGCCGTACACGATGCCGACCACCAGCGACGCGGCCAGCGCGAGCGGTCGCGAGTAGTCGTCGATCCGCGGGAACACCTGCCAGTGGGTGACGTAGATGTAGAGCGAGCTGCCGGCGAGCACCCCGGCCACCCGGTTCAGCCCCGCCACCCCGGGCACGCTCGGCACCCAGATCAGCAGCAGCAGGCCGGCGACGATGATCGCCTCCCGCTGCGGCTGGTTGCCGAAGAAGCCCGGTACGGTGCCGACCACCGCCGCCGACACCACCAGCCGCTGCCACGTCGCCGCCGCCTTGGCCCCGGCCCAGCCGAGCGCGAACAGCCAGAACACCCGGATCGCGGACGGGATGTCGCGGTCCGCGATGCCGAGCAGGTCGTACCGCATGATCAGCCCGGTCGCCAGCAGCGCGAGCGGCAGGCCGAACGGCACTCGGCGTTCCAGCCGGTCCGCCGCCGGTACGGCGAGCAGCACCGCCAGCGCCACCAGGATGTAGACCAGCGCCTCGACGAACCAGAAGTGCCACTCGACCCGTCCCCCGCGCGGGCCGAGCAGGCTGTTGAGCAGGAACGCGTTCGGCCACGCGTAGTCCCGGGTGAGCACGATCGCGCCGGTGATCCACAGCATGCTGGGCAGCGCGATCCGGCGGATCGCCCCCCACACATGCCGCAACCGGCCCTCCCGATCGGCGTCGGTGAGCTGGAACCGGGCGAAGTTGAAGCCGGCGACCCCGAACAGCAGGTGCGCTCCGCCGACGATCGCGAACAGCTTGATGTGGGTGCCGACGATCAGCACGATCGCGATCGCCCGCAGCGCGACGCTGGTGTCGAGCATCCGTACCCAGCGGCGCCGCCCGGCACCCCGCGAGGGCTGGCCGGCCTGGCGCAGGTCGCGGATCGGCATCGTGTGCCAGCCGTCGGGCAGCCGCCCGAGCAGCTTCTCCAGGCGGATCGACAGCTCCACGTACGACAGCGAGTCGCCGCCGAGCCCGACGAAGCTGTCGTCGTCGGTGACGTCCGGGCAGTCCAGCAGCTCGGCGTACAGCGCCCGCAGCGGGTCGGCGTCGGCCGCCGCCGCGACCTCCGCGTCGAGCGCCGCCACGGCGGCGTAGTCGGGCTTGCCGGTGGGCAGCCGGGGCAGCTCGTCCACTCCGACCACCCGGACGGTACGCGGCGGCAGCCCGCACTCCGCCGCGACCTCCCGGCGCAGCGCGTCCGTGTCGGCGGCACCGGTCACCGCCACCACCAGCTCCTGGTCGGTGCCGGCGCAGCACGCGGTGAGACCACGCGACTCCAGCGACAGCTCCACGTGCTGCAGGTCGATGCGCTGGCCGTACACCTTGGCGAACCGGCCGCGGCGCCCGACGATCTGGTAGAGCCCGTCGGCGGTACGCCGCGCCAGATCCCCGGTGGCCAGCTCCTCGATCTCGCGTCCGCGCGCCAGGTCGGCGGGTGTCTCGGCGTACCCGAGCATCACGTTGGGGCCGGCGTACATCAGCTCGCCGACCTCGGGATCGGGATGCTCGGGCACCGGCGCGAGCCGGAACGCCCCGCCCGGGATCGGCACCCCGATCGCCTCCGGCTGCGACCCGGCCAGCTCCGGCGGCAGGTACGCCATCCGCGCGGTCGCCTCGGTCTGGCCGTACATCACGACGAAGTCCCAGCCGCACTCACTGGCGAGCGATGCGTAGCGCCGTACCAGCGCAGGGGCGAGGCGGCCGCCGGCCTGTGTCACGTACCGCAGCGTCGGGAGCTCCAGCTCAGCGAACCCCACCCGCTGCAACAGCTCGAAGGTGTACGGGACGCCGGCGAAGCTGGTGCCCCCGTACCGCCGGAAAAGGTCCCAGAAACAAGGCTCGACGACGGACCGCGAGGTGAGGATCAGCCCGGCGCCGCGCAGCAGGTGGCTGTGCAGTACGGATAGCCCGTAGCAGTAGTGCAGCGGCAGCGTGGTGGCGGCGCGGTCGGTGTCGCGGATGCCCAGGTAGTCGGCGATCGCCTCGGCGTTGGCCTGCAGGTTGTCGTGGGAGAGCCGCACCAGCTTCGGGGAGCCGGTGGAGCCCGACGTGCTCAGCAGCAGCGCGAGATCGGGGTGCAGCAGGTGCGCCGACTCCTTCCGGCGCACGTCGACCGCGAGCCCTCCCGCCGGGTCGAGCACGATGTCGGGGTCGTAGGCAGCGACCATGGCGTCGCGTTGTCGCGACTGGTCGCCAGCCACTACCAGCAGCGGCTGGCCCGCGGCGAGCGCGGCGAGGTAGCCGACCACGGAATCGACGGTGTTGCGGGCGGCGAGCAGCACCAGCCGGCGGGGACCGGCGAGCCGTTGCGCCACCGCGTCCACCCGGTCGGCCAGCGCGCGGTAGCTGACCTCACCCTCGGCGGTGCACAGCGCGACCCGATCGCCGTACGCCGCCAGCCCCGCGGCGAACGGCACCACCCGTACCGCCTGGGGTCTGTCGAGGGATAGCGTCACGATGGGATAGTAAGGTGAGCCTTAGCTAATCGCCAGAGAAGGCCACGGTCGGGCGACGTACGTCTCTCACCCGCCGCGGTCTCCTTTCTCAGGCGCGGCCGCTTAGGTTAGCCTCGCCTCCGGTCCACTACGCGGCCAGCAGGCGGCCCACGTACCCAGGAGCAGGAGGCAGGTGGGGATGCGTATCTTCCGGATCCGTTCAACGGTGGCGGTACTGAGCGCCGCCGTACTCGCGATCGGGCTCGCCGGCTGCGGCGCCGGCGACGAGAAGAACGACAAGGAGATCACCGTCTACAGCGGCCGGGCGAAAGGCCTGGTGCAGCCGGTGATCGACAAGTTCTCCAAGGCCACCGGTATCACGGTCAACGTCCGGTACGGCGAGACCGCCGCGATGGCCTCGCAGCTGCTGGAAGAGGGCGACAAAACCACCGCCGACGTGTTCCTGGCGCAGGACGCCGGCGCGCTCGGCGCGGTCGCCGGCAAGGGGCTGTTCGTGAAGCTGCCCGACAAGGTGACCGGCCTGGTGCCGGAGCAGTACCGCTCCTCGGAGGGCAAGTGGGTCGGCGTCACCGGCCGGGCCCGGGTCCTGGTGTACGACTCCCAGACCTTCAAGCCGGCCGACCTGCCGAAATCCGTGTACGACCTGACCGGCGCGAGCTGGAAGGGCAAGGTCGGCATCGCCCCCACCAACGGCTCGTTCCAGGCGTTCGTCACCGGGATGCGGGTCAAGGACGGCGACAACCGGGCTCGCGACTTCCTGCGCAGCCTGAAGGCGAACGACGTACAGATCCGCGAGAACAACGTCACCATCGTGTCCGAAGTGGACAAAGGCAAGCTGCCCGCCGGGCTGGTCAACCACTACTACCTGTTCGAGCAGGCGCACGAGGCCGGCAAGTCCGTCGACGCGATGCGCGCCAAGCTGCACTTCTTCACCGGCGGTGACCCGGGCGGCCTGGTCAACGTCTCCGGCGTCGGCATCACCAAGCGCGCCGAGGGCGACCAGGACACCGCGACGTTCGTCGAATACCTGCTCGGCAAGGACGGCCAGACGTACTTCGCCGAGGAGCTGTTCGAGTATCCGCTGGTCGACGCGGTGAAGCCGGCCGAGGGGCTGCCCGCGCTGTCCGAGTTGGAGACCCCGAAGATCGACTTGGAAGACCTGGAGTCGCTGGACGTGACGCTCAAGATGATCACGGACGCGGGACTGGCCTGACCATGGCCACCACCACCGACCAGCAGGCGCCCGCCCCGGCGCCGGTTGGTCGGGCGGGCCGTGCCGGCGGGCGGTTGCCGGGCGGCATGCTGGCCGCGGCGTGCCTCGCGGTCGCGGTCGGCCTGACCCCCCTTTTCTATCTGGGGGTACGCACCGCGGAAGCCGGCGCCGACCGGATCGCCGCCGAGCTGTTCACGGTACGCACCGCCGAGCTGGCGGGGCGCAGCGTGCTGCTGGCTGTCGTGGTGACAGTGCTGTGCCTGGTGATCGGGGTCGCGCTGGCGTACCTGGTGGTGCGTACCGACCTGCCGGGGCGGCAGCTGTTCGGGGTGGTGGCCGCGCTGCCGCTGGCGATCCCGACGTACGTGGCCGGGTTCGCGTGGCTGGCCGCGGTGGACCGGTTCGAAGGCTTCTGGGCCACCGCGCTGGTGCTCACGCTCTGCTCGTACCCGTACGTCTACCTGCCGGTGACCGCGGCGCTGGCCGGCGCCGACCCGGCGCAGGACGAGGTGTCGCGGGCGCTGGGGCGGGGCGCCTGGCGTACCTTCACCGGCGTCACGCTGCGGCAGCTGCGACCGTCGATGGCCAGCGGCGGCCTGCTGGTCGCCCTGTACGTGTTCAGCGACTTCGGCGCCGTGTCGCTGCTGCGGTACGACACCTTCACCCGCGCCATCTTCACCAAGTTCAACCTGGGCTTCGACCGCACCGGCGCGCTGGTGCTCTCCACCGTGCTGGTGGCGCTCACCGCCGTGGTGCTGCTCGGCGAGAGCCTGGCCCGCAGCCGCGCCCGGTACGCCCGGGTCGGCGGCACCCGCCGTCCTCCGTCGCGGCTCGCCCTCGGCCGACTCCGCTGGCCATTTGTCGCGGCCCCCGCGCTCGTGGCGGGGCTGGCGCTCGGCGTACCGGCGGTGAGCCTGACCGGCTGGCTGCTGAGCGGGGTGTCCCGCCCGGAGCCAATCGGCGCGGTGCTGACCGCGGCCGGCAACTCGCTGTGGGTGTCGCTGCTGGGCGCGCTGGTCACGGTGCTGCTGGCGCTGCCGATTGGGCTGCTCGCCGCCCGGCACAGCGGCGCGCTGCCCGTGCTGCTGGAACGCGCCAGCTACGCCGGCCACGCGCTGCCCGGCCTGGTCACCGGGCTGTCGCTGGTGTTCTTCGCGATCGCGGTGGCGTACCCGCTCTACCAGACCACCGCGATGCTGGCGCTGGGGTACGGCGTGCTGTTCCTGCCGCTGGCCGTCGCCGCCGTACGCGCCGCCGCCGCGCAGTCTCCGCCCGGGCTGGAGGAGGTGGCCCGCTCGCTGGGCCGCGGCCCCTGGTACGTGCTGCGTACGGTCACCCTGCCGTTGACCGCGCCCGGGATCGGCGCCGGCGCCGCACTGGTGTTCCTCACCTGCGTCAAGGAGCTGCCGGCTACCCTGCTGCTGCGCCCCACCGGAGTGGACACCCTCGCCACCGAGCTGTGGACCAAGACCAGCGTCGCCGCGTACGCCGGGGCCGCCCCGTACGCCGCGCTGCTGGTGCTGCTGTCGGCGGTGCCGACCTGGCTGCTGGCCCGGCGTACCGGCGTCTGGAGCGCGTCATGAGCGAGCTTCGGGTTACCGCGGCGGTGAAGCACTACGGCGCCGTCACCGCGCTGGACGGCGTGGAGCTGACCGTGCCGGCGGGCGACCTGGTGGCGGTGCTCGGCCCGTCCGGCTGCGGCAAGACCACGCTGCTGCGCTGCGTCGCGGGGTTCGAACGCCTCGACGCCGGCGCCATCGAGATCGACGGCAGGCCGGTCGCCGGACCGGGCCGGCATGTCACCCCGGAGCGCCGCCGGGTGGCGGTGGTGCCGCAGGAAGGGGCGCTGTTCCCGCACCTGTCGGTGGCCGGCAACGTGGGGTACGGGCTCGATCGGCGTACCCGCCGCAGTCACCGGGTGGACGAGGTGCTGGAGCTGGTCGGGCTGGCCGGCTACCAGCACCGGATGCCGCACCAGCTCTCCGGCGGGCAGCAGCAGCGGGTGGCGGTCGCGCGGGCGCTGGCGCCGCGGCCGCCGCTGGTGCTGCTGGACGAGCCGTTCAGCGCGCTGGACGCCGGGCTGCGGGTGGAGGTCCGGGCCGACATCCGGGCCGCGCTGCGCGCCGACGGCGCCACCGCCGTACTGGTGACGCACGACCAGGGCGAGGCGCTGTCGATGGCCGACCAGGTCGCGGTGATGCGGGACGGCCGGATCCTGCAGGCCGGCCCGCCGGCCGAGGTGTACGCCGCCCCGGTCGACACCTGGACCGCCCAGTTCGTCGGCGAGGCGGTCCTGCTCCCCGGTACGGTCACCGGCGACCGGGTCCGTACGGTGCTCGGCGAGCTGGCGGTACGCCCCGGCACCCACAGCAACGGCGACGGCGAGGTACGGGTGATGATCCGCCCGGAGCAGTTCGAGCTGTTGGACGCCGCCGGACCCGAATCCGGGCTGGCGCCGGCGACCGTGGTCAGCCAGGCGTTCCACGGCCACGACGCGTTGCTCACCCTCCGCCTGGACGACGGCACGCTGGTGACCGCCCGGATCTTCGGCCCCGGCGTCGCCCAGCCCGCCGGCCGCCAGGTGTCGCTCCGGATCCGCGACCAGGTACGCGTCTACTAGCCGCCCGACCCCTGGCCCGGCCTGAGATCACCTGTTGTGGTGAATACCTTCACTTTGTGGGCCCTGTCTGAAAATATTAGACGGCCCCAGCGCAGAACGGAAGGACACCGACGATGCCGCTCAGTCTCCGGATACTGCTCGCACTCGCCATGACCGTCGCCAGTGGACTGCTGGCAGCCGCCCCCGCGCAGGCCACACCGGCGCCCGCCGACGACGTCACCGTCGCGGCCACCTGCTACTTCCGCGTCAACCAGGACGGCGTACGGATCCGCACCAAGCCCAACACCAGCTCCACCATCGTCGGGCTGGCGTACCGGGGCACCTACCTGCGGAGCTGGGAGGGCAGCTACTGCCTGCAGATGACCGGTGGCTCGTACACCGCCTGCGGCAGCTCCGACCGCTACTGGGCGAGGGTCCGCTACAACGGCTATCTCCGGTACGTGGCCTCCACCTGCGTCACGCCGATCTTCCGCTGATGTCCACGCCGATCGCCCCGCCGCGACCTACGAAGGAGCTGACCATGTCCCGCACTCTGCGCGCTGCCGTTGCCCTCGCACTGACCCTCGCCGCCGGTCTGTTGACGATCGCCCCCGCACAGGCCCACGCGGCACCGAACGATGACGTCACCGTCGCGGCCACCTGCTACTTCCGGGTCGACTTCGACGGCGTACGGGTTCGCACCAAACCGTCCACCAGCTCCACCGCGGTCGGCCTGGTCTACCGCGGCACGTACCTGAGGAGCTCCGGCGGCAGCACCGGCTGCGTCGAGACGTCCGGCGGCTCCTACACCGCGTGCCGCGGCAGCGCCAACGTCTGGGCCAGCGTGATCTACAACGGCTATCGCCGGTACGTCGCCAGCATGTGCGTCACTCCGGTGTGGCGCTGACCCTCACCGTTTTCGGCGTAGCGGCCGGTGACCTGGTCACCGGCCGGTACGGCATGATCTGGGCATGGCCGAACCGCTGCCGACCTTCCTGGTCCTCTACCAGTACGTGCCCGAGATGACCGAACGCCGTGCGCCACATCGCGAGGCGCACCTGGCGTGGCTGCACTCCCTGGCCGGGCAGGATTCCGGCCCCGCCCAGGTGCTGCTCGCCGGCGCCACCCGCGACCCGGTCGACACCGCCGTGATCGTGGTACGCGCCGCGGACGAGTACGCCGTACGGCGGCTGCTGCTGGACGACCCGTACGCCGTCGCGAACCTGATCACCGGCGTCACCGTACGCCCGCTCGGGCTCGCCATCGGCGGCTGACCGCGCCGGTCTCCGTACTCGCAAAATAATTGCATTGGGTCTTGTACGCTCGAAAATCGTTGCCATACTGGCGATGGCGCGTCGCCGCGCGGACCCGAGCGGGACGTCATCATGAAGCGGATCACCGGCTTGCTGACAGGCATGCTGCTGGCGGGCGCGCTGCTGGCAGGCACCGTGGCGATCGCACCCGGTACGGCTTACCCGGCGACACCACGGGCCGGCAAAGGCCCGGCGGTCGCCACCCACGTCGAGACGTACCGCAACGCATACACCCGGCAGTGTCTCGACGGGGCGATGGACTTCGCATTCACGTCCGCCTGCAGCAGCACCGATTCACACCAGAAATGGACCGTCACGGTATGGAGCGACGGCACGGTGCGGCTGCGGAACTACGGCAACAGCTACTGCCTGGACATCGGCGGCGTGGTCTACCTGAACAAGTACTGCAACACCTCGGAGTCCCAGAGCTGGTACGTGCTCCGGTTCAGCGACGGCTCGATCATGCTCAAGAACGAGTACGTACGGCAGTGCCTGCGCGCCAACAGCGCCGGCGACGTGTACGTCTCCACCTGCAACTCCGACTACCGATCCGAGCACTGGTTCTGATCCGCGACCAGCTGGCCGGTGCGTGGAGTCGCCCCGACCTGGGTACGAAGCCAGGTCGAGGAGGTGATCGGAGTGGCTACCCGCAAGCAGGTCAAGGCCGCGCGTACCAACGTCAAGCAGGCGCAGAGTGCGGCGCGCGAGAAGAAGACCATCAGCAAGCTGCCGAAGGCCGTACGCCAGGACCTCAGCCGTCAGGCGGCCAAGTCACGGGCCCGGGGCGGCAAGCCGGGTCACGCGCTGGAGAACCGTACCCGCACCGATCTGTACGAGCTGGCGAAGCAGCACCAGATCCCGGGTCGCTCGAAGATGGGCAAGTGGGAGCTGATCGACGCGATCAGGTCCGCCCGCTGAGCGCGCGGCCCCGCCGGTGACCGGTCAGCCGGGCGGCGCACCTTCAGCCGGGCAGGCTGGAGCCCAGGGTGCGTTCGAAGACGAGGCTGGTCTGCGCGTCGGCCACGTCCGGCTGGCTGGTGATGTGGTCGAGCAGGAATTCGCGTACCGCGTCGGTGTCGGCACAGGCGACGTGCACCAGGAAGTCGCGTACCCCCGAGACGTAGAAGACCGCGAGCACGCCGGGGGCGGAGGACAGCCGCGCGCGGAACCGCTCGATCGCCTCCCGGTTGTGGGCGGTGAGCCGGACCGCGATCAACGCCTGCAGCGGTGCGCCCAGCGCCGCCAGGTCGACATCGGCGTGTACGCCGCGGATCACGCCCCGCTCCCGCAGCGCCCGCACCCGGGCGAGACAGGTCGACGGCGCGATGCCGGCGTCGGCGGCGAGCGCGTTGTTCGGCTTGCGACCGTCCTGGGCGAGCTGGCGCAGCAGGTTGCGGTCGGTCTCGTCCAGGTCGGGTGCGGCCGATCGCCTCAACGCCGCCACGTCGACGCGCTGACGATTGTTCGATTCGCTCATCCGGGGCTCGCGTCCTGCCGGTATTTCTTCGCAACTCGCGCTCTGGTGAGAATCTTGTTCAGACCAGTAGCGCTCTGGCGGCATTCTATTCGACACTACGTCGTCCAGGGACTTGACACGAGAAGGGTGACGGCAAATGACCACGACGGTCGGTGTGCCGAAGGAGATCAAGGACGGCGAAGGCCGGGTGTCGGTGCAGCCGGACGGCGCCGCGGAGCTGGCGTACCACGGGCATCGGGTAGTGGTGCAGTCCGGAGCCGGGCTCGGCAGCGGCTTCTCCGACCAGGAGTACGTGGCGGCCGGCGCCGAGCTGGTCGAGGGCGCCGACGCGGTGTTCGCCGCGGCCGACCTGATCGTCAAGGTGAAGGAGCCGATCGCCGAGGAGTACGGGCGGTTCCGGCCCGGGCAGCAGCTGTTCACGTACCTGCACCTGGCCGCGGACAAGCCGCTCACCGAGTTCCTGATGCGGGAACGGATCGACTCGATCGCGTACGAGACGGTGGAGCGCAACGGCAAGCTGCCGCTGCTGACCCCGATGAGCGAGGTCGCCGGACGGATGGCGGTGCAGGCCGCCGCCCACCACCTGGAGAGCACCTCCGGCGGCGCCGGGCTGCTGCTCGGCGGCGTCCCCGGTACGCCGGCCGCCAAGGTCACCATCATCGGCGGCGGCATCGCCGGCACCGAGGCGGCGAAGATCGCGCTCGGGATGCGCGCGATCGTACGGGTGCTCGACACCAACCCGACGCGGCTGGCGTACCTGTCGGACATCTTCGGCGGGCGACTCGACCTGGTGGTCCCGAACCGGGCCCGTACCGCCGCGTACGTGGCCGAGTCCGATGTGGTGATCGGCGCGGTGCTGGTCACCGGGGCCAAGGCGCCGAAGCTGGTCAGCCGCGAGATGATCGCCAGCATGCGCCCCGGCAGCGTGGTGGTCGACATCGCGATCGACCAGGGCGGCTGCTTCGAGACCAGCCGCGCCACCACCCACTCGCAGCCCACGTACGTCGAGGAGGACGTCGTGCACTACTGCGTGGCGAACATCCCCGGCGCCGTGGCGCGTACCTCCACCCTGGCGCTGACCAGCGCCACCCTGCCGTACCTGCTGAAGGTGGCCGCGCACGGCGTCGCCGGCGCCGCGGCGTCCGACCCGGAGTTGCGCGCCGGCCTCACCACGCTCGCCGGCACGCTCGCCAGCCGCCCGGTCGCCGAGGCGCACCAGCTGCCGTACCAGGACCCGGCCGGGGCGCTTGCCTGACCGTCGGGTGGCGGCGAGGGGGACTCACGCTCGCTCACCGGCGCCACCGACCAGCACGTCGTCCACGTCGGCCTGGCTCGCCTCGGCGCTGGCGGGACGCCGCTGCGGATACAGCACCGCCAGCAGCGCGAGCCCGACGAGCGCCCCGATCCCTTGTGCCACCACGAATCCAGGCACCGAGCCAGGGGCGATCCCGGTGAACGTGTCGGTGAAGGCGCGACCGATCGTCACGGCGGGATTCGCGAACGACGTGGACGAGGTGAACCAGTACGCCGCCGCGATGTAGCCGCCGACGGCGGGAGCGGCGAGCCCGGCCCGCCCCGACTTGACCAGCGCGAAGATCAAGGTGACCAGCCCGGCGGTGGCGACCACCTCACCGAGCAGCAGGTGCCCACCGGTCCGGTCGGTGGTCGACCAGGAGACCGCGGCCAGGTCGTACATCAGGTTGGCGAGCACGGCACCGGCGATCCCGCCCACGATCTGCGCCGGTACGTACGCCGCCAGATCCCGGCCGGTGATCCCGAGTCCGGTACACCGTCCCAACCACCAGTCCACCGCCGAGACCGCCGGATTGAAGTGGCCGCCGGAGACCGGGCCGAAGATCAGGATCAGCACCGCGAGCCCGAACCCGGTCGCGATCGAGTTCTCCAGCAGCTGCAGACCGACGTCGTCCGGCGAGAGGGCCGCCGCCGCGATGCCGGACCCGACCACCACGGTGACCAGCAACGCCGTGCCGGTGAACTCCGCGACCAGCCGCCGCCACAACGCCGCCGTCACCGGCGGGCGCCCGCGTCCGCCGGCGCGACCACGCCAGGGGTGGCCGGCGCGACCAGGGCCGGGGCGGCCGGTGCGACCAGGCCCGGGGCGGCGAGCAGCGCGGAGAGGGCGGCGAGCCGCTCGGGCCGCGCCCAGTAGTAGACCCAGGTGCCGCGGCGTTCGCAGTCCACCAGCCCCGCTTCGCGGAGGATCTTGAGGTGGTGCGAGATCGTCGGGCCGGAGACCTCGAAGCCCGGTGTCAGGTCGCAGACGCAGATCTCGCCCCCGGCCGAGGTGATCAGCGAGAGCAGGCGGACCCGTACCGGGTCGCCGAGCGCCTTGAACGCCTTGGCGACCTCGGCCGCCTGCGCCTCTTCCAGCGCCTGCGCGGTCAGGGGCGCGCAGCAGCTGAGGTCCTCGATCACCGTCAACGCGGCTCGCTCGCCGCGTTCCAGAGTCTGTGACTGCTTTGACATGCGTCTAGGTTGACAGATGTCTAATCAGGCTGCAAGCTGGGTCTTGATTAGACATCCATCAAGTCAGCGCCCGGCTGCCGCGCCTGACCCGTACCCACCATGATTCAAAGGAGTGCACCGTGACGAACCGGAACGACGAGCTGCCCACCGTGGTGATCGGGGCCGGCCCGGTGGGGCTGGCCGCCGCCGCCCACCTGGCCGAACGCGGCCTCGACTTCCTCGTCCTGGAGGCCGGTACGGGCGTCGCCGCCGCGATCGAGGAGTGGCGGCAGGTACGGCTGTTCTCGCCCTGGCGGTACGACATCGACGCCGCCGCGCGCCGGCTGCTCGACGCCGACGGCTGGGTCTCCCCCGACCCCGACGCGCTGCCGACCGGCGGGGAGCTGGTCGACGCGTACCTGCAGCCGCTGGCGAAGCTGCCCGCCCTCGCCAACCGGATCCGGTACGGCGCCCGCGTCGCCGGGATCACCCGGCTCGGCTTCGACCGGATGCGCTCCGCCGGCCGCGAACAGGCGCCGTTCCTGGTCCGGCTCGAGTCCGGCGAGGAGCTCGTCGCCCGATCGGTGATCGACGCGTCCGGCACCTGGCGTACCCCCAATGTGCTTGGTGGGTACGGGTTGCCGGGCCGCGGCGAGCGGGAGGCGGGCGAGCTGATCGTGGCGCCGCTGCCCGACGTGCTCGACCGGGACCGGGAGCGGTTCGCGGGGCGGCGCGTCGTGGTGGTGGGCGCGGGACATTCGGCGGCGACGACGCTGCTGGAGCTGGCCGACCCGGCGCTCGGCAGCGACGTGACCTGGGCGATCCGAGGCAAAGACCCACGCCGGGTGTACGGGGGCGGCGACGCCGACGAACTCCCCGCCCGGGGCAGGCTCGGCACCCGGCTGCACGCGCTGGTCGACGCCGGCCGGGTCACGCTGGTGGCCGACTTCGCGGTCGAAGCGGTGGAGCGCGACGGCGACAGCGTGGTGCTGGTCGCCGCGTCGGGGGAACGGCTGACCGCGGACGTGGTGGTGAACGCGACCGGGTTCCGGCCCGACCACGCAATCGCCGCCGAGCTTCGGCTCGACCTGGACCCGATCCTCGGCGCCACCCGCGCGCTGGCGCCGCTGATCGACCCCAACCAGCACTCCTGCGGCACGGTGCCGCCGCACGGCGTCGAGCAGCTCAGCCACCCCGACACCGGGTACTACGCCGTCGGCGTCAAGTCGTACGGGCGGGCGCCGACGTTCCTGCTCGCCACCGGGTACGAGCAGATCCGCTCCGTCGTCGCCGCGCTCGCCGGCGACTGGGACGCCGCGCGCGACGTACGGCTGGAGCTGCCCGAGACCGGCGTCTGCTCCACCGCGGCCCCCCGGGAAGCCGGTCGGGGGCTCGCCACCGGGCTGCGTACGGCGTCGACCGTGCTGCCGCTCGCCGAGACCACCACGGGTGGCTGCTGCGGATGACGACCGCCACCGCGCCGGTCGCCGCGCCCACCCGGGACGGCGACCGGCCGGTACGCCGCCGCGGCCTGGTCACCGCACTCGCGGTGACCCAGACCGTCGGGTACGGCACGCTCTACTACGCGTTCGCGGTGGTGCTCGCCCCGATGGCGACGCAGCTGCGTACCTCCACGGCGGTGGTGACCGGGGCGCTGACCCTCGCCGTGGTGGTCACCGCCGCCGCCGCGATCCCGGTCGGGCGCTGGCTGGACCGCCACGGCGGCCACGGCCTGATGACCGCCGGCTCCGTGCTCGGCACCGCCGCGCTCGTCGCCTGGTCCCAGGTGGAGACGGTCGGCCAGCTGTACGCCGTCTTCGCCGCGATCGGGGTCGCCTCCGCGATGGTGCTGTACGAGCCGGCGTTCGCGATCCTGATCGCGGTGCTCGATCCGGCGCGCCGGGCCGGCGCCCTGCTCACCGTGACGATCGTCGCCGGCTTCGCCAGCAGCATCTTCATCCCGCTGACCGGCCTGCTCACCGACCGGTACGGCTGGCGTACCGCGATCGCCGTACTCGCGGCGGTGCACGCGCTCACGACCGTCCCGCTGCACGCGCTCGCGCTACGCGACAACCGCCGGCCGCGCCGCTCCGCCGCGGGCCGTGACGCCGAGCCGCCGGGCCTCGGCACCGCGAGGGCGAGCCGGAGTGCCAACGCGGTGGAGCGTGACGCCGGGGCGGCGCCCGGAGCTGGGCACCCGGTGCGCGATCCCGGGTTCTGGCTGCTCACGGCCGGGTTCGTGACGCAGGGCGGCGCGCTCGCGGTGATCGCCGTACACCTGGTGTCGTACCTGGTGGTGCTGGGGCACTCGGCGGCGTTCGCCGCGACCGCGACCGGGCTGCTCGGCGTCCTGTCGGTCACCGGCCGGGTGGTGACCACCGGGCTGCGCCGGTGGCTGCCGGTACGCGCCGTGACCGCGGTGGTGTTCGCGCTGCAAGGGCTCGCCGTCGCCGGGCTGCCGGTGCTCGGCCGCAGCGGCGCCGGCGCGATCGTCTGCGTCACCGTCTTCGGGCTCGGTTTCGGCGTCGCCACCCTGGCCCGTCCCGCGATCCTCGCCGACCGGTACGGCACCACCCGGTACGCCACCATCGCCGGCGCCCTGGCCACGCCCGCCACGCTGGCCAAGGCGACGGCGCCGCTGGGTGCCGCCGTACTCGCCCTCAATCTCGGCTACACCGCCTTGATGACCGTGGTCGCGGGCGCGTGCCTGGTCGCCGCCGGCTGCCTGCTCCTGACGCCCGCCGTACGCTGACGGACGCGCTACGAGCCCGGCACCGCCTGGGCCTTCGAGTTGCGCAGGAACTCCGACCACTCGGGCGCGCCGCAGTACACGCAGCTGGCGCCGAAGAACTCGTCCCGCGCCTGCTCGTCGCCGTGCAGGTGGAAGCGCATCCAGGCGGTGATCGGGCCGCGATAGCCGCCGCCGTCGCCGGTCGGCGTGAAGTGGTTGGCTCCGGCCAGCTCACCGTAGATCGCCACGATGTGATCAGCGTCCTGGTAACGCGACTTCACGTACGAGGGCGGGACCAGCGTGTCGTACTGCCCGGAAAGGATGAACATCGGGCCGTGCAGCGCGTTGACCGAGCCCCACGGGCCGGGCTGGATCGGCACGGTGGTGTCCACCCGCGCGTCGGCGCCCGCGCTGATCGCACCACCGCCGCCTTGCGAGTGCCCGGTGGCCGCGACCCGGCTGATGTCGACCTTGCCGTAGTACGCACTGCCCTGTTGCGTGTTCTGCCGCGTCACGTAGTCGAGTCCGGCCAGCATCTCCCGGCCCGACCCCGACTGGCCGGTGTTCGCCGCCGCGACGATGAAGCCGTGCGACGCGAGATGACGCAGCAGCCCGTCCCACGCCGAGGTGACGCCGAAGGTGCCGTTCCCCCAGATGATCACCGGGTGCGTGGTGCAGCCCAGGCTGCCGAGCGAGGCCGGCCGGTAGATGGTGTGCCCGACGCCGCTCTGGTGGGTGGTCACGGTGAACGGCCCGGTGGCCGCCCACTTCCCGTTCACCGACGGACAGCCGGCGGCGCTCGCCGGCCCGGCCGGGGCCGCGATCAGTGCGGCGAGGAGGGCGCCGGCGATGGCGAGGATTCGGATCGATCGCATGGTACGACTCCCTGTGGGTGAGTGCGGCCAGCTTCCTAGGTCAGACGGGGGCCCCGACACTGCACGGACGGATCGGGGTGGCGTGCGCCGGATCGAGGGCGTTGGTCACGAGATGCCAGACATTGCGGTCGTACGCCTCGCCGAGGTGGCCGACCGGGTCGGCGGGGCAGAAGTCCTGGACGTACTGGTTGGCGACGCCGGGTTCGCGTACGAAGGAGGTCTCCGTCGGGGTGACCATCTCGTCGTACCGCGAGGTGATGATGGTGTAGCGGACTCCAGGCTGGGCGATCGGGCCGTCGGTGAGCACCTTGACCGCTTCGCCGCCGGTGCCGAGGTCGGAGCAGGCCGGGCAGCCGAAGGTGTCCAGCACCTGGTCGACCAGGTCTCGGGAGTCCTGTCCGTACAGGTACGCCAGCTTGTAGAGCCCGGCGAAGTCGGTGCCGTGGGTCGGCGGCGCGATCGCGACGACCGTGCCGATCCGGCTCGCCAGGCCCTGGGTCTTGGTGACGTACAGGGACTGGAAGCCACCTTCGGAGTGCCCGACGATGGCCACCTTCGCGGCGCTGGTCGCGGTGAGCACGCGCCGGATGAACGCCCTGATCTCCGGTGCCGAGTCGGCGATGGGACGCAGACCGCCGACGCTCGGGAACCCTTCGTGCGCGCCGTACGTGAGCGAGAAGGTGCAGTAGCCGAGGCCGGCCAGGTGGTCCTGCAGGACGTTGAGGTCCTCGTCCTTGTTGGCGCCCAGACCGTGCAGCACGACGACTGGCTCCCGGTGAGCAGCGCTGGGCCGGCAGGAGAAGTCGTTGTTGCCGCCGCCGGTCGCGGCGTACGTCGCCCCGCCGGTGAGTACGACCGCGGCCGCCGTCACGGCCAGCGCCACCACGGTGCGTGTGGTCCTCTTCATGCGGGTTCCTTCGTGGTCGGCGCCGGCGGATGCTGGTCGGCGAGTGGGCGGCAGAGCCGGTCGACACGTCGGCGTAACGCTCGGCTGATACTCTTCGGTATTCAATACCGTGGAGTATTCACTACCTGGAAGTATCGGGTTTGTTAACGAGAAGTCAAGGAGTAGATGCGGATGAGTCGGGCACGTGCCCCCCGTTCGGGCGAGAAGCCGTCGGGCTCGCGTACCCGTCCGACGCGGGCGCAGACCCGCGCCCGGATCCTGGACGCGGCGGTCGAGGTCTTCGGTGAGCGGGGCATCGCGGCCAGCTCGGTCAGCGACGTGGCCGCCGCGGCGGGGCTGACGAAAGGCGCGGTCTACTCCAGCTTCGCCAGCAAGGACAAGCTGGTGCTGGCGATCATGGAGGAGCACGCCATGCAGCGGCTCACCGCCGCGCTGGCCAGCTTCGCCGAGGCGGGTCCCCAGAACGCGCTCGACCGGGTCGGCACCGTGCTGGTGGAGGCGATCCGGTCCGACGCGGTGTGGCACCGGCTGCTAGCCGAGTACTTCGCGCTGTCGTACCACGACGTACGGACCCGGCTGGCGCTGCGCGACCGGCGGCGGGAGGCGCGCGCGGCGGTCGCCCGGGCGGTCACCCGGATCTCCGACGAGAGTGGTGTCGCGCTGCCGATGCCGGCCGACCGGCTCGCCGTGGTCTTCTTCGCGATCAGCAACGGCCTCGGCGTCGAGGCCGGCATCGACCCCGAAGCGGTCCCCGACGACCTCCTCGGCCACGTGCTCAGCCTCATCTTCCGAGACTTCGTCACCGGGCTGCGGCAGCGCGCCGGCGCCGGCCCGGACCCGACGTGAGGATCCGCGGGAGCAGCGCGCTGGTCACCGGCGCGGCATCCGGACTGGGTCGGGCCACCGCCGTACGGCTGGCTCGGGCCGGGGCGAGCGTGATGGTCTGCGATCTGCCCGGCTCCGCCGGTGCGGAGGTCGTCGCCGAGCTGGGCGACACGGCGCGGTTCGTACCCGCCGACGTCACCGACCCCGATGACGTGACCGCCGCCCTGGACGCCGCCGAGCAGCTCGCCCCGCTGCGCGCCGTGGTCAACTGCGCCGGCATCGGGCTGGTCGGGCGGGTACTCACCGACGACCGGATGCTGCCGCTGGAGGCCTTCACCGCGGTGATCGAGGTGAACCTGGTCGGCACCTTCAACGTGATCCGGCTCGCCGCGGAACGCATCGCCCGTACCGACCCCGTGGACGGCGAGCGCGGCGTCGTCGTGAACACGGCGTCCGTTGCTGCGTACGACGGGCAGATCGGCCAGGCCGCGTACGCCGCCTCGAAAGCCGGGATCGCCGGCATGAGCCTGCCGCTGGCCCGCGACCTTGCGGACCGGCTGATCCGGGTGGTCACCATCGCGCCCGGCATGTTCGACACGCCGCTGCTCGCCGTACTCCCGGAGAAAGCCCGCACCGCACTCGCCGCGCAGGTGCCGCACCCGCAGCGACTGGGCAGGCCCGAGGAGTTTGGCGCGCTGGTCGAGCACGTCATCGCCAACCCGATGCTCAACGGCGAAGTGATCCGCCTCGACGGCGCCCTTCGGATGACCCCGCGGTAGCGGTGCTTCGCCTACAGCACCGCGATCAAGCGCTCACGCGCGACGCGCGAACACGCCGCAGACCCCGAACGAGCAAGCGTATGCCGTGATGAACCAGCACGCCGACGCCGGCGTTCACCACCGCCAACGCAGCTGCTCCGAACAGCCCCCAGCCGACGCCCATCACGCCAGTCGCGACAAGAAGAGCGGGCCACCCCAACGCGGCGGCCACCAGGGAAAAACGCCACCAGCGACCGAATACCAGGCCGAACAAGATCAGTGTCGGGATCATGGGCAGCCCCTCCGTCACCCTCAACATACGCCGCCCGGCCGATCGCACCGCCGACACACCGCCCGCGGACACGGGAGGCCGCACGCACCGCGGGCAATCAGGAGTGGGGTGAGTTACGCAAGACCGGCCCGCCGCGCGCCGGTTCGCCGCGTAGGACGCGCTGCTCGTTGTCGCGGAAGCGTGGCTCGTAGTGCGTGAAGAAGATCTTTCCCACCAGGTCGCGGCGGCTGCGTACCCCCGTCTTCTCGAACACGCTTCTCAGGTGGTTCTGGACAGTGAGTCGCGAGACGACCAGGGCCTCCGCGATCTCGGCGGTTGACGAACCTGTCAGGACCAGCTCGACGACGTCGCGCTCGCGTTCGGTCAGCTCATAGGCGGACATCAGCAGCGGATAGATGCGTGCCGGGTGCGCCGGCTCGATGATCACGGCGACCCGGGGCTGGTCGTCGCCGAGCAGCCGGTCGTGGTCGACACCGGGCTGGGCACCCCGGACAAGGACTACCTGTCCAGCCTCGCCGGAGTGATCGACCCCGCGGACGTGCGCTGGATCTGGCTCACCCACCCGGACCGCGACCACACCGGTGGGCTGTGGAAACTCATGGACGCGGCGCCTCACGCACGGCTGATCACGACCTTCGGCGGGATGGGGATCCTCGGGTGTGAGTACGACGTCCCGATGCACCGCGTCCAGCTGCTCAACCCGGGCCAGCGGCTCGATATCGGCGACCGTACGCTCACGGCGTACCGGCCGCCGCTGTTCGACAGCCCGGTCACCGTCGGATTCCAGGAGAGCCGGGGCGGCGCGTTCTTCGCCTCCGACTGCTTCGGTGGCCCGATGAGCACCGCCACGCTCGCCAGCGGCCCCGACCTGCGCGACGTACCCGACGACGACCGCCGTACGGCGCAGCTGCTGTGGGCGGCGGCCGACAGCCCGTGGGTGAAGCTGGTGGATCGGGCGGCGTACGGAAAGGTCGTGGACGCGATCCGCGTCCTGGCTCCGTCGGCGATCCTCAGCACCCACCTACCGCCCGCGATCGGCATGAACGACCAGCTGTTCGACACGTTGCTGGAGGCACCGGACGGCCCGGAGTTCGCCTTCCCGGACCAGGCCGCCCTCGAGACGCTCCTGGCCAGCTTCGAGCCCGCCTAGGCGACTGAGGTAACACCGTCCGGAGCGGCGGGTGATCGGACCGCGGCATGAGGGTGCGGTGTCGAGACGGAACGCGGGCGACCGGTGCTGTGAGCAGTTGTCTCAGTCCGGGAATGGCGCGCGGGCGATCCTGCGGTTGGCTCCGAGATAACGCCCATAGAGGTGCGCGCGTGAACCCGGACTGTTGACGACTTCGGCATCGAATGTCGCCTGGAAGTATTGCTTGAGCCCGAGCCGTGGATGGCGCTCGAGCACTGCGGCGACGGTCTGCGGCGCGATGTCCCAGTGGCGCAGGCCGATGCCGTCGAGACGAGTGCCGGCCCAGAGCAGGTGCGCCTCGGGACCGTGCTCTAGCCCGACGCGGAGATTCAGGTGGAGCGTGATCGGTCCAGTCGAGATCGCCAACGGCGCCGAGGTGCTGCTGGTCCGCCGTCATGAAGCAACCCTAGTAGGGGCGGTCAGCGGTCGCGGACTACGGCGACCTGGGAGGGGTCGCGGCAGACGGCGCTGCTCAGGTCGACCTCGTGCAGCGTACGGGTGAGGCCGTCGTCGTCCTGCCAGCGCAGGTCGACCGCGCCGCTCAGGCTCATCCGGTACTGCCATGCGACCGCACCGGGGAAGCCGGACTCCGCCGGGTCGGGCGGCTCCTCGGTGGCGAGGTCGACCAGGGCCGGGCCGGTGTCGCGTACGTGGAATACCCAGGTCGGCACGTCGCCGGTCTCTGCGGCCACGTGATCCGCGGTGTCCCGGTACGAGCAGTACACGCCGGGGCGGTACGCCGTCTCGTGCGCGATGCCCCCCACCCAGGTGCCCACGTACGACAGGTGGTCGAGGGTGAGCCGGCCGCCCTGTTCGATGTCGAGATAGAGCACCGAGCAGGGATCAAGCTCCGCCTTCTCGGCCAGCCGACCGGCGTCGACCGCGTCCCGCAACGCCTGCTCCCGGGTCAGTACGTGGCTGCCGGGCCCGGTACGGCTCTGCTGACCCACGTACACCGGAAGGAATCCCCAGCCGATTTCCCGCAGCAGTGGCACCTTGTTCATCCAGCCGGTGTCCGGGTGGCTGGGCGCGGGGGCCAGGTAGATGCCGACGAACGCCAGCGGGGTAGCTCGCCGGATCGACCGCATCACCGCGTCGCCGGGGTAGCGGGACCGGTCGAATCCCAGATGCACCGTTGCCCCCTCTGGAGGTGTACGCCGTACCGTTGGACCTCAGTGTCGGATGGGCGGCGGCGGGGTTGACGGTTTCGTACGGTCCTGGACAGTCGGGCTTGGAAATGGCGTTTACACACTGTCACCCGGCTGCGACCCTGGTGGCCTGAGTCTGCTCGGGGAGGCCGGGTTGGGCGCATTGCCGAAGCCGACGCTGCCGCGGGGGGCGTTGCGCGAGCTGTTCGACCGGTTGCACGCGTTGCACCACATGGCTGGCTGGCCGAGTCTGCGGCTGATGGCCAAGGAGATCGGCTGCAGCCACACCACGGTGTCGGTGGCGTTCTCCGAGCCCAGGCTGCCCCGCTGGGGGCTGTTGGAGCTGATCGTCGAGACGCTCGGCGGTGACACCGAGGAGTTCCATCGGCTGTGGCTGGCGGCCAGCGTCGCCGCGCCAGGGCCTGGGCCGGGGCTCGAGGCGGCCCGGGTGGTCAGCCCGCCGGCGCCCGAGCCGCTGCCACTGACC
>JBOGDF010000031.1:0-25107 GCA_050701635.1 Micromonosporaceae bacterium | reverse complement strand
ATGTTGGCGCCGATGCCGCGGAACGGGGTCATGCTGTCGATCGCGTCGCCGAGCAGCGTCACGGTGCCGGGCCGCCACGCGTCCAGCGGCACCGAGGTGTGGATCGGCAGCAGCGCGGTGGTCGACGGGTCTGACTCCGCGACCAGTCGCCGCAGCTCAGGGTGCCAATCGTTGATCATGCCGAGCGCGGTGGCCCGCAACGCCGCGCCGTCGAGGGTCGCCAGCTCCAACTCCCGGGGGTACGCCTCGCGCCGCGCCGTGAAGCCCCACATCAGGTAGTCGCTGGTGTTGTCGAACAGCAGCCCCGGCGCGGCGGCCTCCTCGGTGGCGCCGATGCCCGCCGGCACCGGCACCCGCGCCCGGTCGAACTCCTGGATCGCGAAGAACATCGCCTTGCCGCCAGGCGCGCCGGCGATGAACGCGGCACCCGAGCGCAGCGGCCCCGGCAGCAACGGCCGGGTCGTGTCGGTCAGCGGCAGCTTGCCGGCGATCCCGACGATCCCGGTGTCGAGCCGCTGCGCCTGCGGCAGCCGCTGCCGGCGTACTCGGGAGTTGCCGCCGTCGGCGCCGACCAGCACGTCGCCCACCGCCACGGTGCCGTCGTCGAAGTACGCGACGATCCGGCCATCGGGGCGCTCGGCGTACCGCTGGAATCGCTTGTCGAAGTGCACGGCGTCGTCGAGGCCGGCGAGCAGCACCTGGCGCAGCGTGATCCGGCTGACCGAGTGGTGGCTGTCCGCCGGGTCGCCGCCGGTGCCGCCGAAGTCCTCCGCGGTGGTACGCAGCAACGGCGCCAGCTGCTCGGTGAGGAATGTGAACCCGTCGCCTGACTTCCCGGTGGTGGCGACGAACGCGTCGAACAGCTCCGGCGGCAGGCACTCGTGCAGCGCCGCCGCGCCCATCGGCGCGATGTGGATCCGGTACCCCTGCAGCCGGTCGGTACGGGTGCGGTCGCGCTCGTACACCGCGACGCTGACCCCCGCCTTCCGAAGCCCCTGCGCCAGGCACAGCCCGCCGAGCCCTCCCCCGACTACCAGTACATGCATGACGTCTCCCTCGTGTCGGCCGAACGGTGTTCGGCAGTTCTGAACACTGTTCTAGCACGGAACGGTGTTCGCGACAAGAACGATGTTCGGAGTACGGGAACACTGTTCGCCGCAAGCCGCTAGACTCTCGGCGCATGAGCGAGGAAGTCCCCACCGAGATCCCGACACCGCCGTGGCACCGGCCCGCCCGGGCCGCCGCCGTCCGGCCGGTGCTCTCCCAGGACGGGATCGTCGAGGCCGCGCTGCGGCTGCTCGACACCGAGGGGCTGGACGCGATCAGCATGCGGCGGGTGGCGCAGGAGCTGGGCACCGGCGTCGCCTCGCTGTACGTACACGTGGCGCACAAGGAGCAGCTGTTGCAGCTGCTGCTGGACCGGATCTACGGCGAGGTGAGCGTGCCGGCGCCGGACCCGGCGCGCTGGCAGGAGCAGCTCAAGGAGTTCGCGCGGGAGCTGCGCGGCGTGCTGCGCCGGCACCGCGACATCGCCAAGATCACGTTCGGGCCGATGCCGGTCGGGCCGAAGTTCGTGGTCGTGATGGAGGACTTCCTGGCGCTGCTGGACGCGGGCGGCGTACCGCCCAAGGTCGCCGCCGCCACCGGTGACATCCTCTCGCTGTACGCCCAGGCGTTCGCGCTGGAGGAGAGCGCCTCGTACTCCGAGGGCGCCAAACAGGACGGCCAGCAGATCCGCGACTACCTCACCTCGCTGCCGCCACAGCGCTTCCCGCACCTGCTCGGGCTGGTCTCGATGATGAGCGACGACAACGCCGACGAACGCTTCGAACTCGGCCTTGACCTGCTGGTACGCGGCATTGTGAGCGCCCGCTGATCGGCGCGGCGCGCGGTTTTTGTCGTACCTGGTGATCAAGCTGACCTCATGGCCACTGTCCTGTTGGTGCTGAGCTGCCTCGCTGTCGGGGTCGCGCTCGGTTGGTTCGCCGCGCTGTCCCGTACCGCCGAGACGCGGGAGCGCGCCGCCGCCGAGACCGCGCGGCTGGCGGCGACGCTGCAGGCGGCACATGACGGCGAGCTGCGGCTGGAGCACTCGCTGCGGGCGCTCTCGGCCGACGCCAGCAAGGAGCAGCGGGAGGCGGTCGGCACCCTGATCGGTCCGCTACAGCAGTCCCTGATGCGGTATGAGCAGCGCGTCGCCGAGCTGGAACGGGAGCGGGTCGACGCGTACGCGTCACTGCGTGCCCAGGTCGGCGAGATGCGCCAGACCTCCGACCAGCTGCGTACGGAGACCCGCCAGCTGGTGTCCGCGCTGCGGGCGCCGCAGGTGCGGGGCCGGTGGGGCGAGCACCAGCTGCGCCGGATCGTGGAGGCGGCCGGGCTGCTGGAGCACTGCGACTTCACCGAGCAGGTCACCACCGATCTGGACGGCCGCGTGCTCCGCCCCGACCTGGTGGTACGCCTCGCCGGCGGCAAGCAGGTCGTGGTCGACGCGAAAGCGCCGTTCTCCGGTTACCTGGAGGCGATGGAGGCGCGTGACGAGCCGACCCGGGACAAGCGGCTGGACGACCACGCCCGCCACCTGCGGTCACACGTCGACGGGCTGGCGGCGAAGTCTTACTGGGCGGCGTTCGCCACCACCCCGGAGTTCGTGGTGCTGTTCGTGCCGGCGGACACGTTCCTGGACGCGGCGCTGCAGCGCGACCCGAGCCTGCTGGAGCACGCGTTCGCCCGCAACATCGTGATCGCCACCCCCGCGACCTTGATCGCGCTGCTGCGTACGGTGGCGTACGCCTGGCGCCAGGACGCGCTCGCCGCGAACGCTGCCGAGGTGCACACCCTGGGCCGCGAGCTGTACGGCCGGCTGGCCACCATGGGCACCCACTTCGCCAAGCTGGGCAACGCGCTGGGCAGCGCGGTGACCTCGTACAACAAGACGGTGGGCTCGCTCGAGGCCCGGGTGCTGGTGACGGCGCGCAAGTTCGCCGAGCTGGGGATCGCCGACGCCCGCTCCGCCGAGGAGCTGGCGCCGCCGCCGCAGGTCGAGTGCGCCACCCGCCAGCTGCAGGCGCCCGAGTTGCAGGCCAGCGAGCAGGAGGCGTTGATCGCGCTGGACGAGGCGACCCGGCTGGTGCTCGATCCGCGTACCGGCGCCCGGCTCAACCAGCCCGGCCCGTACCGCCGGGCAGCCGGCGAGCCGGACTAACGCCGGCTAGGCCTTGGCAGCGGCCTTGAGGTCGCGGCGCAGCTCGGGGGGCAGCGCGAAGACCAGGCGCTCTTCGGCGGTGGTGATCTCCTCGACGTCGCCGTAGCCGCGCTCGGCGAGCCACGCCAGCACCTGCTGCACCAGGTCGTCAGGCACCGAGGCGCCGGAGGTCACTCCGACGGTGGTGACGCCGTCGAGCCACTCCTCGGAGATCTCGTGGGCGAAGTCGACCAGGTACGACGCCCGCGCGCCGGCGTCCAGCGCCACCTCGACCAGCCGCTGCGAGTTGGACGAATTCACCGAGCCGACCACGATCACCAGGTCGCACGCGGCGGCCATCTCCTTCACCGCGACCTGGCGGTTCTGCGTGGCGTAGCAGATGTCGTCGCTGGGCGGCGACTGCAGCATCGGCAGCTTGGTCTTGAGCCGGTCGACGGTCTCCATGGTCTCGTCCACCGACAGCGTGGTCTGCGACAGCCACACCACCTTCGACGGGTCCTTGACCTTCACGTCGTCGACCCCGGAAGGGCCGTCCACCAGCTGGATGCTGGCCGGCGCCTCGCCCATCGTGCCGATCACTTCCTCGTGGCCTTCGTGGCCGATCAACACGATGTCGTAGCCCTCGCGGGCGAACCGCTTCGCCTCCTGGTGCACCTTCGTGACCAGCGGGCAGGTGGCGTCGATCGCGCGCAGGTTGCGCTCGCGCGCCTGCTCGTGCACCTCGGGCGCCACGCCGTGCGCGGAGAACACCACGGTGGCCCCCTCGGGGACCTCCTCGTTCTCCTCCACGAAGATCGCGCCCCGGGCCTCCAGGGTCTGCACCACGTGCCGGTTGTGCACGATCTGCTTCCGTACGTAGATCGGCGCGCCGTACAGGTCGAGGGCCTTCTCCACCACCTCGACGGCGCGGTCCACCCCGGCGCAGTAGCCCCGCGGCTTGGCGAGCAGCACGCGCTTGCGCGTCCCTGCGGTCACATCGACTCCTGCGGTCTCGGCGGTACGGCCACTCCCGGCCATGGTACGTGCGTACCCCCGGCCCTGCCTGTGGTCACCACCCCGGCTGCGAGACCTTGACCACGTCACCGCGGGCCGGGCCGTAGGCTTGGCGACCGTGGCCGAGCCTGTTGCGCGTACCAGCCCGGAAGAGCCGTGGCCGGTACGTGTGGTGAGCCAGAAGATCAGCTCGTGGATCGCGAAGCTGGGCTGGGTGTGGGTCGACGGCCAGGTGGCGCAGGTGACCCGCCGACCCGGCAGCAACCGGGTTTTCCTCACGCTGCGTGACCCGTCCGCGGACATCAGCCTGCAGGTGACCACGTGGAGTGACGCGTACGACGCCTGCGTGCCGCCGTTGCGGGAGGGCGCGCGGGTGCTGGTGCACGCCCGCCCGGAGTTCTACGCCGCCCGCGGCACGCTGTCGCTGCGCGCCGACGAGCTGCGCCACGTCGGGCTCGGCGAGCTGCTGGCGCGGCTGGAACGGCTCAAGAAGCTGCTCGCCGCGGAGGGGCTGTTCGATCCCGCGTTGAAGCGGCGCCCGCCGTTCCTGCCGCACTGCGTCGGGCTGGTCACCGGACGCGCCAGCGCCGCCGAACGCGACGTGCTGAGCAACGCCCGCCGCCGCTGGCCGGGGGTACGGTTCCGGGTGGTCAACGTGGCGGTGCAGGGGCCGCACGCCGTACCGGCGATGATCGAGGCGCTCGCCGGCCTGGACCGCGACCCCGAGGTGGACGTGATCGTGCTGGCCCGGGGCGGCGGCAGCACCGAGGATCTGCTGCCGTTCTCCGACGAGGCGCTGTGCCGCGCGGTGTACGCCTGCCGTACCGCCGTGGTGAGCGCGATCGGCCACGAGACCGACACTCCGCTGGTGGACTACGTCGCCGACGTACGGGCCTCCACCCCGACCGACGCGGCGAAGCGGATCGTGCCCGACCTGGCCGAGGAGACCCGGCTGGTCGCCGTGGCGCGGCAACGGCTCGACCGCGCGGTCGGCAACCTGCTGGCCCGCGAGCAGCACCGGCTGGACGCGCTGCGTACCCGCCCGGCGCTGGCCCGGCCCGACACCCTGCTGGACCGCGCCGCCGAGCAGGTCGCGGCACTGCGACAGCGGGCGGACCGCTGCCTGCGGCACCGGTTGGACGCGGCCGCCGCCGAGCTGAGCCACACCCGCGCGCGGCTGCGTGCGTTGTCCCCTCAGGCAACCCTTTCCCGGGGGTACGCCGTGGTGCACCGTCCCGACGGCGCGGTCGTCCGCCACCCCACCGACGTGGCCGACGGCGACGCGCTCCACATCCGCTTGGCCGAGGGCGAGCTGGCTGCCGTCGCGGGTTCTGTGGCCATATCGCGGTCTGGCGGCAAGCGGAAACCGCAGAATGGCCACAAAACCGAGGCAGGCTGATGACGGACGAGATGAGTTACGAGGCGGCGCGCGGCGAGCTGGCCGAGGTGGTGGAGAAGCTGGAAGCCGGCGGCGCCACGCTCGAGGAGTCGCTGGCGCTGTGGGAGCGCGGCGAGCAGCTCGCCGACCTGTGCCAGGCCAAGCTGGACGGCGCCCGGGAGAAGCTTGACGCCGCCCGGGCCGCCCGCGAGTCGGCCGGCGACACGGAAAACGGTGGCTGACTGTCGTACCCCCGACGTAACGTGCGAGCAATGGACGGCGCGCAACAGCTGGCGATCAGCATTCGGGGCATCACCAAACGGTTCGGTCAGCTGACCGCGGTCGACCGGCTCGACCTCGACGTGCCGTCCGGGATCTGCCTCGGGCTGCTCGGCCCGAATGGCGCCGGCAAGTCGACCACGATGCGGCTGCTCACCGCGCAGGCGATCGCCAACGAGGGCGAGATCACGGTGCTGGGTCACCCGGTGCCGTCCCGCAGCAAGCAGGCGCGGGCGTTGATGGGCGTGGTCCCCCAGCAGGACAACCTCGACGCCGAGCTGTCCGTACGCGCCAATCTCGAGGTGTTCGCCCGGCTCTACCGGGTGCCGCGCCGGGAGCGGGCCGCCGCGGTGGAGCGGGCGCTCGGCATCGCCCAGCTCACCGGCCGCGCCGACACCCAGGTCGACACGCTGTCGGGCGGGATGCGGCGCCGGCTGCTGATCGCGCGCGGGCTGGTGCACCGGCCGCAGCTGGTGCTGCTCGACGAGCCGACCGTGGGGCTCGACCCGCAGGTGCGGCAGGATCTGTGGTCGCTGATCGACGGGCTGCGTACGCAGGGCGTCACGGTGTTGATGTCGACGCACTACATCGAGGAGGCGGAGCGGCTCGCCGACGACGTGGCGATGATGAACCACGGGCGGATCGTCGCCCGCGACGCCCCCGCGAAGCTGATCGGCAACCACGCCGGCGACGCCGCGATGGAGTATTTCGGCCCGCCGGAGCGGCTGGCGGAGGTGGAGTCGCTGGCGCAGGCCGCCGGGCTGACCACCCGGCGCGCCGGCCCGAGCGTGTCGGTGCTGCGCGCCGAGCAGATCCCGCCGTCGCTCGCCGAGGCGCTCGGTGAAGGCGGCGTACGCCGTCCCGCCAACCTGGAGGACGTGTTCGTGACCCTCACCGGGGAGAGTGTGGAATGACCGCTCTGGAGACGCCGGTGCGCCGGCTGCGCTGGATCGAGCCGAGCGCGCTCGGCGGCGTGCTCTTCCACGACCGTACGATCTTCCGCCGCTACTGGGCGTCGACCACGTTCTCGGCGGTGGTCGAGCCGACCATCTACCTGCTGGCGTTCGGCTTCGGGTTCGGCTCCCTGATTGCGGTGGTCGCCGGATACGAGTACATCGAGTTCCTCGGCACCGGCATCGTGGCCACCGCGGTGCTGTTCAGCTCGGCGTTCGCCGGTATGTTCCAGACCTTCATCCGCCGCGTCTACCAGAAGACGTACGACGCGATGCTGACCACGCCGGTCGACACCCATGAGCTGGTCACCGGCGAAGGGCTCTGGATCGGGCTGAAATCCGGGGTGTACGGCTGCGCCCCGATGCTGGTCGCGATGGTCTTCGGGCTGGACCCGAGCCCCGGGATGCTGCTGGTGCCGCTGATCGGATTCCTCACCGGCTTCGGGTTCGGGCTGTTCGGGATCTGGATGAGCGCGATCGTGCCCGGGATCGACTCGTTCAACTACGTGATCTCGGCGCTGCTGACCCCGTTGTTCCTGGTCGCGGGCACCTTCTTCCCGATCGACACGCTGCCCGGGTGGGCGCAGGTGATCAGCCAGTTCAACCCGCTCTTCCACTGCGTCGAGCTGGTACGCCACGCCGTGTTCGGGCTGCACCCGCTGACCGACCTGTGGCACGTCACCGCGCTGGTGATCTTCGCCGGCGCGATGTGGCTGCTCGCCGCCCGCCACATGCGCCGCCGCCTTATCGACTGAGGTCACGCTGGCAGGCGGGCGGCGCGCGCCGGCTCAGCGCAGGGCGGCGGCGAGGGTGCGGAGCTCCGCCTCCGGAGCCTGGCCCAGCACCAGGATGGTGCGTCGCGGCTCGGTCAGCACCAGCGCCCGCTCCTTCTCCCGCCCCGGGTACGTCTGCCACGACGCGCCACCGATCTCGGCCACCCCGTCGGGGCGCTTGCCGCCGCCCAGCTCCTGCCGCAGCAGCCCGGCGGCGTCGGCGTCGGACTCCACCAGCTGCACGAACCCGCCGCTGGGGCTCACGTACCCGATGCGCAGGGTTACGGTGCCGGACTGCGTACGGGTCACCGCGCTGGTCGGCTTCCAGCCGTCCGGCAGCTCACCCGGTACGGCGACCGCCAACCCCGCCGTACGCGCCTCGGCGATCGCCGGCGCCGGATCGACCACGGTCACTTCCTGGTCGCCGCCGACGTACTGGAAGAACAGCAGCACCAACCCGATCGGCACCAGCAGCACCGCGAGCGACCACACCAGATCGCGTGGTCGGCGCTCGCTCGGGCTCGTGGCGGGGCTCGGACTGGTCACGATCACATCGTCCCCCATGGCGTGGAGCGCGACGGACACCGGGCCGCGCGAGTGTGCATCCCGCTGCAAGCCGTAACCCCGATGGTGAACGATCGGTCAGGTCTGCCAAGATTCGGGTAGCCCTTCGTCCCGCGCTGACGGTACGCGACCGTGCCACAGCCGCCAGCTCGTAGGAGGTTTGCGATGACCGCCCCGCCGGCCGAGCCCCAGCCCACCGAGGACGTACGCACCACCGAGGATCTCGACCGCAACCTGGCGATGGACCTGGTAAGGGTCACCGAAGCCGCCGCGATGGCCGCCGGCCGCTGGGTGGGCCGGGGCGACAAGGAGGGCGGCGACCAGGCCGCCGTCGACGCGATGCGGCTGCTGATCAACTCGGTGCCGATGCGCGGCGTGGTGGTGATCGGCGAGGGCGAGAAGGACAACGCGCCGATGCTCTACAACGGCGAGCACGTCGGCGACGGCAGCGGCGCCGAGGTGGACGTCGCGGTCGACCCGATCGACGGCACCACCCTGATGAGCAAGGGCATGCCGAACGCGCTGGCCGTGCTGGCGGTGACCGAGCGGGGCGCCATGTTCGACCCGTCGGCGGTGTTCTACATGGAGAAGCTCGCCGTCGGCCCGGACTGCGTGGACGCCATCGACATCACCGCCCCGGTCTCCGAGAACCTGCGCCGGATCGCGGCGGCGAAGCGGTCGGCGATCTCCGACGTCACGGTCTGCATCCTGGACCGGTCACGGCACGAGCAACTCGTCACGGAGGTACGCGACGCGGGCGCTCGGATCGCGTTCATCTCCGACGGCGACGTCGCCGGTGCGATCAGCGCCGCCCGGGAGTCCAGCGGCGTCGACGTACTGATGGGCGTCGGCGGTACGCCGGAAGGCATCATCGCCGCCTGCGCGCTCAAGTGCATGGGCGGCGCGATCCAGGCCCGACTCTGGCCCCGCGACGACGAGGAGCGGCAGAAGGCGATCGACGCCGGCCACGACCTGAGCCGGGTGCTGTCCACCGACGACCTGGTCTCCGGCGACAACATGTTCTTCTGCGCCACCGGCATCACCGACGGCAACCTGCTGCGCGGCGTGCACTACCGCTCCGGCGGCGCCTCCACCCAGTCGATCGTGATGCGCTCCAAGAGCGGCACGATCCGGGTGATCGACTCGTATCACCGGCTGGAGAAGCTGCGCCGCTACTCGATGGTCGACTTCGACGGCGCCCCGCTGCCGGTGGGCCCCGTCACGTAGTCCGGCCCGCCGGGGGCGTACCGCGGTGGTGGGGGGCGCGGCGGGATGGGGTGGCGTGCGGCGTACCAGGCGACCGCCGCGGTGAGCAGCAGGCCCGCCCCGCCGGTCAGCCAGGCGTACCACTTGGCGTCCGGGTACGACTCCAGCCACCCGGCGGACCAGGCCAGGTACGGCGCGAGGAAGGCCACGCCGCTTCCCACGGCGCTCAGCGAGACGAGCAACCCCCGCAGCCGGGGTACGTCCCGCTGCAGCATCCCGAACTGCAGCACCAGGAATATGGCGAGCAACAGCGCTAACCCACTCGCCAGCGTCGAGTCGATGAACAGCAGCACCCCCACACCGAACACCACCGCCACGGCGAGACCCGTGAGCGGCAGCGCCGCCCACAGTGCGGCGCCGAGCGGGCGTACCCGGAAGATCCGGGCCGTCACCACGTACCCGCCGAGTGTCATCGCGATCAGCACCGCCAGCACTGCCCACGCCCCCTCCACCGCCAGGTGGCGGCCGAACCCGTGGGGGCGCGCGGGCCGGATCTCGACAGCGCGCTGATACTGCTGCTGCGGAGGCGGCGACGTGGCGTCCGACGGCACCGGCACCGGCGACGGCGCGACTTCGGGCAGCGCGATCCCGACCCGGCGCCAGTCGCCGCCGGCGTCACGTACCAGGAGGCCTTCCACGCCGTTGGCGACGATCACCTGGTGGCCGCCGGGCACCTCGCGTACCAGGATGTCGACGCTGGCCAGCAACTTGTCGTCGCGGTTGCGCCAGAGCTCGTGCTCCCGGGCCAGGAACAACCACCGGCCGGCGGGCATCTCCCAGGCCGTACGCCAGGTGAGCCCACCGTCGGTGGACTCGTCGACTCCCAGCACCCGACCACCGTTCGGGGTGTCGTCCCGGTACGCGTCCAGGTTGTCGCCGTGGGCCCGGTAGCAGTGCGCCGGCTCCCCCGGTACGCACGCCTCGAGCTGGCGCAGCCGGTCGAGCCCCTGCTCGTCACCGGGATCGACCTCGACCAGCGGTGGTTCGCCGGGCGCGAGCCGGCGCCAGTGATCAAGGTCGGCGCCGGCCACCAGCGGATCGAAGGTGCCGGCGACCACGACCTTGCCGTCGCGTTCCTCTACCACGGTCACCGCGTCGGGCTGGTTGGGCGCGGACGTGGCGGCGACAGCGAGCATGGCGAGCGGGAGGCCGAGCAGCAGGCGTACCGCCGCGACCTGGGTTTCATCCGGCGACGGCGCCCGCCGGCTGCGGCGCCACGCCCACCCCGCGAGGACCAGCGCCGGGAGCGCGATCAGATCGGTCGGATCCTTCAGGATGTACGACGGCCCGGCGACCACGCTCCACGCCGCCGACGCCGCCGCGGCCCCGCCGTCGGTCAGCTTCACCCACCCGAAGCCGGCGCCGGTGACCGCCAACGACCCGTACCCGAGCCAGAGTGCCGGCAGCCGTGGCAGCAGCAGCCCGACCGCGACCGCCAGCAGCGGCGGCGCCACCACCAGCCCGGCGACGTCGCTCAGCTTGCCGGTCACCGGGCCGGGCCAGGCCGCCTTCAGCACGTGGTCGTTGACCAGCAGCGCCACGGTGGCCAGGACCGTCGCGGGATGCGCCACCCACCGCAGCGCCGTGCCGCCCGCGTCCCGACGGCGCCCGGTCCGCTCATCCGACATCCGCCCAGGATCAGGCCCAGCGGTCACGGCAAGAGCACGTTCGCGGCCCTATGGGGTATCGAGGTTGCTGGAGTGGCCGGGGAACAGGTGCGCCTCGGGGTCGATGGCGACGGCGGCATTGTTCACCGCCGTGGCCGCCTCGCCGAACCCGACCGCGATCAGCCTGACCTTGCCGGGGTAGTCGGAGATGTCGCCAGCGGCGAAGATCCTCGGCAGGTTGGTCGCCATCGTGGTGTCGACCTGGATGTGGCGCTTGTCCAGCTCGAACCCCCAGTCGGCGAGCGGCCCCAGGTCGGCGGTGAAGCCGAGCGCCGCGACGATGGTCTGCGCCGGGATCACCTTCGGCTCCTCACCGCGCGCCTCGATCCGGGCACCCTCCACCCGGCCGTCCCCCAGCACCTCGGTGACCTGCGCGTTCACGATGATCGGTACGCCGAGCGCCTTCACCCGGTCGACGGTCGCGGCGTGCGCGCGGAACTTCTCGCGCCGGTGCACCATGGTGACCTGACGCGCGATCGGATGCAGCGCCATCGCCCAGTCGAACGCCGAGTCGCCGCCGCCCACCACCAGCACATCCTCGCCACGGTGGGTCTCCAGCTCCGGTACGAAATACACGATCCCGCGGCCCCGGAACTCGTCCGCCGCCGGCAGCGGGCGCGGCGTGAAGCTGCCGAGCCCGCCGGTGATCATGACTGCGCCACAGTGGACGGTGTTGCCATTGTCCATGGTCAGGGTGGGACGGTCGGACTCGTACGCCAGGCCGTCGGCGCGCTCCCCCAGCAGGTAGTGCGGGTGGTACGGCGCGGCCTGCTCCACCAGGTTGGCGACCAGCTCGCGTCCGCGTACCGCCGGGAAGCCGGCCACGTCGTAGATCAGCTTCTCCGGATACATCGCGGTGACCTGGCCACCCGGCTCCGGCAGCGCGTCGATCACCGCCGTGGACAGTCCCCGGAACCCGGCGTAGTACGCCGCGAACAGCCCGGTCGGCCCCGCGCCCACGATCGCGAGGTCCACCTCGATACGACTGGTGCCCGTACCGTCCGCCATCGCCACCGCCAGCTCTGAGAGCCGAATTCTCCGGCCAGATCCACGGTAGTCGCTTCACCCACAAACCACACCGCCCGCGATCCATTCGGACCGCGGGCGGTGGGGTGTGCTCGAGGAAGCTGAGCGTCAGTACCAGCCGTTGTTCTGGAAGAAGCCCCATGCTCCGCAGGGGGTGTCGTAGCGGCCCTTGATGTAGTCCAGGCCCCACTTGATCTGCGGCACCGGGTTGGTACGCCAGTCGTCGCCGTACTCGGCCATCTTGTCGCCGGGCAGCGCCTGCGGAATCCCGTACGCGCCGGTGGAGGGGTTGCTGGCCCGCTCGTTCCAGCCGCTCTCCTTGTCCCAGAGCTGCTCCAGGCACGGCATCTGGTCCAGCTTGTAGCCCCACTGCAGCAGCAGTGCGCAGCCGGTGGCCTTGTTGCCGGTGTACTCCTTGCAGGAAGCGGGGATCGGGCCGATCGGCGGCGACGCCTTACCGGTTTCCTTCTTGTCGTCGAGGGCCTTGTCGGCGTCGGCGGCCCGGTCGGCGGCTTCCTTGCCCGCGGCGTCGGCCTTCGCCTTCGCCCGGGCGGCGGCGTCCGACCGCGACTTGTGCCCACGCGCGGTGCGGCTGGCGTCCCGGGAGACCCGGTCGAGGTCCGCCAGTGCGCGGTCCTCCGCCGACTCGTTCGCCGCCCGCTTCGACGCGTCCTCGGCAGCCTGACGGGTCACGCCGACGTACACGCCGGCGACCAGACCACCCACCAGGAGAAAAACTGCGAAGACGCGAAGGCTGACTCGGATCCAACTCCGACTCACGCGCAATCCCTTCGTCTGCGACTCGTACCGCGGCGATGGTGCCTCGGTGCCACCGCGGGGCCGCGCCATTTCCGGCGGCCGGAGCCTGCGACCAACTGCGAGTCCGCACGCGTACGCAGACCCACAGCCGCCCACCCTCCCGTACTCACTAACGCGCGCGCAGCCCCGGGGTGACAAAGGTGGCGTTCCTCACCGGTCATCCCGGTCATCACCGTGCGTAGACCACCAGACCGCGTAGAGCGCTCAAATCGGACGCAACGTGGTCAAACGTCGGCGCACACACGGTTGCGGGCCTGCCGAGCACCAGCAGGCCCGCGCCGTCGTGTCTAGTGGTGGATGTCCTCGAGCAGGTCGGTGACCACCTCGGCGATCGGGGAACGTTCCGAGCGGCTCAGCGTCACGTGGCCGAACAGCGGGTGGCCCTTCAGCGCCTCGATCACCGCGGTGATGCCGTCGTGCCGGCCGACCCGCAGGTTGTCGCGCTGCGCCACGTCGTGGGTGAGCACCACCCGCGAGCCGGTCCCGATCCGGGACAGCACCGTCAGCAGTACGCCACGCTCCAGCGACTGCGCCTCGTCGACGATCACGAACGCGTCGTGCAGCGAGCGGCCCCGGATGTGGGTCAGCGGCAGCACCTCGAGCATGCCGCGGTCGAGGATCTCCTCGATCACCGCGTCCGAGACCACCGAGCCGAGGGTGTCGTACACCGCCTGCGCCCAGGGCGCCATCTTGTCGGACTCGCTGCCGGGCAGGTAGCCGAGCTCCTGGCCGCCGACGGCGTACAGCGGGCGGAAGACGACCACCCGCTTGTGGTTGCGGCGCTCCATCACCTGCTCCAGCCCGGCGCACAGCGCCAGCGCGGACTTGCCGGTGCCGGCGCGGCCTCCGAGCGAGACGATCCCGACGCTCTCGTCGAGCAGCAGGTCCAGCGCGATCCGCTGCTCCGCGGAGCGGCCCCGCAGCCCGAAGGCTTCGCGGTCACCGCGTACCAGACGGACGGTTTTGTCGGGTTGGGTACGACCGAGCGCCGAGCCGCGCGGCGAGAGCAGCACCAGACCGGTGTGGACCGGCAGCTCGCGCGCCGCGACCAGGTCGACGTGCTCGCCGGCGTAGAGCTGGTTGACCTCCTCTTCGGAGACCTCCAGCTCGGCGGTGCCGGTCCAGGTCGGGTCGCCCACCTGGCCGTGCCGGTACTCGTCGGCGGCCAACCCGACCGCGGCCGCCTTCACCCGCAGCGGCATGTCCTTGGTGACCAGCGTGACGTCGCCGCCCTCGGCCGCGATCGCCAGCGCCACGGTCAGGATCCGGGCGTCGTTGGTGTCGGCGCGGAAACCCGGGGGCAGCAGCTCCGGCTCGGCGTGGTTGAGCTCCACCCGGATGGTGCCGCCGACGTCGTTGGCCGGGATCGGGCCGTCCAGCCGCTGGTACTTGATCCGCAGCTCGTCCAGCAGCCGCAGCGACTGCCGCGCGAACCATCCCAGCTCGGGGTGGTGCCGCTTGGCCTCCAGCTCGCTGATCACCACCAGCGGGAGCACCACTTCGTGTTCGTCGAACTTCAGGAACGCCGCCGGATCCGACAGCAGCACGGAGGTGTCGATGACGTAGGTCCGCCTGGCAGGCTCCGAATCTGCCGCCTGGCGCTTTTTCGCGGGGGTACGGGAAACCCGGCGGGACGTCTTCGCAGGGCCCGAGCTGGTGCGGCGGGCACGGGTGGGCTCACTGGTCACGGCACGGCTCCGTCTGGCGGGCACCCGCCCGTATCTCTCGCCGGCCATGTCGAAGGACATGGACCGTGTCGGCGTCCGGCGCCCGGCCACACGAGGCCGGGTGCCGGCCCCTTGGCTCTACCAACCGGGCCTCCCGGGTACGCGGGAGGTCCCCGCGTCACACCATCGACGCTAGCTGGGCGAAGCGACTTGAGCCAGTAACCACGACCAGCTTCCCCAGATGTAACCCGCCGGCCGCTTCACCCGGCGCTGCGCGGAGCCTGCTGGCCATCCGGCGGCTCGGCCAGGTGGCGGCGTACGTCGTCGGCGCGCGGGTCGCCGAGCTCGGTGAACACCTCCAGGGCGGTACGCCAGGTCTGGCGGGCATCGTCCCCGGCGCCGGCGGCGCGCTGTGCCAGGCCGATGTCGATCATCACCCGGGCGGCGTAGCCGCGGTTTCCGTACGGGCGCCACAGCTCCACCGCCTCCCGCAGTCGCGGCAGCGCGGCCCCGGGCTGGCCGAGCCCCAGCAGCGCCCGGCCGACCACGGCGTGGCACTCCGCCTGGGTGAATCCGTCGTCCTCGCCACGCGCCCACGCCAACGCCGTCTCGGCCCGCTGGATCGCCTCGGCGTGGCGGCCCGCGCGTACCAGGGCGGTCGCGAGGTTGACGTACGAGGCGTGCGCCCCCCGCTGGTCGCCCAGCCGGTCGGCGAGCTCCCGAGACCGCTCGTGCTGCCCGATCGCCTCGTCGACCTGCCCCAGCTCCAGGTAGGCCATCCCCAGGTTGGTGTGTACGGCCGCCTCCTGGTGGCGGTGCCCGCCGGCGCGGAACAGCGCCAGCGCCTGCCGGTAGTGGTCGAGCGCCCGCTGGTGCCGGCGCAGCTCGGAGTGCACCATGCCGAGCGAGTTGTGCAGCCGTGCCTGGTGCAGCGGATTCCCGAGCCGCCGCGCCGACTCCAGACCGATCTCGCTGACCGCGATCCAGTCGTCCCAGGCGTGCCGCAGGTGCAGGTAGAAGCGCAGCCGGAACGCCAGCTCCCACGCCACGTCGTGCAGCCCGTGATCGGCGGCGTACCGGACGGTGGCGACCAGCGGGCCGCGCTCCGTGTCGTACCAGGCCAGCGCTGATTCCCGGTCGGTGAACGGCGCCGTGACGTCGGGATACTCCGTTGCGACGCGCCGGTCACGGCGTACCTGGGTGTCGGCCAGGTCGGCCGCCGCCCGGTACCACTCCGCGATCCGCCGGGCCGCGGCGCCGGCGTCCGGGTCGGATTCGGCCAGCTCCGCGGCGTACGCCCGGAGCAGGTCGTGCTGCTCGTACCGGCCGCGACGGGGTTGGCCCAGCTGGTGGGCGTTGACCAGCCGGTCCAGCAGCCGGCGGGCCTGCGGCACCGTCACCCCGGCGAGCGCAGCGGCAGCGGGCGCCCCGATGTCGGCGCCCGGGTGCAGCGCCAGCAGCCGGAACATCCGGGCCACCTCGGGCCGCAACGCCCGGTACGACCACGAGAACACCGCCCGTACGTCGGTCTCCGGGTCCCCGGCGTCCAGCGTGTCCAGGCGTTCCCGCTGGTCACGGAGCTCCGCGATCAGCTCGTCCAGATCGCCGGCGAGGTGCCGGCCGAGCTGCTCCCCGGCGATCGCCAGCGCCAACGGCAGGTGACCGCACAGCTCGGCCACCCTTACCCACTTGCCGGACTCCGCGCTGGATGCCGGCTCCAGGCCGGCGGCGGTGGCGAGCAGCCGTACCGACTCGGTGGGCGCCAGATGTCGCAGGTCGATCGGGTGCGCGGCGTCCCGCGCCATCAGGCTCCGCAGCTGGGAACGGCTGGTCACCAGCACCATCGTGCCGGCGCCGGGGAGCAGCGGGCGTACCTGCTCGGCGTCCCGGGCGTTGTCCAGCACCAGCAGGGTACGGCGGCCGGCGAGCGTACTGCGGAGCAACCCGGACCGGGCGTCCAGCTCGCTCGGGATCTGTACACCCGGTACGCCCAGCGAACGCAGCAGCGTCTCCAGCGCGACCATGGGTGGCACCGGCGGCTGCGGCCCGTACCCCCGGAGATTGAGGTAGAGCTGGCCGTCGCCGAAGCGCGAGGTGACCCGGTGCGCCCAGTGCACCGCGAGCGCGGTTTTACCCAAACCTCCACCGCCGCTGAGTACGGCGATCAGCACCGGCCCGCCGTCCGTGGGCCGGGTCTCGAGCAACCGGTCCAGCGCCGCCAGCTCGGCATCGCGACCACAGAATCGGGGCAGGTCCGTGGGCAGCTGCCGCGGCACCGGCGCCGCCGGCGATCGACGCGGCTGCAGCTCCGGGTCCTGGCGCAGGATCGACTGCCGCAGCGCGCGCAGCTCGGGGTCCGGGTCCACTCCGAGCTCGTCGCGCAGCCGGACCCGTACGGCGTCGAAGCTGGCCAGCGCGTCGGCCTGCCGTCCGGCCCGGTACTGCGCGAGCATCAGCCGGCGCCACAGCGGTTCCCGCAGCGGATGGCGTACCGCGAGGTCGTGCAGGCTCGGCAGCAGCTCGTCGTGGCGCCCGGCCGCCAGCAGCAGGTCGGCCCGCAGCTCCACCGCGGCGAACCACTCCTCCGTCAGCCGCGGTACGTGGTCGGCCCGCAGCTGCTCCCGTCGACGCCGGCGAACGGCTCTCCCCGCCACAGCGCCAACGCCTCGTCCAGCCGCGCCAGCAGCTGCTCCGGGTCGCCGGGGGTGGCAGCGGTCGCGACCAGGGCACGGAACCGGTGTACGTCCACCCCGTCCGGGTCGATCCGCAGCCGGTAGCCGTCCGGCACCGACTCGATCAGCTCCGCCCCCAGCTCGCCGCGCAGCCGCAGCACGGTGACCTGCAGCGCGTTGCGTACGCCGTTCGGTGGCCGGTCGCCCCAGCCCAGCAGCCCGAGCGTCTCGACCGCGACCGGGGCACCGGCGGACATCGCGAGCCCGGCGAGGATCGCCCGCCTCCGGGCACCGCCGATGGCGAGCTCGCGCCCGTCCAGCTCGACGGTGAGCGGCCCCAGCAGCCCCACCCTCAGACGCCCCGCCACGCGAGCACCCTAGCGGTGCGCCGGCTGCCGGCTAGTTGCCGTACCGGCGGTGGCGGGAGGCGTACGAGCGCATCGCGCGCAGGAAGTCCACCCGCCGGAAGTCCGGCCAGTACGCCTCGCAGAAGTAGAACTCCGAGTGGGCGCTCTGCCACAGCAGGAAACCCGAGAGCCGCTGTTCGCCACTGGTACGGATGATCAGGTCGGGATCGGGCTGGCCCTTGGTGTAGAGGTGCTCGGCGATGTGGTCCACGTCGAGCAGCTCCGCCAGCGCCTCGATCGTGGTCCCCGCGCGGGCGTGCTGCTGCAGCAGAGACCGTACGGCGTCCGCGATCTCCTGGCGGCCGCCGTACCCCACGGCGATGTTGACCTGCACCCCGCCCGTACGGTCCCGGGTACGCTCCTCGGCCGCCTTCAGCGCCTGGGCGGTCTGGGTGGGCAGCAGGTCGCGCGCCCCCACGATCCGCAGCCGCCACGGGTTGGCCTCGTCAGCGAGCTCGGTGACGAGCCCCTCGATGATCCGCAGCAGCGGGTCGAGCTCCTTGGGCGCCCGGTTGAGGTTGTCGGTGGACAGCAGCCACAGCGTCACCACCTCGACCCCGGCCTCGTCGCACCAGCTCAGCAGCTGCTCGACCTTCGCCGCGCCGGCCTTGTGACCTTCGTTGGGGTCGTCGAAGCCGACCGAACGCGCCCAGCGGCGGTTGCCGTCGAGCATCACGCCCACGTGGCGTGGGGTGTCCGCCCCGGTCAGCCGCCGTTGCAGCCGGCGTTCGTACACCGAGTAGACGAAGTCGCGCAGCCTCACGGCGGAAGCCTATCCGGACCGGCGGTGCCGATCGATGGAGCGATTATGACGATTCAGTGGATACCGAGCCGCGACTTCAGGGTGTCGAGCTCGGCCCACAGCACGGTCGGCAGCTTCTCGCCGAACTTGTTGAACCACTCCTGCACCTGCGGGATCTCGGCCTTCCACTCCTCCGGGTCGACCTTGAGCACCTCGGCCAGGTCCTCGGCGGACATGTCCAGCCCGGAGGTGTCCAACCCTTCCGCCGTGGGTACGCGGCCGATCGGCGTATCGACCGCTTCGACCTTGCCCTCGATCCGCTCGATGACCCACTTCAGGACGCGGGAGTTCTCGCCGAAGCCGGGCCACAGGAACCGACCGTCGTCGCCACGGCGGAACCAGTTGACATAGAAGACCTTGGGCAGCTTGTCGGCGCCGGCCTCTGCCTGCTTGCCCATCTCGATCCAGTGCCGGAAGTAGTCGGCGCCGTGGTAGCCGATGAACGGCAGCATCGCCATCGGGTCCCGGCGTACCACGCCGACCTGGCCGACCGCGGCGGCGGTGGTCTCGCTGGACAGCGTGGCGCCCATGTAGACGCCGTGGGTCCAGTCCCGGGCCTCGGTCACCAGCGGCACCGTGGTCTTGCGCCGGCCGCCGAACAGGATCGCCGAGATCGGTACGCCGTTCGGGTCCTCGTACTCGTCGGCGAGGATCGGGCACTGCTTGATCGGCGTGCAGAACCGCGAGTTGGGGTGGCTGGACACCTCGTCGGAGTCCGGCGTCCAGTCCCGGCCCTTCCAGTCGGTGAGGTGCGCGGGCGGCTGACCCATGCCCTCCCACCAGATGTCGCCGCCGTCGGTGAGCGCCACGTTGGTGAACAGCGAATTGCCCTTCGCGATGGTACGCATCGCGTTCGGGTTGGTCTTGTAGTCGGTGCCGGGCGCGACGCCGAACAGGCCGTACTCGGGGTTGACGGCGTACAGCCGGCCGTCGTCACCGAACCGCATCCAGGCGATGTCGTCGCCGAGCGTCTCCACCTTCCAACCCGGGATGGTGGGCTCCAGCATCGCGAGGTTGGTCTTGCCGCAGGCGGACGGGAACGCCGCCGCGATGTAGTAGGTCTTATCCTCCGGGCTGGTCAGCTTGAGGATCAGCATGTGCTCGGCCATCCAGCCCTCGTCGCGCCCCATCACGCTGGCGATCCGCAACGAGTAGCACTTCTTGCCGAGCAGCGAGTTGCCGCCGTAGCCGGACCCGTACGACCAGATCTCGCGGGTCTCCGGGAACTGCGAGATGTACTTGGTCTCGCTGCACGGCCACGCCACGTCGTCCTGGCCGGGCTCCAGCGGGGCGCCGATCGAGTGCAGCGCCGGTACGAACTCCGCGTCGATGCCCATCTTGTCGAGCACGTGGGTGCCCATCCGGGTCATGATCCGCATGCTCGCGACGACGTACGCGGAGTCGGTGATCTCGACGCCGTACATCGGTGACTCGGCGGTCAGCGGGCCCATGCAGAACGGGATCACGTACATGGTGCGGCCGCGCATACAGCCGCGGTACAGCTCGGTCATGAGCTGCTTCATCTCCGCCGGCGCCATCCAGTTGTTGGTGGGGCCGGCGTCGGCCTCGTCGACGGAGCAGATGAACGTACGCTCCTCGACCCGCGCCACGTCCGACGGGTCGGTACGCGCCCAGAACGAGTTTGGCTTCTTTTCGTCGTTGAGTCGCACCAGGCTGCCGCCCTCGACCAGCAGGTCGGTGAGCCTGGTCCACTCCTCGTCGCTGCCGTCGCACCAGACGACCTGGTCCGGGGTGGTCAGCTCGGCGACCTCGCGTACCCAGGCGAGCAGCTTGGGGTGCCTGGTGGGGGCGGCGTCCAGTCCGGGAACGGCTGCCGGAGCACTCATTGCGAATCTCCTTGAGGTCGACGCTATCACCGGTCTGGCGGACCGGTATCGGGTGCGCAGGTCCCGGAGTGGACGGCCAGCTACGCCGGCTGCTGTGCGCGCTCGCGACGCTTCGTGACAAGACGAAAACACCACGGGGCGACCGGGGTTGCCTCAGCGTAAACCGGACAAGCGTCAAGGGCACCCCGGTCGCTTGTGAAGAACTGCACAAGCGGGAAGCGTTAGCAATCAGGTGCGCGATTGCCGGCAGATTCACGCACGCAACGACAATTCGACGCAACAACTTGCAGAGGTCTACCCACCTTGGAAAAGAAGATCACCGTCTGGGGTACGGATCGGCGGCGGAGCCGGCCGTGTCGTACCCCAAACGGTGATCTTGTGTGGTTACTGAACGTCGGGGCCGGCCTTGCGGAGCTCGTCCACCGACGACATCGCATCACGCAGCTGCTGCAGCCAGCTCTCGGCGTGCTCGTTGACCAGCCGTACGCACCACGCCAGCGCGTCGGAGCGGGACCGCGCCACGCCCGCGTCGACCAGGGTGTCGAGCACCTGGCGCTCCGGCTGCCGTAGCCGGGTCATCACCGGCACCGACTGGGTGGTGAACAGCTCCCGGCTGCCACCACACTCCGCGCCCCAGCTCACCCGGCGGCGGAACCGGTGCTCGGCGTGCGCCGCGATCTCCATCCGCTGCTTGCGGGTGTCCTCCCGGAACCGCGCGATCCGGCCCTGCTCCACGGCCGCCCGCTCGGCGTCGGTGGCGTCCTCGGACACCTCCGGCTCCGGCAGCCGCCCGACCACCAGCAGCTCGTCGCGGTCCACGCTCACGGTCGGGGTCTCCACGTACCACCCCTCGGGCAGCCGGCCGATCAGCCAGCCGGTGGCATCTTCGGCGGACGGCAGGTCGGCCTGCTGCCAACCGCCGCCCCGGTCGCCCCACCCCGGTCCCGCCGCCCACGGTCCCGGTCCACGTCGTCCTCGCATCGTTCCTCCCGCAGCCACACCCGTGTCCGGGCGCTCATGTTCATCGATGCTTACAGCATTACACGCTTGGACAAGCATCGGCGAGTACGCCCTGGCGCAGCCCTGTCACGACGGTGGCTGGTGCCCGCGAATCCGTGAGGACAGGACGATCAACCACACCGGGTACGCCAGGAACGCCGGTGCGGCGCAGAACAGTCCGGCGCCGCCGAGGACGTACTGCGGGATCGATCCCCACGGCAGCAGCAGGCTGATCCCCACCAGCACCATCCCGGCTCCGACGGCGAGCGCCATCCCGACCGCCCACCGGGCCAGCCCCCGCGGCAAGCCGCCCGTGGCCAGCCCGGCCCGGCCGACCAGCCCGAGCCAGGCGAACATCGCGACGATCGCGGGGACCGCACCGGCGCCCTGCACCGAGAACGGGATCAGGCGCAGCACCAGCAGCAGCGACAGCACCATGAGCAGCGCCATCCCGGCCACCGCCACGTGCGTGGCGACCCACACCGCACGCCCGCCGCCGGCGAGCCGCCGCAGCGCGTACGCCATCGGGATCATCGCGCCGGTGGAGACGATCCCGCCGATCACGTCGTTCGCGGGGCCGGTCCAGCCGTACGCGTGGTTGCCGGGGATCGCGACGGCGTACAGCGCGATCAGCAACACGTTGGCGACCACGCCGGTGACGCCGGCCAGCAACCCCCAGCGCTCCACCGCGCGCACCACCGGCTGGTCCATCAGCTGCCGCCTGGCGTGACCCGTGTCGTCGTCATCGCTCTTCCGCACCACCGCCCGGGACTCGGCCGGATCAGCTGGTGACGGCGGGTTGCTTACGCGTCTTGGGAGCGGGCTTGCGCTTGGCGCGGCGTACGGCGGCGGCCTGCACCAGCACCGCGACCGGCGTACGCTCCCCGCCCTGACCCAGCGGGTTGTCGGCGAACGCGGCGGTGAAGAACTTCTCGGGACGGTCGGCGTACAGCCCGCGTACCTGACACCCGGTCTCCCGCCCGTCCATCACCACGCAGCCGCGCAGGTTGCCCGCGGCGTCGGCCGGCAGCGCCAGCCGCAGCGCCTCGGCGATCTCGCCGGCGACCCGTTCCGGATCCGCGGCGCCCAGCGTGGCCGACAGGTTCGACGGGTACATCGAGTGGTCGGCCGGCCCGTCGATCGCGGCGACCGCGGGGCCGGCCACCCGTTCGAACCACGCGTCGCCGCGCCGGAACGGCCGCCCGAGCAGCGAGACCAGGGTGGCCAGCAGCATCCGGGTACGCCCCACCTCGCGGATCGCCAGCTCCATGATCCACGCGCTCCGGGAGCCCACCCCGTACGGGGTACGCGAGGCCATCCGGGCCAGCGTGCGGGCGCACCGGCCGGGCCGGATCTGCCACAGCAGGTACGAGCGGCGCTGCGCCACCGCGACCACCTTCTCGGCGGTCACCACATACCAGGGCTTGCTGAACACGTCCCGGAACCGGGGATGGGCACGGGCCTCGGCGACCAGCTCGGTAACGTACCCGGCGACCTTCTTCGGCACCGCGTCGCCCGGGCCGAACAGGTCGGTACGGATCGGGAAGCGTACCCACCGGCGGCCCGCGACCTCGATCGTGAGCTCCTTGCCGGCGTGCGGCGCGAACTGCTCCCGGGGCGCGTCGCCGGATTCGCCGCCCGACTCGACCACCGCGCGCAGCCACTGTTCGACCAGGTAGAGCCGCCAGAACCAGCCGGCATCCCGGTCGTCGGCGCTTCCCCCGCTGGCGAAGCGGTCGAAGCGGGCCAGCGCCGTACTGGCGTCCACCCAGGGGCGGGAGGCGAACTCGGCGGTCAGGAAGGCGCCGTACACCCGGTCCTTGATGCGTTCGAGCAGCGCGGCGGTGAGGTCGGGCTCGGACAGCTCTCCCGGCGTGGCGGCGAGCGGGAACCGTACTCCCACGCCGAGGTGGGCGGCGATCCGGTCGGCCACCCGGGGATGGTGCCCGCCCGGGGTCGCGGTCGGGTCGAGCAGCGTGTCGGCGTCGCCCATGCTGGCCCGGGCGCAGGCCCACAGCAGGTAACTCGCCAGGTCCGGCACCGGTTCACCCAGGTCGGTCAGGAAGCTCGGCAGGTCGGCCACGAACTGGTCCGCGGAGATCGACACCACTTCCCGGCGTACGTTGCCGGGCGTCCGGTCCGGCTCGGCCTCGGCTTCCGGGTCGGTGCCGAGCGGCGCCAGGACCGGGTGGTACGCCGGCACCGGGCGGCACGCCGACGGGTGCGCCAGTACGGCACCGAGCAGCCGGTGGTCGGTGTCGGTGTCGAGGCGTACCCCGAGCCGGCCGTGGCGTACCGCTTCGGCCACCGCGAGCGGCAGCGTCAGCGGGGGCTGGGCCTGGCCCTGCGGCACCGTCACCACCCGTACGCCGCGCCGGGTCACCTCGACCACCTGGCCGGCCAGCACCCGGCGGATCCCGGCGAAGCAGGTGGCCGCGCCCTCGTCGCAGCGCCCGGTGTCGACGAACTCGCCGATCACTTCGTCGTCGGGTACGGGTGCCACGCCGGCGGCGATCAGCGCCCGCGGCTCGGCGGCGGCCAGTACGGTCCACGACGGGTACCGCCGGTTGGCGCGGCCCGCGGACTGCGAGGCGCCGTTCAGGACTGCGTAGTAGAGCGCCGGGCCCTCGCCGTTGCGGGCCAGCAACAGCGCCTCCCGGACCGGGTCGGCGACCGCGACGGCGTACGGCTCGCCGGGGCGTACCAGCGCTTCGGCGCCGCGCGCGGCGTACTCGTCGAGCAGCCGCGAGATCTCCGTGACACCTTCCACCACGGCGGCCAGCCCGGTGCCGGTGTGGATCATCGGGAGCGCGGCGCGTACGGCGAGCCCGAGCGAGCCTTCCTGCCAGATCGCGGTGTCGGGCCCGCGTGCGGCGAGGCCCTCGGACAGATCAGGAAGTGCGGACTGCTCGCTCCCAAAAAGTGCAGCAATTCCGGCCATTTGCGGTCATCTCCATACAGCGGGGGTGACCGATCGTATCGCCACGAACACGCATAAGAACCACGAACCGATAGATGATCACGGCTCGGTTCAGGCCACCACCGAAACGCCGATCTGTTTGCCCAGGTCAGCCGGCTCGATCACGGGCAGATCGCAGCTGAAATCGCGACACACGTACGCCGTGGGCCGCCCCTCGACCAGCCCCCGGTCCGCCAGCAGCGGTACGCCGGGCCGGTCCGGCTCGCCCACCACCACGACCGCGCCGGGCGAGCCGGTACGCCGCGCGGTGCGTACCAGCGGATCGGTGTTCTGGTCGTGGCCGTCCGGGACCGCGACCGCGATCTCCAGCGGCCCCGCCAGGTGCCCCTCCGCCACCGCGCACGCCCAGCCGGTGAACCGGGCGTGCCCTGCCACCACCGTCGACAGCCCCGCCAGCGCCGCGGTCGCCTTCTCGCGATGCGGCGCCGAGCCGGCCAGCGCGGCGTAGCTGGTCAGCGCCATCGCCAGCGAGGTCATCCCGGACGGGGTGGCGTTGTCGGTCGGGTCGGCGGGCCGGCTGAACAGCGGCTCCGCGTCGTCCGCGGTGTCGAAGTAGCCGCCGCCGGGCGCCGCGAACCGATCGGTCGCGGTGTCCAGCAGCGCCCGCGCCCGCTCCAGCCAGACCCCGTCGCCGGTCGCCTGGTGCATGGCGCAGAACGCTTCGGCGACCGCACCGTAGTCCTCCAGCACGCCGCCCGGCTCCCCCACCCGGCCGTTGCGGGAGACCCGGCGCAGCCGCCCGTCCACCTGATGCAGCTCCGCCAGCAGCCGCGCCGCCCGGCTCGCCGCCCGCTCCGCATCGTCCGCCGC
>JBOGDF010000030.1:0-25108 GCA_050701635.1 Micromonosporaceae bacterium | reverse complement strand
GCCGGAGACGGCCGTACGGCTCACCGCGGTCGACGCCGCGACCGGCGCGCTGGCGGTGTTCGGCAACGCCGACGGGGTGCCGCTGGTGTCGGCGGTGGCGGCCAGCTGCGCCGTACCGACCGTGTGGCCGCCGGTGACGATCGGCGGGCGGCGCTACATCGACGGGGGCGTACGGTCGGTCACCAACGCCGACCTGGCCGCCGGGTACGACCGCGTGGTGGTGCTGTGCGGCATCCCGGAGGACAGCGACACGGTGTTCCCGACGCCGATCGCCCACGAGCTGCGCCAGCTCGCCGGCAGCCGGGTGCTGTACGTGACCCCGGACGCGGCGTCGCGGGCGGCGATGCGTCCCAGCAAGATGGATCCCGCCACCCGCCGCCCGTCCGCACTGGCCGGCCGCCGCCAGGCCGCCGCCATCGCGGCCCGAGCCACACGCACCTGGAGCTGAGCTCCGCCCGGGCCCGCTCGGAGCTGGAGCTGAGCGCCCCCGGGCCCGCTCGGAGCTGAGCGGCCGGGGTCACGCGTGGCCGGGCACGTTGCGGAGACCGCGACCGCCGCCTACCCTGGCTGGAAAGCGCTTTCCGAAGGTGGTTGTATGAGCTCCTCTCTGCGTGTTGCCCTCAACGGTGTGACCGGCCGGATGGGCTACCGGCAGCATCTGGTCCGGTCGATCCTGGCGATCCGGGAAGCCGGCGGGGTCGCTCTGTCCGACGGCAGCCGGGTGCAGGTGGAGCCGGTGCTGGTGGGCCGCAACTCCGGCAAGCTGCGCGAGCTGGCGGAGCGGCACGGCGTACCACAGTGGACAGACAAACTGGACGAGGTGCTGAGCGATCCCTCGGTCGCGGTGTATTTCGACGCCCAGGTGACCCCGGCGCGGGAGGCCGCGATCAAGGCGGCGATCGCCGCCGGCAAGCACATCTACACCGAGAAGCCGGTGGCGGAGACCGTGGCCGGGGCGCTCGACCTGGCGCAGCTCGCCGACGCGGCCGGCGTGAAGCACGGCGTGGTGCACGACAAGCTCTACCTGCCGGGGCTGCTGAAGCTGAAGCGCCTGGTCGGCACCGGCTTCTTCGGCCGGATCCTCTCGGTACGCGGCGAGTTCGGCTACTGGGTGTTCGAGGGCGAGCACCAGCCGGCGCAGCGCCCCAGCTGGAACTACCGGGCGGCCGACGGCGGCGGGATCGCGCTGGACATGTTCGCCCATTGGAGCTACGTGCTGGAGAACCTCTTCGGGCGGGTGCGCGCGGTCACCGCCCGGGTCGCCAGCCACATCCCGCAGCGGTGGGACGAGCGCGGTGACGCCTATGACGCGGACGCCGACGACGCGGCGTACGGGATCTTCGAGCTGGACGGCGGCGTGATCGCGCAGGTCAACTCGTCGTGGTGCGTACGGGTGCACCGCGACGAGCTGGTGGAATTCCAGGTCGACGGTACGGAGGGCAGCGCCGTGGCGGGGCTGTTCGGCTGCCGTACCCAGCACCGCGCGAACACGCCCCGAGCGGTGTGGAACCCGGACCTCCCGGTCGCCGAGCGGTTCCGCGACCAGTGGCAGGAGGTGCCGGACAACGGGGAGTTCGGCAACGGCTTCCGGGCGCAGTGGGAGCAGTTCATCCGGCACGTGGTCGAGGACGCGCCGCACCCGTACGACTTCCTGGCCGGCGCGCGCGGCGTACGGCTGGCCGAGTGCGGGCTGCGTTCGTCGGCGGAGGGCCGGCGGATCGAGCTGGAAGAGCTGCGGCCGTGAGTGTCACCATAAGGCTGCCCCGCGCGGACGGCACCAGCGAGCACCGGGCGCTCGGCGAGCCAGCCGGCTTCCCGCGCCCGAAAGAGCCCCTGACCAGCCGGATCGGGTACGCCGCCGCCCACGTCGCCCCCGACCCGTACGCCGACAACTCCCCCGGCGCACCCGCCGCCCTGGACTGGGAAGCCACCCTCGCGTTCCGCCAGCACCTGTGGTCGTACGGGCTCGGCGTCGCGGAGGCGATGGACACCGCCCAGCGCGGGATGGGGCTGGACTGGCCCACCGCGCGCGAGCTGATCCGGCGTACCGGCGAAGAGGTTTCGGGTCCTTTCGCGGCCGGCGCCGGGACCGACCAGCTGCCGCCGGAGGTGGGCTCGCTGGACGAGATCATCGCCGGGTACGAGGAGCAGCTCGACGTGGTCACCGACGCCGGCGCCACCCCGATCCTGATGGCCAGCCGGCAGCTCGCCCGGCTCGCGCGCGGCCCCGGGGACTACCACAAGGTGTACGGCCGGCTGCTGGCCCAGGTGCGTACCCCCGTGATCCTGCACTGGCTCGGGCCGATGTTCGATCCGGCGCTGGCCGGCTACTGGGGCGACACCGACCTCGACGCCGCGACCGGGTCGTTCCTGGAGCTGATCGCCGCGTGTCCGTCGAAGGTCGACGGCGTCAAGGTGTCGCTGCTGGACGCCACGCACGAGGTGGCGCTGCGGCGCGCGCTGCCGGCCGGCGTACGGGTCTACACCGGCGACGACCTGCACTACCCGGAGCTGATCCGCGGCGACGAGGTGTCGGCCAGCGACGCGCTGCTCGGGGTGTTCGCCGCGATCGCGCCGGCCGCGTCGGCGGCGTTGCAGGCGCTCGACCGGGACGATCTCGCCGGGTACGACGCCGCGCTCACCCCGACGTTGCCGCTGGCCCGGCACCTGTTCGGCGCGCCGACGTACTACTACAAGACCGGGATCGCATTTCTGGCCTGGCTGGCCGGACACCAGCCCGGCTTCGCGATGGTGGGCGGGCTGCAGAGCGCGCGCGGCGTACCACATCTGGTGGAGGCTTTCCGGCTCGCCGACACCGCCGGGCTGCTCCCGGATCCCGAGCTGGCGGCGGCGCGGATGCGCGCCTACCTCACGACGGCGGGGGTCGCGACATGACCGGCCTGTCGCGCCTCTCACTCAACCAGATGACCACCAAACAGTGGGGGGTACGCGAAGCGGTCGGCGGCTGCGTACGCGCCGGCATCCCCGCGATCGGCCTCTGGCGTGCACCGGTGGCCGACGTCGGGCTGGCCGCCGCGGCGAAGCTGGTCAGCGACGCCGGCCTGCGGGTCTCGTCCCTGTGCCGCGGCGGCTTCTTCACTGACGGCTCCATGGCGGCGCTGGACGACAACCGGCGGGCGATCGACGAGGCGGCCACGCTGGGCGCGGCGTGTCTGGTGCTGGTGGTGGGCGGCCTGCCGGCCGGCTCCCGAGATCTGCCCGGGGCCAGGCAGCGGGTCGCCGACGCGCTCGCCGAGCTGGCCCCGTACGCCGCCGAGCGCGGGGTAAGGCTGGCCCTGGAGCCGCTGCACCCGATGTACTGCGCCGACCGCGCGGTGCTCTCCACCCTGGGGCAGGCGCTCGACCTGGCCGCGCCGTTCCCGGTGGAGCAGGTCGGCGTCGTGGTCGACACCTTCCACGTCTGGTGGGACCCGCAGGTCTTCGCCCAGGTCGCCCGCGCCGGGGATCGGATCGCGTCGTTCCAGCTCGCCGACTGGATCACACCATTGCCGGCGGACGTACTGCTCGGGCGCGACATGATCGGGGACGGGCACATCGACTTCGTACCGCTGTGCAAAGCCGTCGACGACGCCGGCTATCGCGGCGACGTGGAGGTGGAGATCTTCAACGCGCAGCTGTGGGAGACCGATCCGGACGAGGTGGTGGCCACGATGGTCAGCCGGTATCTGGCGCTGGCGGCGTGATGGGCTGCGTACCGGGGTTGTGTTCGGTGACGTACCGGTCGTTGCCGTGGGACGAGGTGTTGCGGCGGGCGGCCGACGCGGGGCTGCGCACCATCGAGTGGGGCGCCGACGTGCACGCCCCATCCGGCGACGCGTCGCGGCTCGCGGAGGTACGCGACGCCACCGCCGGGTACGGGCTGCGGGTCGCGGCGTACGGGTCCTACTTCCGGGCGGGGCCGCACGGGGCGGAGGAGTTCGCGCCGGTGCTGGCGGGAGCGGTGGCGCTCGGGGCGCCGCGGATCCGGATCTGGGCCGGCACGCTCGGCTCGGCTTTGGCCGACCCCGACGCAGTTGCTGCCGTGGTGCGGCGTTCCCGCGAGGCGGCGGAGCGGGCCGCTGACCAGGGCGTCGAGCTGGGGTTCGAGTTCCACCGCAACACGCTGACCGACACGGTCGACTCCACGCTGCGGCTGCTGGACGCGGTGGACCAGCCGAACGTGTCGACGTACTGGCAGCCGCCGGTGGGCGCGCCGGACGACGAGGCGGTCGCCAACCTGGAGGCGGTACGCGATCGCGTCTGCGCGCTGCACGTGTTCTCCTGGTGGCCCGAGACGGAGCGGCTGCGGCTCGCCGAGCGGCGCGAGCTGTGGCGGCGGGTGTTCGCGGTCGCTGGGGACGCGAGCTGGGACGCGCTGCTGGAGTTCGTACCCGACGATGATCCGGAGCTGCTGGACGGTGAGGCGGCGACGCTGGCCGAGCTGCTCGGCGCCGACCGGACCGCCGGCTGAGCGGCGCCTAGCGCGCGGCCAGTGGCGGGGTGCTGGCGCGGACCACGACCTCGCCGGCGATCCGGCGGAGCCGGGGGCGGTCGGCCGGCGGCTGGGTCATCAGCTCCACGGCGGTGGCGCCGAGCCGTTCCAGCGGCAGCCGTACGGTCGTCAGCGCGGGCGTGATGTCGTGCAGCGTGTCGATGTCGTCGAAGCCGGCCACCGCGATCTCGTCCGGCACCCGTACGCCGCGATCCCGCAGCGCCGCGACCGCCCCCACCGCCATCACGTCATTCACCGCGAACACACAGGTGGCGCCGGGTGTGCTGGCGTCGGCGGCACGGTCCAGCAGCTGCGACATCGCCGCGTAGCCGCCGTCGCGGGTGAATTCGCCGTGGATCACGTACGGGTCGGGAAGCTCGGCACCGGCGTGCCGCAGCGCCTCCCGGAAGCCGGCGAGCCGGTCCCGGGCGGTCAGCAGCCCCCGCGGCCCCGCCAGTACGCCGAACCGGCGGTGCCCCAGCTCCAGCAACGCCCGCCCGAGCGCGCGGGCGCCGGAACGGTTCTCCACCACCACGGTGTCGAGCCCGAGCGCCCGCTGCCCGATCAGCACCACCCGTCCCCCGGTCGACGCGAACCCGGTCAGCTCCGCGCCGAGCCGCCTCAGCAGGTCGGGATCGTCGTCCCGGCTGCCGGCCAGGATCACCGCCCGCGCGCGTTGCCGCCGCAGCGCGGCGACGTACCGCAGCTCCCGCTCGGGTCGCCGTACGGTGCTCGCCACCGTGACCAGCAGCCCGTGCGGCTCGGCGGCCTCGATCACCCCCGCCGCGATCGAGGAGAAGTAGGGGTCCGCGATGTCGTGCACCAGCAGCCCGATCATGTCCGTACGCCCCCGCGCCATCGCCTGGGCCTGCGCGTTCGGGGTGTAGTCGAGCTCGGCGGCCGCCGCCAGGACGCGCTCCCGCAGCGCGTCTCCCACGGTGCGGTCACCGCCGTGGAGGGCACGCGACGCGGTGGCGAGCGAGACCCCGGCACGCCGCGCGACGTCCGTCAGCGTGACCGGTCCCGCTGGCGGCATGGTCCCTCCCGGTACGCGCGCGTCGTACCGACAGAATGCCACGCTCTGAGCCGGACCGACGGAGACCCGGCGGCGCGCCGGAAAGCGCATTCCAAAGTCCAGCCTGCGCCAAAGCCTCGGTTAGGGGAGCGGGCCTGGCAGGTCCGGGTAGCCGTCGAGCACCACCTCGTCCGCCACCGCCGGCAGGTACGTGCCGAACCACGCCGCCGCCTGCTCAGCGACCTGGTCGAGCGCGCCCGGCTCCTCGAACAGATGACCCGCCCCCGGTACGACGTGCACCCGGCACGCGGCCTGGATCCGGGCCGCCGACTCCCGGTTCCAGCGCAGCACCTGGGTGTCGTCGCCTCCGACGATCAGCAGGGTCGGCGCCGCCACCGCGTCCAGCGCGGACGCCGCCAGGTCGGGACGGCCACCGCGGCTCACCACCGCGCGTACCGTCTCGGGTCGGGTCGCGGCGGCGATCAGGGCGGCGGCGGCACCCGTACTCGCGCCGAACACACCGATCGGGAGCCCTTCGGTGTCCCACCGCCGGCTCACGGTGTCCACCATCGCGACCAGCCGGCCGGCGAGCAGCCCGATGTCGAAGCGCAGCCTCCCGGTGGTCTGGTCGGCCTGCTCTTCGTCCGGCGAGAGCAGGTCGGCGAGCAGCGTGGCGAACCCGCGCTCCTGCAGCCGCTCGGCGACCATCCGGTTGCGCGCGCTGCGCCGCGAGCTGCCGCTGCCGTGCGCGAACACCACCACCCCGTACGGCGACTCCGGTACGTGAAGATCCCCGGCGACGGTCGCCTCGCCGACCGGGATCGACAGTTCGACGCTCATCGCGTACACCCCCTCGGTTACGGCGTACCCGCCGCGCGAGGGTCTGACACGGGCTGCTCGGTGGCGGCGGCCACGGCGGCGGCGATCAGCTCGTCCGGGTCGGGGCGCCCGGTGCCGGCCAGCCGGTACGGGCGCAGCTGGTCGACGAACCGCGCCCGGTCCACCAGCGGCTCCAGCTCGGGATCTTCGAGTGCCGCCTCCCAGATCAGGTCGTCGTGGCTGGCGAGCAGCGCGAGGCCCAGCATCCGCCACGCCTGCGCCAGGTAGCTGTCGTCGAGCACGGTGCCGGCGCGGGCATACAGTACGGCGGCGCTGAACAACGTACGCGCGGCCCGGACGGTGGGCGCGTCGCCCAGCTCGGCGCGCGCCTCGGCGTACCGCCGGCTGTCGCCGGTGAGCAGCAGACACTTCAGCCGCCGGATCCGCAGCAGCGCCAGGTCGTCGTCCAGGTCGGCCGGCGGGACGCCGCTGCCCGGATTCTCCCGCAGCAGCCGGTACGCCTCGCCCCAGCTGCGCGCGGCCTGGATGAACTCCACCCGCGCCTGACGCTCGTCCCCGTCCCGGCGGTACGCGAAGCCGAGCTGCTCGTGCACCCCGCCCAGGGTGACCCACGGCCGGTGGTACGTGCCGAGCTCGTCGGCCGCCTGCAGCAGCTCCTCGACGACGCCCTCCCCGAACGCCAGCGCGTGCTGCGGCACCTGCTTCATCGCCACCAACGTCAGGCCGCTCGCCAACAGCCGCTGCATGCCCAACTCGTGCCGGCGCCGGGCGGCCGACGGCAGCGCCCACCGCCGCCGGATCGGGGCGGCGATCAGCCGCAACGCGACCCGGCGTACCGCGATCCAGCGCGCCGCCACCTCCAGCAACCCGATCATCTCGTCCTGGTACGCCCGGGCGCCGTCGCCGGGCGGCTGCCAGAACGTGGTGGCGGCGATCGGCGTACGGTCCAGCCTGGACAGCTCCACGGCGAGCCCGAGCCGTACCGCGTCCGACCCGCCCCGGGTCACCGGATACGCGCGCACCAGAGAGCCGCGCGGCGTCGGCAGCAGCGACCCGATCGCCGCCACCAGCCCGGCCGCCTGCTCCGGCGCGATCGCCTGCAACCCCTTGGAAAGCGTGTCGAGGGAATCGGTCACCGCGGTCGTCACCGCCCGGGTGGCGCGCTCCACACTGATCTTGACGGGGGTACGCCCCAGCGCCGCGTCGCTGCCGAGCAGCCCTTTGACGATCCACTCCGCGTTCTGCCGGTCCGCGCCGAGCCACCGCAGCACACCTTGACGCAGCAGCGGCGAGAGCCCGGCGACGTCGATGTCGTCGGCGCTCACCCTGGCGGTCAGCGCGGCGACGTCGCCGATCACCAGCTGGTCGCGCCGCCGCTCCCGGAGCGCGCGTACCAGCCCCACCACCACGACCAGCGCCGCGACCAGCGTCAACACCGCGACCATGATCGTGGTGACCGTGCTGGCGAGCTCGGTCACCCCGATCGCGTACCCGGGCATCGGCTCAACCACGAGGCCGGTCGGTGGGATCGATGTCCCGCCCCGCCTCGCCCCACGTACCGCTGCTGGGATACCCGCCCGCGGGACCTTGCTGACTGGGCGGGTCGTACCGCGGGTCGTCGGGGTCGCGGTAGTGGCGCGTGCCGTCGTCTTCCCAGGGCGGCCGGGGCGGCTGGGGCGGCGGGGGGTGCGCGGGCGCGGGGGCTTCCCGCAGCGTCAGCACCAGGTCGGGCGTGGAACCCTTCGGCGCCTCGGTGCCGTCCCGGATCACCTCGGCGATCAGCTCGCGTACCGCCGCGTTGCGCTCGTCCAGTGACAGCGTGTCGGCGTGGGCCAGCCGTTCCCGGAGCTGCTCACCCTGCTCGGCCGGCACCAGAAAGTCACCCTCGCCCAGCACGCGGACCATGATCTCCGACATCCGTCTGACCGCCCCCACAGCGTCGTCGCCCGGCCTCTTCCCGGTACGTGGATCATCATCGTCGCGTCCCGGATTCCGACTCCGCAAGCCATCCGGGCCAGGTGATGGGTAACCGGACAGCGCAACGCCGGGCCTGCCCCAGCGGGCTGGCCCGGCGTCGCGCCTGGTCAGGAGGTGTGCGGGACCCGTTCCGCGGGGATGACCCCGAGCCGGCCGGCCTGGTAGTCCTCGAAGGCTTGGATCAGCTCTTCCTTGGTGTTCATCACGAACGGGCCGTAGTGGGCGACCGGCTCGCGGATCGGCTGCCCGCCCATGACGTACAGCTCGAGCTTCGGAGTGTGTGAGTCCTGCCGGGGGTCGGCGGTGAAGCGCAGCGCGTCGCCCTCGCCGTGTACGGCGAGCTGTCCGAGCTGGATCGGACGCTGCTCCGCGCCGACCGTGCCGCTGCCAGCGAGCACGTACACCAGTGCGTTGTACCCGGGGTTCCACGGCAGGTCGACCTGTGCGCCGGGCTCGACGGTGATGTGGGCGAGCGCGATCGGCGTATGCGTCACACCGGGCCCCTGGTGCCCGGCGATTTCGCCGGCGATCACCCGGATCAGCGCGCCGCCGTCCGGCGTGGTCAGCAGCGTCGACTGCTTCCCGCGGATGTCCTGGTAGCGGGGCGGGCTCAGCTTCTTGGCGCGCGGCAGGTTCACCCAGAGCTGGGTGCCGTGGAACAGGCCACCGCTGGTCACCAGGTTCTCCGGTGGCGCCTCGATGTGCAGGATCCCGGCACCGGCGGTCATCCACTGGGTGTCGCCGTTGGTGATCCGGCCTCCGCCGCCGTTGGAGTCCTGGTGGTCGAAGATCCCGTCGATGATGTACGTGACGGTTTCGAACCCGCGGTGCGGGTGCCACGGCGTGCCCTTCGGCTCGCCCGGGCCGTAGTCGATCTCGCCCATCTGGTCGAGGTGGACGAACGGGTCGAGCTCGGACAGCGGCACCCCGGCGAAGGCCCGGCGTACCGGGAAGCCTTCACCCTCCAGGCCGCTGGGCGCGGTGATCATGCGGCTGACCGGCCGGTACGCGGTTCCCTCCGCGAGCTCGGGCAGGCGCGGGAGGACGAGTACGTCGTCGACGGTGATCGCGGGCATGTCGCTTCCCCTTCCTTGGGATCGAGCTGCTGTCGACGTGTCAGAAGGCGTACGGCCCGAAGCGGCCCCACACCACCACAGCGGCCAGACCCAGCAGCACCAGATTGATCACGACCGACTGGTTCTCTCTGCGCCGGACATGGGTTATCGCCGCCCCGACCATCAACAGTACGAGCCCCGCGGCGGCCAGCGGCACCAGAACCGGGACGACGCCCAGAGCGGCGGGCAGGACCAGCCCGATCGCGGCCAGCAGCTCCAGGGCCCCGATCGCCTTGATCGCGCCGGGGGAGAAGGCCTCGGTCCAGGCCATGCCCGGCGAAGCGGCGAGCTTCTGCTTCGGCTGCGCCAGCTTCGCGCCGCCCGCACCGAGGAACAGCACGGCGAGTACGGAAGCGATGATCCACAGAACGACGTTCACGACTACCACCTGCCGGAGGCGCTAATTGGATGATGCATCATGTACTGTACGTCAGATAGATGACGCGTCAAGTATTTCGATACACTGGTCACATATGAACGAGACACCACGCTGGCTCACCACGGCCGAGCAGCGCGCCTGGCGCAGCTTCATCCGACTGCACGAGAAGCTCGGCGGCCGGCTGTCGCGCCAACTGCAGGCCGACTCCCGCCTGTCCGCCGCCGACTACGCGGTGCTGGTCAACCTCACCGACGTACCCGACGGCCGGCGGCGGCTCCAGGACCTGGCGAAAGCGGTGGAGTGGGAGCAGAGCCGGATGTCACACCAGATCGCCCGGATGGCGCGGCGAGGTCTGGTGGCGCGCGATGACTGCGCCGATGACGGACGCGGCGTCTTCGTGGTGATCACCCCCGCCGGTCGCGAGACGATCGAGGCCGCCGCTCCACAGCACGTGGAGACCGTACGCCGGCTGTTCATCGACCGCCTCACGCCGGAGCAGCTCCGCGTACTCACCGAAATCTCCGACCACATCGTCGACGGGCTGGACAGCGACTCCGCCTGATCAATCGCTGGGGCCGACGTACGCCGCGAGGTGCTCGCCGGTGAGGGTGGCGCGGGCGGCGACGAGGTCGGCGGGGGTGCCCTCGAAGACGATCCGGCCGCCGTCGTGGCCGGCGCCGGGCCCGAGGTCGATGATCCAGTCGGCGTGCGCCATGACCGCCTGGTGGTGCTCGATGACGATGATCGACTTGCCCGAGTCGGCGAGCCGGTCGAGCAGGCCGAGCAGGTGCTCGACATCGGCGAGGTGCAGGCCGGTGGTCGGCTCGTCGAGGACGTACACGCTGCCCTTCTCGGCCATCTGGGTGGCCAGCTTGAGCCGCTGCCGCTCGCCGCCGGACAGCGTGGTCAGCGGCTGCCCCAACGAAAGGTAGCCGAGCCCGACGTCGGCGAGCCGGTCGAGGATCTTGTGGGCCGCGGGCACCTTGGCGTCGCCGTCGCCGAAGAACTCCTCGGCCTCGGTGACCGACATCGCGAGCACTTCGGCGATGTTCCGTCCGCCCAGCGTGTACTCCAGCACCGACGCTTGGAACCGCTTCCCCTCGCACTCCTCGCAGGTGGATTCGACGGTGGCCATGACGCCCAGGTCGGTGTAGATGACGCCGGCGCCGTTGCAGGTGGGGCAGGCGCCCTCCGAGTTGGAGCTGAACAGCGCCGGCTTCACGCCGTTGGCCTTCGCGAACGCCTTGCGGATCGAGTCGAGCAGCCCGGTGTACGTCGCCGGGTTGCTCCGTCGCGAACCGCGGATCGCGCCCTGGTCGATCACTACCACGCCCTCGCGGCCGGCGACCGAGCCCTGGATCAGCGAGCTCTTGCCCGAGCCGGCGACGCCGGTGAGCACGCAGAGCACCCCGCGCGGGATGTCGACGTCCACGTCCCGCAGGTTGTGCGTCGACGCGCCGCGGACCTCCAGCGCTCCCGTGGCGGTCCGTACCGTCTCCTTGAGCGTCGCCCGGTCGTCGAGGTGGCGGCCGGTGATGGTGTCGCTGGAGCGCAGCCCCTGCACGGTGCCCTCGAAGCAGACGGTGCCGCCCTCCGTACCGGCGCCGGGCCCGAGGTCCACGACGTGGTCGGCGATCGCGATCGTCTCGGGCTTGTGCTCCACGACGAGCACGGTGTTGCCCTTGTCCCGCAGCTGCAGCAGCAGCTTGTTCATCCGCTCGATGTCATGTGGGTGCATCCCGATCGTGGGTTCGTCGAAGACGTACGTGACGTCGGTGAGCGACGAGCCGAGGTGGCGGATCATCTTGGCGCGCTGTGCCTCTCCCCCGGACAGGGTGCCCGACGACCGGTCGAGCGAGAGGTATCCCAACCCGATCTCCGCGAACGAGTCGAGCAGGTGCTGCAGCCCGGTGAGCAGCGGGGCCACCGACGGCTCGTCGAGCTTCCGGATCCAGTCGGCGAGGTCGCTGATCTGCATCGCGCAGAGGTCGGCGATGTTCTTGCCGCTGACCTTCGACGCCAGGGCTTCGTGGCTGAGTCGGGTGCCGTCGCACTCGGGACAGGTCTGGAACGTCACCGCACGCTCCACGAAGGCGCGGATGTGCGGCTGCATCGCTTCGACGTCCTTGGAGAGCATCGACTTCTGGATCTTCGGGATCACGCCCTCGTACGTCAGGTTGATCCCTTCGACCTTGATCTTCGTCGGCTCCTTGTAGAGCAGGTCGTGCAGCTGCTTCTTCGTGTACGCGCTGATCGGCCTGTCCATGTCGAAGAAGCCGGAGCCGCTGAAGATGCGGCCGTACCAGCCGTCCATGCTGTAGCCGGGGATGGTGAGCGCGCCCTCGTTGAGCGACTTGGTCTCGTCGTACAGCGCGGACAGGTCGAAGTCGGTGACCGCCCCCATGCCCTCGCAGCGTGGGCACATGCCGCCGTGGTAGACGGCGTCGCGCACGATGGTCTTCTCTCCCTGGCCCTTGTCGGTCTTCATCACCCCGCTCGCGGTCCGCTTCGGGACGTTGAACGAGTACGCGGTCGGCGGCCCGATGTGCGGCTTGCCGAGCCGGCTGAAGAGGATCCGCAGCATCGCGTTGGCGTCGGTGACGGTGCCGACGGTGGACCGCGGGTTGGCGCCCAACCGCTCCTGGTCGACGATGATCGCCGTCGTCAGGCCATCGAGCAGGTCGACCTCCGGCCGCGACAGCGTCGGCATGAAGCCCTGTACGAAGGCGCTGTACGTCTCGTTGATCATCCGCTGCGACTCCGCGGCGATCGTGCCGAACACCAACGAACTCTTGCCCGAGCCGGAGACACCGGTGAACACGGTCAGCCGGCGCTTCGGGAGCTCGACGCTGATGTCCTTGAGGTTGTTCTCGCGGGCGCCCTGTACCCGGATCAGATCGTGGCTGTCAGCGGCGTGCAGCGCGGGCGACCGGGTGTCCGTCCTCGTGGCCGTACTCATCGTGTCTCCATCTGTTACGCGGAGCCGCTTTCGCGGTCTGAAGTCGGTGTCGCCTGGCTCGATCTAACCAGCCTGGGTCATTTCTGGAGAGCCATGCGTCGCCGGCTGCGCCACTTGGTGGCGTACGGCAGTACGAACATGTACAGACCGGTAAACATGAGCAGGGCGAGCGGGAGCAGCGGCACGTAGAAGACCACGAAGGCGGGGTCCTCCGGTGTCAGGTTCTGCGTCAACGCGGCGAAGCAGATGATGACAAGTCACGGTGAAGGCGATGGCGAGCCAGCGGTGGAGCTGGCGTAACCCACTTGCTCCAGTTCATGGGGAACCTCCGGTAGAAGACTTGTCATGCTTGGGGACGGACGGGAGTCGGCGCCGGCTCAGAGCGACGCGGCCTCCCAGACGAAGCCGTCCGGGTCGGTGAAGGGCCCGGCATCGCTGCCGAGTACGAGCCGGTGCGATCCGGTGCCCTCGGGCGGGACGCCGGCGTCCTTGGCGAGGTGACGGTGCCCGTAGAGCGCCAGCTTGACGGGGCTCGACGGGGTGGCGAATTCGACGTACTTGCGGCCGAAGCTCTTCGCCACGGCGAGGCCGCGGTCGACGTAGAACCGCTTGGTCGCGGCGACGTCCGCGACGCCCAGCAGGAGTACGACCTCGTCGTTCTCCCGGGTGTCCGGCGCGGTGTCCTTCTTCGCCGAGGTCGCGATCTTCCAGATCGTCCCGTCCGGGGCCTGTACGACGCCGCCCCAGCCCCAGAACGATTTCGTGGCCGGCTTCAGCAGCGTGGCGCCGGCGTCGACAGCGGCGTCGATGAGGCTCTTGACGGTGGCCGGCTGGGACACCGTGAGCGACAGCGTGAATCCCCGGAAGCCGGTCGTCGGTGCCTCGGAGGCACGCAGGCGTACCTGATCGCGCAGACCGAAGACGTCGGTGTAGAAGCGGTGGGCGGCTGCGGGGTCGGCCACTTCGAGGGTGACGGATGCGATGGACGTCGTGGTCTTGAGCTGGGTGGTCATGTTCACTCCTAGGTCGTGGGCCTGTGGTGCTTGTCTGGCAGTCACGCTAGGTCCGGCCAGGTGACCAGTGCTTCTTGATTCCTGATCGGTCTGACCACCTGTTTCGCCGTGCACGGCGGCACCCCACTGCCGCGCGGCAGTGGGGTGGTAAGTGGTGCGCCGAGCGCTGTACCGAGCGGGGCGTCGAACGGCTGGCCTACCGCCGCGCGACGGCGAAGTCGGCGGTGGCCGGGCCGAGGTCGGCGTCAATGCCCTCGGCCGTCAGCTCGACGACGCGCTCCTCGTCGGTGGCGCCGGGGTCTGCGGCCGGCGGCTCCGGGACGCGGGACGCCGGGCCGGTCGCCTGGGATGAGAGTTGCGTGAATCCTCGTAGGCACATGACGGTCACGCTAGGTGCGGCGCGTGTCCGGCGCTTCTCGATTCCTGACCGTCTGGCCGGGTCAGCGCAGCTGCTGGATGCGGACCAGGTTGCCCGCGGGGTCGCGGAAGGCGCAGTCGCGCATGCCGTACGGCTGCTCGGTCGGCTCCTGGACGACCTCGGCGTCACTGGCCTGCAGCCGTTCGAACACACCGTCGAGGTCCCTGGTCGCCAGCAGGATCCAGCCGTACGTGCCCTTGGCCATCATCTCGGCGATGGTGCGGCGCTCGTCCTCGGTGATGCCGGGGTCTGCGGCCGGCGGCGCCAGCAGGATGGACGTGTCGGGCTGGCCGGCGGGGCCGACCGTGATCCAGCGCATCTTGCCCTGTCCGACGTCGTTGCGGACCTCGAAGCCGAGGATGTCGCGGTAGAAGGCCACGGAGGCTTCCGGGTCGTCATGCGGCAGGAAGCTGGTGTGAATGGTGATGTCCATGTCGATCACGCTATGCGGGGCTCGGCGCCGGCGCTTCTCGATTCCTGATCGGTCTGGTCACCTGTTTCGCGATGCACGCCGGCATCCCCGGCGTCGCGCTCGCCCCCTCGCGCCGGTAGACGCTGGGCGGCACACCGACCAGCTCGGTGAAGCGGGTGCTGAAGGTGCCCAGCGACGAGCAGCCGACCTCGAAACAGACGTCAGTGACGCTGAGGTCGCCCCGGCGCAGCAGCGCCATCGCGCGCTCGATGCGCCGCGTCATCAGATAGCTGTACGGCGGCTCGCCGTACGCCCGCCGGAACTCGCGGCTGAGGTGCCCGGCCGACATGTGTACGCCGCGGGCGAGCGCCTCGACGTCCAGCGGCTGGGCGTACTCCCGGTCGATCCGGTCGCGGACACGGCGCAGGCTCGCGAGGTCGCGCAGGTGCTGCGCCGCGGCGGGTCTGCTGGTCACCTACGTGATCGTGCCACAGACAGCCGAACGCCGAGCCACCCCAGAGGGGCCGGACCGCGCGGCGAGACCAGCGGCGTAGATCTGCTGTGTGACGGTGGCGCAGAGCGGTTCGGCGTGTTCGGGTGCCACATCGAGGTACAGCCCCGGTTCGGTGACTTCGAGCTCGCTGACGGCGAGCGTGTCGTCGGGTAGCCGCATCAGGTCCACTCGGGCGTAGGTCAGGTCGGTGGACAGGAGCCGCTGCACGATCGTCACGGTGGCGGTCGCGATCCGGGCAGCCTCGGCGTCGAGCCCGACCTTGTCGGTACGCCCGCCGTACTCCTCGTGCACACGGATCTCGTCACCGGTGGCGAGTTTGCGTACCTGTCCGACCGGGCGGCCGCCGAGTACGAACACCGAGGTCTCCCCTTCGGTACGGATGTACTCGACGACTGGCTGCACCATCCAAGGTCCGAGGCCCAGGGTCTCGGCGGTCACCGCGTCGGCGCTGTCGAATACCACGACACCCTGCCCGCCGACTCCGACGCACGGCTTGACCACTACCCGGCCGGAGAACCCGGCCGCTGCGGCCCGCAGCTCCGTCGGGTCGCCGGCCATCCGCGACGGCACCACCGGTACGCCCGCCGACGCCAGGTCCAGCAGGTAGGCCTTGTCGGTGTTCCATCGCAGCGTTTCGGGGCTGTTGAGCAGCCGGGTGGCGGCACCGGCGGCCTTGGCCCAGCTCAGGAACTCGTCGCGGCGGTCGCAGTAGTCCCAGCTGCTGCGCGGCTGAGCGTCGCCATTGGCGTGGACAGCTTCGCGGGCGGCGCGCCGCCCGCAGATCGGCCGTTCGGTCGCTGCTCCGGTCCGAAAAGACCGTCGTTTCGCTGCATTAACGGGCATACCGTGGTGGTGCCTGGCGTCCGCCGGGCATCCGGGAGCGGCATCGAAGGCGCAGCAGCGACCATGAACACCACCTGCAGGATCGTTCCGCGATCCGGCGACGGCGTGTTGCGGATCGCGGTGTCCGGCGAGCTTGACCTCGCCGCTCACGACGAGCTGTTCCAAGCGATCGCCTCCAGTCACAGCGACGGCGTCACTGAACTGGTCATCGACCTTGATCAAGTCACCTTCATCGACTCGGGAGCAGTCGGTGTGCTGGTTGCCGGCCGCAACGCCGCGCACCGTGTCGGCCACGGCTATCGGGTGGTCAACCCATCCCCGATGGTGCGGCGGGTGCTGGAAACCAACGGAATTCTGCAACTGCTCAACACCACCTCCTCCCCACCACCGAGCGAAAGCACGCCAGTGCCTGGCGACAGCAACGGTTGAGGAACCTCGCGATGGGAGCGGTTCACCGATCGTTCTGGCTCGCGCGGGGCCGTCGCGGCCGGCGACGGGCAACGTTCAGCTGATCCGCTCCCGAAGCACAACCGTGACGCTGTCACCCGCTTCCTTGCCGATCGCCTTCCGTACCTCGGCATTCATCGGCAGCTTGTGCCTGCCATCGCCCAGCGGCATGAACGAACTCTGGAACGGATGTCCGTCCACCGTCCCCCGGACCTTGACCAGACCACGGGTCCCGAAATACTCAGCGGAGCCGGGCATCATCACATAGGTGTGTGCCCCCCTGGCGGATCCCTTCTGCATGCTCGCGGTGAACTGCTTGTCCAGCCGGCCGGCTTGCTCGCGACCTCGTGTGGCGCTGCTCATCGTGGGCTCCCCTCCAAATCAGCCGGCACTTCCGTGACCGACATGCCGTTGCCGTCCCGGTCGCGGATCGTGAACATCGGCGGCACCCCTGGCCAGTTCAACAGCTCGCCCACCTCGACGCCACGGCCCGCCAGGTCCGCGTGCAGCCCCTCGGCGTCGTTGGTCGCCAACCGGATACCCGTCTCCACCCCGGCCGGTAACTCATCGCCGGCCGGGACGAGCGCCAGCGTGGTCGCCGATCCCGCCGGAGCCACCACGATCCACCTCCCGCCAAGCTCCTCGACCGGCGCGTCCATCTGCTTCTCCAAGCCCAACGTGTCGACGTAGAACTCAACCGCCCGGTCCTGGTCGGTGACCGGCACCCCGACGGTGTGTACGCCAACAACACGGGCCTTCCCCTGCTCAGTCACAGTCCTGCCCCACCCTTCTCAGTGGCTCCGACTCGTCTACTTGACTTAGACCATCCACCACGGCAGAACTCATCGCACCCCGAAACGATCCCGCCGAAGATCCACCACTTGAAGACGAGAGAAGCCACATGCGCGACCTCGCCCGCCGCGCACGGCCAGGCGGAGTTGCTGGCCTACCTGATGCCGGTGTCGGTGGACGGGACGTTGATCGTTTCCACGGTCGTCCTGGCCGAGGGCAGCAGCTCCCGGCTCTGCACCCGCCGCACGGTACGTACCAGGTACGCCAACAGGTCGAACTCGATCGTGGTCAACTCGATCCGGCGGCCGGCACGGGTCACCTCGCGAGTGCCGAGGTCGCAACAGAGATCGTCGTAGCAACAGAGGTCCGGTGCCCCTACCTTGTCGGCCACCTCGTCCCGGGCGGTCATCATCAGCACCGGCACGTCGGAGTGCCGGCGTACCTCACGCAGGACGACCAGACCGTCCTGGTCCGGCATCCCGATGTCGAGCAGCACCAGGTCGGGTGGCCGCCGGGTCACCCCATTCGCCATGACCCCTCCGACGCCACGCTAACGCCGTACCACCGTCACCGTGCCGACCATGAACTCGGCGTGCGGCTGACAGTAGTACGGATACCGGCCGGGTTCGCTGAACCGGCGCTGGAACGTCTCGCCGGCCGCATCCAGCACCGCGCCGAAATCGCCGTTGGGCCGCCGCGGTCGCAGCCGGTCGGTGGACGTGACGGTGTGGTACGTCGCATCGTCGTTGACCCACCGCACCGTGCCGCCGACCCGGATCGTCACGTGCGCGGGACGGAACGCGCACGGAGCGTCTGGATCGCCGGTGGCGCAGGACAGGCGGACCTCGACGGCGGACGGGTGGCGGGTCGGCGTACCCCCGCCGCAGCCAGCACCGCCGCCGGCCAGCAACAGAGTCACCAGCGCTACCGGAGCGCAGCGCATGTCTTCATCCGGCTCAGCAGTCCGGCGGCGGGGTGGGCGCGAATTCGCGGTCCACGCCCGGCGTCACCTTCCGCCCGTCCTTCAGGGTGAACGAGTCGGTGGCGACCCAGAGCAGCCAGTAGCCGCGGTCGCCGGGCGCCTGCCCGTGGCCCTTCGCGTACTCGGGCGCGGAGGTCCGGTGGAAGTGCGGGAAGTCTTGCGATGGCTGCTTCGCCTTGCAGAACTCGCCACGCACGCTGATCCCGATGTACCTGAGGCCGGTCGCCTTCGCCAGGTCCTTGTCATCGAACTGCAGGAAGATCGACACGTTCTTGTTGACCCACCTGTAGAGGCGGGGCGCCACCTGGCCGCCGGTGAGCGGCTGGTCTGTGAACAGGCCGCCGATATCGGCGATGCCCTGCCTGCCCAGTGAGCGGGCGTCCGGCGCCGCGAAGTCTGCCTTCGGGGTCTTGGAGCCGCACGTCGGCGGGGCAGGAGTCGGGGCGAACTCGTAGTCCACGCCAGGCTCGATCTGCCGGCCGTCGCGCGAGGTGAAGCTGTCGACCGCCACCCAGCTCAGCCAGTACCCGGCGGTGCCGGCCTGCCCGCCGTGGCCGTCGGCGTACTTCGCCGCCTTGAGCCGGTGGAAGTGTGGGAATCCGCCCTTCGGCCCACCGGGCTGGTCCTCGGCGCAGAACACTCCCTTGACGCTGATCCCGACGTACTTGAGCGCGGTGGCTTTGGCCGGATCCGGGTCGTCGAACTGCAGGAACAGCGCCACCCTGTCGTTGACCCACCGGTACAGCCGGGGCGCGGTCTGTCCTCCGGTCAGCGGGTTGTCGCGAAACTGCCCGGCGAGCGCCTCGATGTCCGCCGGCGACAACGGTGCACCGGCTGGCTCGGGCGGGCTCGGGGACGTGGTGGCGCCGGGCTTCTCTGCCGGTCCGGCGCAGCCAGCCAACGCCAGCACTGTGGCGGTTGCCAGCACGGCCCAGCGGCTCCGGTATCACTGATCCATCACTGCCACCTCCGGGGAGAACCGATCCACCCTCATCGTCGCGACGCGGGATGAGCCCAGCCCGTGGCGGCTCTAAAGAAACGATGAAGCCAGTCGCCGGTACGCGTGCTCGCGCGTCCCGGACCCGGTGGTGCGATTAGGTAACTTTCTTTACTGTATGCCTTACTGTGACCTTCACATCGGGCGCACTTAAGGACGAACCCAGCACTATGTGGACTTTGCACGCTGATTCTGGCGCCGAGGTCGACGACGGCAATGACGCCGCACCACAGGTGAATCCAACGGAGCAGGAGAGAGTCACGTGGCTGCCCGAAAGCCGTCCGAGACGCCGGCTGGGTCGTCCGCGTCCACGCTGGGCGCGCGGCTGAGAGCCTCTGATGCCTTCGCCGACGTACGGGACTACGTACGCACCGGGCTGACATCGCCGGAGGGCTCCGGCACCACTCTGGCGTCGTATCGCGACCCCGAGCGGGAGCCGCGGCGCGACGACCCCACCCTCGACACATCGCAGCCGGACACCGCGGTCTCGCGAGGCGCTGGCCGGCGACGCATCCTGGTCGTCTCGCTGCTGGTCGCGACGGGCATCGCCGGGCTGGCCACAGCGGCTGTGGTGATCGCGGCGGCCTGGAGTCCGTCGAGCCCGGACGGATCGACCGGAGTCGACCCGTCCCCTGCGTCCTCGACGACTCATGCCACCGGGCAAGACGGCGCGGCCACCAGCGCGAGCGTGTCACCGACCAGCAGCGCGGCCGATCCCACGCCATCGCGATCTGTCACGCCGTCCGGAACTCTCCCGGGAATCCCCAGGCCGCCGGGATCGTCTCCCACGTCGCCGTCCGACCCGACATCGTCGCCGGCGTCCTCACCCAGCTCCAAGCCGACATCGAAGCCCACCCGGCCCACGCCCACCAAGTCGAAGCCGACCAAGCCGGCAGCGGCGCAAAACCCGCGAGCGCCGGGCCACCCGGGCAGAGGCGACCCGGCGTTCGCCTGATCAGAGAACGGTGTTCGGCGCTGCGCGCCCCCAACCGCCTCTCGTCGCTCGGAAGAGCGAGAGAAGAGCGCTCTCGCTCTTCTCTCGCTTCCTCGGGCGGTGGCGGTGGGATTTGAACCCACGGAGGGCAGAACCCTCACACGCTTTCGAGGCGTGCTCCTTAGGCCGCTCGGACACGCCACCGCCGAAAAGGGTACCCGATGAGACGCAGCGAGTGGCACGGCGGTTACGGCCCGAGCCCCGCCTCCGGATCGGCGGCTGGCAGGATCCCTGTCCATGAGTACGCACATCGGCGCGAAGCCGGGCGAGATCGCCGAGCGGGTCCTGTTGCCGGGCGACCCGCTGCGCGCGAAGTGGATCGCCGAGACGTTCCTGACGGATCCGACCTGCTACTCCGAGGTCCGCGGCATGTACGGCTTCACCGGGACGTACCAGGGGGTGCCGGTGTCGGTGCAGGGCTCCGGGATGGGGCTGCCGTCGTCGTCGATCTACGCCCACGAGCTGCTCTCCGAGTACGACGTGAAGACCCTGGTACGGGTCGGCAGCGCCGGCGCGATCACCGAGTCGCTGAATCTGCGTGACGTGGTGGCCGCGATCGGCGCCAGCACCGACTCGGCGATGAACCGGCAGCGCTTCGACGGGCTCGTCGACTACGCGCCGGTGGCCGACTTCGACCTGCTGCGCCGCGCCGTGGACGCCGCCGCCGGGCGCGACCTCACGCTGCACGTCGGCCCGATCGTCTCCGTCGACGCGTTCTACGGCGACCGCCCCGACCTGTACGACAAGCTCGCCACGTACGGGGTGTTGGCGGTCGAGATGGAGGCGGCGGGGCTCTACACGCTCGCGGCCCGGTTCGGGGCGAAGGCGCTCACCATCGTGACGATCAGCGACCACATCGTCCGCGGCGAGCACACCAGCTCCGAGGAGCGGGAACGCTCGTTCACCGACATGGTCCAGATCGCCCTCGACGCCGTCACCACCTGACCGACCCAAACACACGCTTGCCGGCCAAGATCGCTATGTGGGGAACGCTGCGGCGCCGTTCAACGCCGGTTCGTTCCCGAAACCGCGATCTTGCCTTCCACCGCGACCAGCTACGGGCGGTGTTGGGTGAAGAAGTCGCGGAGTAGGGCGCCGCACTCGTCCTCCAGGATGCCGGCGTACACCTCGGGGCGGTGGTTGAGACGGCGGTCGCGCAGCACGTCCCAGAGTGACCCGGCGGCGCCGGCCTTCGGGTCCCAGGCGCCGAAGACCACCGTGGCGATGCGCGCCAGCACGATCGCGCCGGCGCACATGGTGCACGGCTCGAGCGTGACCACCAGCGTGCAGCCGTCCAGCCGCCACCCAGCCGCGCCCACGCCCGCCGCACCCACGCCAGCCGCGCCCACGGCGCCAGCCGCACCCTCGCCAGCCGCACCCTCGCCAGCCGTGCCCACGGCGCCAGCCTGGCGCACCGCCTCGGCGGCGCGGCGTAGAGCGACGATCTCGGCGTGGCCGGTCGGGTCGCCGGTCAGCTCGCGCTGGTTGCTGCCGATGGCGAGCTCGGTGCCGTTGGCGGCGTACACCACGGCGCCGACCGGTACGTCGCCGGACGCGGGAGCGGCGCGTGCCACCTCGAGGGCACGGCGCATCGCCTCTTCGCGCGACGGCACGGAGCTCACGCTTCGCGCAGCTCCTCGACCTCGTCGGCGCAGCCCAGCCGCTCGCAGATCTCGGCGGTCACGTCGCTGGGCAGCTTGCCCTCGTGGGACACCATCGCGAGCAGCCGCCGGCTGGGAATCCCCAGGTCGGTGAGCAGGTCGACGTCGCCGATCGGGTCGGCGTCCGGCTCCACCTCGACGCCGGAGGCCTCCTCTTCGGAGTCCTCGTCGGCGGTCTCGTCCAGCTCGTCCGGGTCGTCGGGGATGTCGGGGATGTCGATGCCGTGGTCCGGCGGCTCCAGATCCGCCACCAGTACGGCGCCCAGCCGCGACTCCTCGGAGAGCGCGGCGTCGGAGGCGAACACCCGCAGGTCCTCACCGTCGTCCAGTCGGAGCAGCACCAGATACTCCTCGTCGATCTCGACGAAGAGCAGCGAGATGGTGGCTTCCAGATCGACGTCACGGAGCCGGTCGGCGACGTCCTCGGCGTCCGACACGCCACCCAGATCGAAGTCAGACGCGGCCCACCCTTTCGGGCCACGCACCACAGCACCAGCAAAGTACGACACGGCACCCCCGGGTCCAGGCCCCGCGCAGCTCACCGTCACTGCGTCGGCAGCGAAAGCCTAACCAAGGACCGGCCCTGGTACGAGCAACTCCGACCCCTCAGACGGAGGTCGCCGGGCGCCGCCGGGTGGCGATCAGGTCGCGGATCTGGCTCGCCCGGGCCCGGCGCTGACGCGGAACGGTCTCACGCGTCGGGTTCGAGTGCGCCAACTCGGCGAGAAGCTGCAGTCGGCGGCGGCGCTTCTCCGCATCGAGCCGGTCGAGGTTCATGAGGCGAATGTGCCCGCCGTACGGGCAATCGTCAAGACTCCTTCACGTCCCGCAGCGGGGGCCGTACGGTGGGTTGCCTGCGGCCGGCGGCGGTACCCGCGCGGTTTACCAGAGGATCCAGTTGCCGCCGATGAACGGGATCCCGATCACCAGTGCGGCGATGCTGACGGCGAACCCGCTGGTGGCGGCCACCCCGACCGCCACGCCGCGGTCGCCGTACCGGGTCAGTGCGGAGGCGGCGGCGTACGCCAGCACCGCCGCCACGATAGTCGCCCAGGCGTACGCCCGGAGGCTCCAGCCGAGGGTCGCGAAGAACAGGAAGAACCACACGATCGTGGCGCCCACCCCGAGCCAGACCTGCGCCGCGCGTACCGGGTGGGACTCCCGGTACGTGGGCCGCGCCGGCTGGCCGAACGGGTGGCCGTAGCCGGGGAGCTGCCGGTACGCGGGCGCGTGCGGCGTCATCACCCACTGCCCCCGGATCGGGTCCCAACCTGCGGTCTGCATGCTCGCAGCGTACCCACCTTATGCCCATGATCATGGGGCCCACGATGTCGTCATGACGGCATGAAGGGCCCCATGATCATGGCGCGGGCCGAGCGCTACGTGAAGTACGCGAAGTACGGCTGCTCGATCGAGCCCGAGCCGAGCGTGGTGAAGGCGCCGCCGATCGCGACCGTGCCGAGGCCGCCGCTGGTGGCGACCGCGTGCACCCCGATCGCTGAGTTGGCCTCCGGTGCCCAGCCAAGCAGGCCGCCGCCGGCGGTCACCGCCGCCAGCCGGCCGCGCGGCGTCGACCCGTCCAGACACACCCCCTGGTCACCGGTGCGCGAGGTCTTACAGATCTCGCTGAAGTGGCCGCCGGCGTAGATCGTCTCGCCGAGTACGGCTACCGCCTGGAAGTCCCCGTTCGCGGTGACCGCCCAGCGCGCGGTGCCGTCGGAGTTGAGCGCGAGCAGCTGGCCGCCCTGGCCGCCGATCGCGGCGTACGGGCCACCGGGGCCGAGCGCCACGTCCCGTGCGATCACCGACAGCCGGGTACGGAATCCGGTGTCGGTGGCCCCCGTGGTCGGGTGTACGGCGGCCAGCTTGCGGTGGTCGTCGGAGCCGTTCAGCATGTCGAACCGCCCCGCCAGGTACGCCCGGCTGGAGTCCACCGCGATCGCCCGTACGTCGCCCTCCGTCGCCGCCGGGCGCCAGGACGCGTCGAGCGCGCCGGTGGTGGGCGACACGGCGGCGAGGTTGCTCCGCGGTTCGCCGTTGACCGCGGTGAACGCGCCGCCGACGTACAGCCGGCCGTGGCCGAGGGCGAGCGCCAGCGCCCTTCCGGTGACCGCCGGCGCGAAGCTCGGGTCCAGCGCACCGGTGGCCGCGTCGACCTTCGCCAGCCCGCGCCGCGGCTCGTCGTTGACGCGGGTGAAGTCGCCGGCGAGGTAGACGCTCTCGCCGTACACCACGATCGCCTGCACCGCGCCGTCGGTGCGCGGCGCCCAGCTCAGCAGCCGGCCACTGCGCGCGTCGACGGCGGCCACCCGACTGCGTTCGGTGCTGGCGCTGCCGGACCGCGCGCCCTTGAACCGGCCGCCCACATAGACCACGTTTCCGCGGTACGCCACCGCGTACACGTCGGCGTCGAAGCTGGCGCTGGTACGCGGCCGCGAGGACACCTCGCTCGCCGCCGCACCCGGCGCCGTGGTCACCGCCGCCAGCAACGCGATCAGCGGCCCCGCCAGCCAGATCCAGCGCTGCCGTCGGTTTCGCTGGTGCATCCCGATGCTCCCCGTGTATTCGGTCGCGCGAGCTTCGTACCAGTGTTTAATCGGAAATGTCGGTTATCAGATACGGCCTGCTGCACGGCTGTGTGCCAGGGTGTGTGCGTGCTGACCGTCTCCGTACTGGGTCTCGGCCTGATCGGCGGCTCGCTGCTGCGTGCCCTCTCGGCCGCGGGATATCCGACCGTCGGGTACGACGCCGCGCCCGGCACCCGTACCGCCGCGGCGGACGCCGGCTACCCGGTGGCCGGGTCGGTGGCCGGCGCCGTGGCCGAGGCTGACCTGGTGGTGCTCGCGGTGCCGCTGCCCGCCGTCGCCGGGGTGCTGGACGAGCTGGCCGGCTACCGCGGCCTGCTCAGCGACGTCACCTCGGTGAAGGCCCCGGTATCGGCGCTGGTCGCCGCCCGACTCCCCGAAGCCCGGTACGTCGGCGGCCACCCGATGGCGGGCAAGGAGACCTCCGGGTTCGCCGCCAGCGACCCGGCGCTGTTCACCGGCTGCGCCTGGGCGCTCTGCCTCGAGCCGGTCGGCGCACAGCGACCGGGCGCGTCGCTGGGCGACTGGCTGACCGTCGCCGAGCTGGTGACCCAACTCGGCGCCCGGGTGGTGCCGGCAACCCCGTACGACCACGACCGGGCGGTCGCCCAGGTCAGCCACCTCCCCCACATCGTCGCCGCCGCCCTCGCCGCAGCCACCGCCGCCGACGCGG
>JBOGDF010000029.1:0-25215 GCA_050701635.1 Micromonosporaceae bacterium | reverse complement strand
CACCCGGGCCGTACGCGAGCTCGCCGCCGACCACGACCTGGTGCTGATCGAAGGCGCCGGCGGGCTGCTGGTGCCGATGGGCGTACACCCGGCGTCCGGCCACCCCTGGACGGCCGCCGAGCTCGCGGTCGCGGTCTCCGCACCGGCCGTGGTGGTGGTACGCGCCGGCCTCGGCACCCTCAACCACACCGCGCTCACCATCGAGGCGCTGCAGCGGCGTGGCGTACCGGCCTCGCTGGTGATCGGCGCCTGGCCCCGGCAACCGCAGCTGGTGCACGAGACCAACCTGACCGACCTCGCCACCCTCGCCGGCCTGATCGGCGCGGTGCCGGAAGCCGCCAGCGCGCTGGCACCCGAAGAGTTCCGCGCCGACGCGCCATGCTGGTTCACCGCGCCGCTCACCTGAGGACGGCTACGAGCCTTCCCACACCATCTGGGAGCCGGTGTGACCGGTGCGGTAGACGTACCAGCCGGCGCCGGCGCCCACCCCGAGCAGGGCGAGCGTCAGCAGCAGCGTGACCAGGAACCGGAACACGCCACCGGTACGCATTTCGTCGCCGTCTTCGTCGTACACCGTGGTACGCGGACTCAGCAGCTTGTCGGCGAGCACCAGCAGCAGCGCGAGCCCGCCGAGCGCCAGCACCAGCCACCACAGAGTCTCCGACAGCGCCGAGTGGTTGGCGACCTTCTCGGCGAGCTCGGCCGGCAGCTGGTCCTTGCTGGCGAGCCGCTTCTCGAATTCGGCACCGCTCTCCCGGGCGGCGAACACCGCGCCGGGAGCGGCCAGCGCGAGCGCCACCAGCACCACGTCCAGCTTGCGCCGCAGCGGCGGGATCAGCCCGTACCCGATGCCGACCACTATCAGCAGCGGCACCAGCACCACCGCGGCGTGCACCAGCAGCGGATGTGCCGGCAACCCCAGGATCTCCTCGAACGGCATGTGCGCCCTCCTCAGGACGTGGTGCGGGACAGCGGCCGGGCGGCTACCCGGCCAGCAGGTTGCGGGCCAGCTCCCGGTACGCCTCCGCGCCGCGGCTGCGCCGCGCGGTGTCCAGTACGGTACGCCCGGCGGCCGGTGCTTCTGCGAAACGTACCGAGCGGGGAATCGACGGCGCCAGCACCGGCAGGCCGTACGTGTCGGCGATCGCCCCGACCACCTGGCGGGCGTGCCGGGTACGCGGATCGAACTGCGTCGGCAGCACCCCGAGCACCCGCAGCCCCGGGTTGTACGCCAGCACCTCGTCCTCCACGGTGTCCAGCAGCTGGTCGACGCCGCGGAACGCCAGCAGCTCCGCCTGCACCGGCACCACCAGGGCGTCGGCGGCGATCAGCCCGTTCAGGGTGAGCAGGCCGAGCGTGGGCGGGCAGTCGATCACGATCTGCTGGTAGTCGTCGGCGAGCATGGCCAGCGCGTCGCGCAGCCGGGTCTCCCGATCGGTCAGCGGCGCCAGCACGGCTTCGCAGCCGGCCATCTCGATGCCCGCCGGCAGCAGGTCGCAGCCGGTGTCGAGGCGGCGTACCGCTTCGGCGGGTTCGGCCTTGCCGAGCAGCACCTGGTACGCGTTCGGCGTCAGCTCCCGCGGCTCCAGCCCGAGCGAGAACGTCAGGCACGCCTGCGGGTCGAGGTCGACCAGCAGCACCCGGTGGCCCAGCTCGGCGTACGCGGCGCCCAGGCAGGCCACGGTCGTGGTCTTTCCCACGCCGCCCTTCTGGTTCGCCACCGCGAGTGTCACCGCCATGACGAACAGTCTGGGGGCCGCACCGGGTCAGAGCAACGCCGGCACGCCCGGATACGGCACAGTTGGGTCATGGAGGTCTGCGCGCACCGCGGCGGCGGCGAGTCGGCCCCGCTCGCCACCCGCGAGGCGTACGCGTCCAGTGTGGACAGCGGCGCGGACTACGTGGAGCTGGACATCCGGCGTACCCGGGACGACCAGTTGGTGGCGTTCCACAACGACGCGCTGCCGGAGACCTCCGGACGGCAGCTGCTCAGCGGGCTCACGTACCCCCGGCTGTGCGGCCTGGCCGGCTACCAGGTGCCGACCGTGAGTGACGTGCTGGGGCTGCTGGCGGGCCGGGTCCGGGCGCACCTGGACCTGAAGGAGACCGGGTACGAGGACCGGGTGCTCACCATCGCGGAGCAGGCGCTGGGCCGGGGCAACTACCTCGTCACGTCGCTGGAGGAAGCGTCGGTGGCCCAGATCAAGAAGACCTTTCCGGGGGTACGGGTGGGGCTGGCACTGGGGCGCCACCTCGTCGGCGCGCCGGCGCGGCGGCAACTGGAGACCCGGATCGCGGAGCTCTTCCCGGTACGCCGGGTACGCCGCTGCGGCGCCGATTTCGTCGCGATGCACCACTGGCTGGCCCGGCTGGGCACGCTGCGGCGGTGTGCGGCGGCGGGCGTACCGGCGATGGTGTGGACGATCAACAACGACGCCATGATCGACCGCTACCTCGGTGACCGGCGGGTGAGCGTCGTGATAACGGACCGCCCCCACTACGTGTCGGACCGCCGGGACGAGCTGAACGGCGAGTGACCAGAGTCATCTTGCTCTCGAAAAGTCACCGGCCGACCACATAGGGTGCCGGTAGGGCGGCGACCCCATCCCCGTACCCCACTGTGAAAGGGACATTGCGGATGACATCCGACACCCCAGCCCTCTCCACCACCGAGACCGGCGCGCCCGCGCCGAGCGATGCCTTCGTCCTCACCGCCGGCGCCGACGGCCCGCTGCTGCTGCACGATCACCACTTCATCGCCCAGATGGCGCACTTCAACCGGGAACGCGTACCGGAGCGGAACGTGCACGCCAAGGGCGGCGGCGGGTTCGGATACTTCGAGGTCACCGACGACGTGTCGGCGTACACCAAGGCGGCGGTGTTCGCGCCCGGCACCCGTACCGGCGCCCTGCTGCGGTTCTCCACGGTCGCGGGCGAGCGGGGCTCGGCCGACACCGTACGCGACCCGCGCGGCTTCGCCGTGAAGTTCTACACCGCCGACGGCAACTACGACCTGGTCGGTAACAACACCCCGGTGTTCTTCATCCGGGACCCGATGAAGTTCCCGCACTTCATCCGCTCCCAGAAGCGGCTGCCCGACATCGGGGTACGCGACAACGACATGCAGTGGGACTTCTGGACCCTCAATCCGGAGTCCGCCCACCAGGTGACCTGGCTGTTCGGCGACCGCGGCATCCCGCGTACCTGGCGGCACATGGACGGCTTCGGCTCGCACACGTACCTGTGGGTGAACGCCGCCGGCGAGCGGTTCTGGGTGAAATACCACTTCAAGACCGACCAGGGCATCGAGACCTTCACCGCCGAGGAAGCCGCCGCGATGGTCTCCGACGATCCGGACTACCACCGGCGGGACCTGTTCGGCTCGATCGCGCGGGGCGACCACCCCTGCTGGACCCTGTACGTGCAGCTGATGCCGTATGCCGACGCCCCAGCGTACCGGTTCAACCCGTTCGACCTGACCAAGGTGTGGCCGCACGGCGACTACCCGTTGCAGCGGGTCGGCCGGCTGGTGCTGGACCGCAATCCGGAGAACTTCTTCGCCCAGATCGAACAGGCCGCGTTCGAGCCGTCCGCGCTGGTGCCCGGGATCGGCGTCTCGCCGGACAAGATGCTGCTGGGCCGGATGTTCGCGTACGCCGACACCCACCGGCATCGGATCGGCCCCAACTACCAGCAGCTGCCCGTCAACCAGCCACAGGTGCCGGTGAACACGTACACCTTCGACGGGGCGATGCGCTACCACCACAACGGCGCCCAGCCGGTCTACTCCCCCAACTCGTACGGCGGTCCCGCCGTCTCCGGGGCGGGCGCCGACCACGGCTGGGGCGTGGAGGCCGCCGAGATGGTGCGCGCCGCCGCCACCCTGCACGCCGAGGACGACGACTTCGGCCAGCCCGGCACCCTGGTACGCGACGTCCTGGACGACGCCGCCCGGGCCCGCCTGGTCAACAACGTCGCCGCCGTCCTCACCGACGGAGTCTGCGCCCCCGTACGCGACCGCGCCACCGCCTACTGGCGCAACATCGACAAACCCCTCGGCGACCAAATCGCCGCAGCAATCACCACCTGACCGTCCGCACCTGACCCACCCCACTTGGGGGGCTGAGCGCACGGCGACACGCCGGCGCCGACCGCGTGTCGACCGGCCTTCAACCTCCCAAGTGGGCTCCCCGGTGGGGGTGCTCGCGTGGGAGGGTGGGGGGATGGAGGGCGATCTGGGGTTGTTTGGGCCGCAGAGCGTTAGCTGGCGGGTGCATGTGGAGCCGGTGCTGTGGTTCGCCGGGTTGCGGGCGCTGTACTTGCAGGCGCTGCATCCGGTGGCGGTAGCCGGGATCGTGCAGAACTCCGACTATCGCAACGACGCCTGGGGACGGCTGATCCGTACCGCCAACTACGTCGGCGCCGTGGTGTACGGCACCACCGCCGACGCCGAGCGCGCCGCCGCCCGGGTACGCGGCATCCACTGCAAGCTACGCGGCCGGCACCCGGACACCGGGGTGGAATTCCGGATCGACCGGCCCGACCTGCTGCGCTGGGTGCACGTGACCGAGGTCGAGTCGTTCCTGACCACCGCCCGCCGGGCCGGGCTGCCGCTGACCGATGCGGAGGTCGACGCGTACTACGCCGAGCAGCGGCGCGCCGCCGAGCTGATCGGGCTCGACCCCGACACGGTCCCGGCGTCGGCAGACGCGGTCGAGGCGTACTACCGCGAGCTACGCCCCGGGCTGCGGCTCACCGACGGTGCGAAGGAGACCGCGCGCTTCCTCGCGGCGCCGCCGCTTCCGTGGGGCCTGGGCTACACCCCGGTACGCGCCGCCTGGCTGCCGGTCGCCGGACTCGGCTTCAGCCTGCTGCCGCGGTGGGCGCGGCGGATCTACCGGATGCCGGGGCTGCCCACCACCGACGCCGCCGCGACCCTGACCCTCCGAGCGCTGCGCGCCACCCTCGACGCCTTGCCACACAAGGTCACCCGCGGCCCGATCTACTTCGACGCGATGCGTCGTGCCGAGCTGGCCGGCCTGGGCGAAGCAGCCCCTCTCGGCGCCTAGCAGCTCGCTGCACCCCCGCGGTCGACTCGCGGCGGCTGCTTGGGACGCGGCCTGGGCCGTGGCTTACGTCGAGAGTGCGGACCAGGGGTCGCGGGCGGGGAGCTCGGCGCCGACCGGGCAGACCCGGCGGAAGTCGCACCACGAGCACTGCGGGCCAGGCGCCACCGGGAACGCGTCGTCCGGGTCCTTGCCGTCGGCCACTGCCCGCTCCGCGGCCCGGATGTCGCCCACCGCCTCCTCGGCCCGGCGCAGATGCCGGGCGAGGGACTCGTCGGTGTGCCGGTGCCGGGCCACGGTCTCGGTCGGCAGGTGGTGCAGCTCCACCTCGCGGCACGGGCGGCGCAACGTCTTCTCGGCGGCGTACGCGTAGAGGGCCAGCGCCCGGGAGCCGCGCGCGTCGTCGTCGGTGAGCCCGGAGCGGCCGGTCTTGTAGTCGACGATCACCACCTCGTCGCCGCGCTGGTCCAGCCTGTCCACCCGGCCCGACAGCGCGAGCGTACGGGTCTTGGCGGCGACCGTACGCTCCACGCCGAGCGGCTCCTCGGCGGGATCCTGGCGCGCCAGGTACGCCTCCAGCCAGCCCAGCGCCCGCTCGAACGCCGCCCGCTCCTGGGCGTCGTCGCGGTAGCCCTCGGAGACCCAGGTGGCGCGCAACAGCACCCGGGCGCGGTCCACGCTGCGCTGGCCGACCGGCAGCGCATACCAGCTGCGCAGCGCGGTGTGCACGCTGGCGCCGAGCGAGTTGTGAGCCCAGGGCGGCCCCTTCTGCGGGGCCGGACGGTCCAGATAGGAGTAGCGGTAGCGGCGGGGGCAGTCTTCGTACGCCAGCAGCTTGCTCGGCGTACCGACGAAGAGCTTCTCCGGCATGCCCGCGAACCCCAGCTGCTCAGCCACAACCCGATCCTGTCAGCCGGGTACGACAATCCGGCGGCGACCCGCCTAGGACCCGTACGACGCGACGAAGCTGGCGATCGAATCGGCGATCAGCTGCACCGCGATCGCCGCCAGCAGCAGCCCCGCGATCCGGGTGACGACCTCGATCCCGCTCGGCCGCAGGATCCGTACGATCACCGACGAGAACCGCATGAACGCGTAGATCACCAGGTGCACCGCCAGGATCGCCGCCCCGATCGCGACGTAGTCCGCGGTGCTGTCGGCCCGCCGTACGAACAGGATGGTCGCCACGATGGCGCCCGGGCCGGCCAGCAGCGGGGTGCCCAGCGGCACCAGCGCCACGTTCGAGGTGGCCTGCTCGCTGGGGTCGTCGGTCTTGCCGGTGAGCAGCTCCAGGGCGACCAGCAACAGCAGCAGCCCACCCGCGCCCTGCAGCGCCGGCAGGTCGATGCCGAGGTAGCGCAGGATCTGCTCGCCCGCCACCGCGAACGCCACCACCACACCGAAAGCCACCGCCACCGCCTGCCACGCGGCACGGTTGCGGGCGCGCTGCTCCAGCCCGCCGGTGAGCGCCAGGAAGATCGGGATGGTGCCCGGCGGATCCATGATCACGAACAGCGTGACGAACGCTTCGCCGAACAGCCGCAGATCCACGCCGTCACCCTATGGCCCGCCACGCCGTACCGCGCCACGAACCCACCAAGGCCGGCGCTAGGCGGCGACCATCGGCGTGGTGCCCCGGCCGGCGTCCACGATCCGGTGGTACGCCTCCGGCGCCGTGGTGTACGCGCCGAGCGGTACGGACTTGTTCCGGCCGTGGTAGTCGCTGGAGCCGGTGACCACCAGCCCCAGCTCGGCCGCCAGGCGGCGTACGTGGTCCCGCTCGGCGGGGCCGTGGTCGGGATGGTCGGCCTCGATACCGAACAGCCCGGCGGTGGCCAGCTCCCCGATCAGGTCGTCGGGCACGATCCGGCCCCGCCGGTGCGCCCGAGGGTGCGCGAACACCGCCACCCCGCCGGCCTGCCGGATCAGCCGCAGCCCCCGGAAGACGTCCACGTCCTCCTTCGGTACCCGGTACCGCTGCCCCAGCCACTCGGGCGCGAACGCGGCCGACACCGAGTCGACCAGCCCGCGCCGGATCAACGCCTCTGCCAGGTGCGGCCGGCCGACGACACCGCCGACGGCGTACCCCTGGACCTCCTGCCAGGTGACGTCGACGCCGTCGGCGCGCAGCAGACCGATGATCCGCTCGGCGCGGCGTGCTCTGGCCTCGCGGATCCGCGCCAGCTCACCGGCCAGCTCCGGCTCCGCCGGATCGAACAGGTAGCCCAGCAGGTGCAGCCCGATCGGGCGCTCGGTGCCGAACCAACGGCAGGACAGCTCCATGCCGGGCAGCAGGGTCAGCCCGGGCGGCAGCGAGTCACGTGCCGGCGCCCATCCGGCGGTGGAGTCGTGGTCGGTGAGCGCCAGTACGTCCAGCCCGGCCGCGGCGGCCTCCGCGACCAGCTCCGCGGGGGTGCCGGTGCCGTCGCTGATGTTCGAATGGGTGTGAAGGTCAATCCGCATGACGCCCTCAGGCGTCGCCGACCAGGCGCTCGTTGCGCTCCTCGTCGGACTCTTCGCCGAGCCGTGCCTCGACCGCCTCGGGCTCGTACATCTCCTCACAGACCCGCAGGTAGAGCTCGTTGGGGTTGGGCAGATGCTTGATCTCCCGCAGCGCCTGGTCCTGACCGGCGGACTCCATCACGAACGTGCCGTAGTTGAGCATCCGGCCCATCGGGGACTGCTCGTACTTCATGTCGGTGACCCGCAGCAGCGGCATCATCGCGACGTGCCGGGTGACCACGCCCGCGATCACCATCACCCGCTTGTTGGTGAGGATGAACCGGTCGAAATACCAGTCCACGAACTGCCAGCCCACCCAGGCGAGGATCACCAGCCAGGCGATCACCACCACGCTCATCGCCCGGTCGGCGTCAAACCGCGCGAACACGCCGGACAGGTAGCCCATCACGAACGTCGCACCCACGCCGAGCGCGCCGTACGGGAACAGGTGCACCCAGTGCCGGCGCCACTCGCCGCGGAACCGCTCGGTGGGGAACAGGTAACGGGAGATCAGCGGGCTCGGCTCGGGCTCCAGCGGGAGCACCCGGCGCGGACCCACCGGGAGCCCGGCGGCGTCATACCGGAAACCGTCGAGCTCGGCCTCGGCCGGATCGGGCAACGGCGGCGGAGGCGGCGGCTCCTCGATCGGAGGCGGCTCCGGGGGCCCCTCGACCTGGCTGTCCCGGAACTCCGGCTCCTCAGGCGGCGGTGGCGGGTGCGGCAGCTCAGGGAGGGGCTCGGTGTCCCACCCGTCGCGTTCGTCCCGACCGCGGGGAAAGTCGCTCGGCATGCCGCGCGGTTACGCGATCAGGTTGCTGGCGAAGTCGCCGAATCCTGACATCACGTCCATGACGCCGCCCGCCAAGGACTTCACCACGTTGGCCGCGGCACCGGGACGCATGGCCACGAAGAAAATCAGGAAGGCTACGCCGCCCCAGGTAAGGACCTTCTTCATTGGAGTTTCCACCTCCCCAAACTCAATGCGCTACCGAGCGTATCAGTCCGATTGTCTCTGCGTGAACAAGCACGAATCGCCTACCGCGCTTCGTGCTCACATTGTCTCCCGAGACTAAGCCGATGCGTGCAGGCACGCCTAGGCCGGGTGAAGAAGTTGACCTAGAACTTCGATCACGCCGAACCGTGCAGGTAGGGCGACGGAGCGCCATAAACCAGCTCATTCGGTACGGATTCCACCAGGTCATGCAGCGTCACGTGCTCGGCGAGGATGTACCCGGCGGAGGCCGGCCAGGCGACGGCGTACAGCCAGACGCCCTTCGCCTCCCCGACATACACGCTGCGGTCGGTACGGGTGTCGATCGCCCACAGCGCGGTCGGGTGGCCCGCCGCGCGTACCTTCGCGTGCGCCGTGGTGTTCATCATCCGATCCGGCACCCGCTCGCCCAGGTCCGGGGCGTCCAACCCGGCGAACCGTGGCCCCAGCCCGACGCCGGGCTCCTCCGAGATCAGCAGTACGTCGGCCGGCCCACCGCCCAGCGGCGCCGGCCCGCTGCACGCCACCGCCGCGGCACGGCCACTCGTACGCTCGTCGCCCACCCAGGCGACGCCGGTGACGGTCCAGCCCGGCAGCAGCGGCCACGGGCACCACAGCGGCACCTTCAGGTGCTCCCGGGCGGCGTCGACGATCTCGCGGCTGATGTGCTTCGCGACGTGGAACGGGAGCACCGCCCCGTGCGTGTCACACCGCCAGTCCGAGCACATCAGATCGGGTGGGCGCACCGGCCCACCACACCGCGGACAGCTCACCGCGACAGTCACTTGCTCCGCCTCGCCCCGTGTTTGCGCATGTCGCGCCTTCCGGCTCGCTCGCTGCGCTCTGTCACGTACTCACGTTGATCGGTATCACCTGGTACGTCAAGCGGTTCCGGATTCTTGATCACTCTGAGTCTCCGGATCGAGGGTCGCCACCGCGGGCGTGGCGCCCGGCGGCAGCGGGCCGGGCGGCGGGGGCGGGTCGGCGTACCGCCGGATCCAGGCGTGCATCGCGATGCCGGAGGCGACCCCCGCGTTGATCGACCGGGTGGAGCCGTACTGGGCGATCGAGCACGCCAGATCGCAGGCGTGACGTGCGGCTTCGGAAAGGCCGGGACCCTCCTGCCCGAACAGCAGGACGCACCGCCGCGGCAGCTCGACCGCCTCCAGCGGCTGGCTCCCCGGCAGGTTGTCGATCCCGACCACGGTCAGCCTGGCGGCCCGCGCCCAGTCGGCGAACTCCTCGATCGTCGGGTGGTGCCGTACGTGCTGGTAACGGTCGGTCACCATCGCGCCGCGGCGGTTCCAGCGCCGGTGGCCGACGATGTGCACCTCCGCGGCCAGGAAGGCGTTGGCGGTACGTACCACCGTGCCGATGTTCAGGTCGTGCTGCCAGTTCTCGATCGCGACATGGAAGTCGTGCCGCCGGGTATCGAGGTCGGCGACGATCGCCTCCCGGTGCCAGTAGCGGTAGCGGTCGACCACGTTGCGGCGGTCGCCGTGCCTCAGCAGCTCGGGGTCGTACCGGTCGCCGACCGGCCATGGCCCCTGCCACGGCCCGACGCCGACAACCGGATCGCTCATGCCTTCGGCTCGGGGAAGCTGGGGGTCTCGTCGCCCGTCGCGTGGGACTTCTTCGGCACCATCACCTTGCGGCGGAAGACGCACACCATGGTGCCGTCCTGCTTGTAGCCCTTGGTCTCCACGTACACCACACCGCGGTCTTCTTTGGACTTTGACTCGGTCTTGTCCAGCACCGTGGTCTCGCCGTAGACGGTGTCGCCGTGGAAGGTCGGCGCGACGTGCTTGAGCGACTCCACCTCGAGGTTGGCGATCGCCTTGCCGGACACGTCGGCGACCGACATCCCGAGCAGCAGCGAGTAGATGTAGTTGCCGACCACCACGTTGCGCTTGAACTGCGTCGTGGTCTCCGCGTAGTGCGCGTCCAGGTGCAGCGGATGGTGGTTCATGGTCAGCAGGCAGAACAGGTGGTCGTCGTACTCCGTGACGGTCTTACCCGGCCAGTGCCGGTAGACGGCGCCCACCTCGAAGTCCTCGAAATAGCGTCCGAACTGCATCGGCGTCCCTCTCGTTGCGCATTCGGGTCCGACACCATTGTCATGACGTACCGACAGCAGCGGGCGGTGGGGCCCTGTTGGCAACCCACCGCCCGCGCAACTGATGCCGTGATCCTGCCGGAGTTACGCAGAGCGAGCTGCGATCGAACTCACACAACCGCTCCCGAGTTACCGAATCGTGAACGGCTCCCCACTGCGCCCGGAGACCACCAGCAGCCGTACGCACCGGAAAGTGGCAGACTGCCTGGGTGCAGAAACAGACCGCCGACGCACCGAGTCCCCCCACAGAACGGCTCAGCTCCACCGGACGCGCGATCCGGCTGGTCGTCGCTCTCCTGGTCACCGCCGCGATGATCGCCGGCACCTGGCTCGAGGACGACCACTTCCCGTTCGGTCCGTTCAAGATGTATTCGACCTCCGACCCGCTGAACAAGCCGGTCCCGGACACCCGGGTCGATTTCGTCAACGTCGAGGGCGACGAGTTCAAGGCCAACCTGGACAACACCGGTTTCCGCCGCGCCGAGGTGGAGGGCCAGATCGAGCGGTTCAAGGACGACCCGGAGCTGCTGAGCCACCTCGCGGAGGCGTACCAGAAGCGGCGCCCCACCCGGCCCAAGATCGCACGGGTGTCGGTGGTGATCCGGTGGTGGAAGCTGGAGGGCGGCCGGGCCACCGGTGAGTACACCGAGGAGACCGTAGTGACCTGGTCGGCGGACGGGACGAGCCGGTGAACGCGGTGTGGCGCCAGCTCGGCGACTGGTTCACCACGCCGGTCCCGAAGGGCCGGATCGCGGCCTTCCGTACGGTGACGTACCTGTTCGTGATCGTGGACATCGTCTGGATCACCACCTGGGTACGGATGCACGCCGACGTACCGGGTGAGCTCTACGTACCGCTGCTGATCGGGCGGATCCTGCCGCTCCCCGTACCCACCGAGGGGTTGGTGCACGGCGTCTGGTGGGCGCTGATCGTGACCGGCGCGCTGGCCGCGACCGGGCGGTTCCCGCGGCTGCTGGGCTGGACGGTGTTCGCGCTCTACTTCGAGTGGATGATCATCGCGATGAGCTACGGGAAGGTCGACCACGACCGGATCGCCTTCCTGATGGCGCTCGCCGTGCTGCCCACGCTGGGACGGGCCCGGCACGGCGACCGTACCCCCACCGAATCCGGTGGCTGGGCGCTGCGGATGGTGCAGATCGCGGTGATCGCGACCTACTTCCTGGCGGCCTGGGCGAAGCTGCGGTACGCCGGGCTCGACTGGCTCACCGGCGCTACCCTGACCCGCGCGGTGCTGCGCCGCGGCACCTGGTGCTCCGAGTGGACGGTCGGGGTGCCGGGGCTGCTGATCTTCGGCCAGTTCGCGATCGTCGCGTTCGAGCTGTTCAGCCCGGTCATCTTCTTCGTCAAGCGGCGCTGGCAGTACTGGCTGATCGGGTACTTCTACGTGTTCCACCTGGTCACGTTCATGGCGCTGGGGATCGCGTTCTGGCCGCACCTGGTCGCGATGCTGTGCTTCCTGCCGATCGAACGGGTCCAGCCGCTGGTCTGGATCCGGGACCTGTTCGCCCGCGCCCTCGGCCGGCCGGCCCGTGGCGGCGGGGAGCTGGCCTCGCCGGCCAGCGGCGTACCGGAGTCGGCGGCCGGTCCACCGGGCGCGGGGGCGCCGGCGCCCGCGGAACCCTGAGCCGACGACCGTCCCTGATCATCCAAACAGCTCTTGTGGGTACGCCCGGCGGGCGCATATTGTCACGCCAGCGCTGCGGCTGGTGATCCCATGTGGCCTCTTGCGGGGGAGCGCTGTCACCATCCCTGACGGCAATCTCACTGGAGAGATCATGGCCCTGACGAAAGTCACCCCACGGCTGCTGCGTACGGCGGTCGCGGTGCTGTCCGCCGCCGCTATCGGCGGCGCCACGTACGGCGTGAGCGCGGTCAACGCCGCGCCGGCCGCCACCAACGGACCAGCCCAGAACTTCATCGTGCTGGCACCCCAGGGCAGCGGGGTGGACACCGCCGTCAAGCGGGTACGCGCCACCGGCGCCGACCTGGTCGCCCGGTACGACGCGATCGGCGTACTGATCGCGCGGTCGACCCGCAGCGACTTCGTGAACGCCGTACGCGGCGCCGGCGTACAGAGCGCGGCCGCGACCACCGGCTTCGGCGCACCGCTGGAGACCGGCGAGGAGACCGTCGCCGCCGCCGACGACCCGGCGACCGTCGCCGAGCCGCTGTGGCCCCGGCAGTGGGACATGCGGGCGATCGACGTCGCGGCCGCCCACGCGGTCACCACCGGCAGCCCTGACGTCGTGGTCGGCGTACTGGACTCCGGCATCGACGCGGCTCACCCGGACCTGGCCAGCCAGGTCGACGCGTCGCGGTCGGCCGGCTGCCTCAGCGGCGCGCCGGACACCTCCCCCGCCGCCTGGGCACCCAGCACCAGTGACCACGGCACGCACGTGGCCGGCACCATCGCGGCTGCCCGCAACGGCGTCGGCATCGTCGGGGTCGCGCCAGGTGTACGGCTCGCTTCGGTCAAGGTGGTCAACGACGACGGCTTCATCTACCCGGAGGCGGCGGTCTGCGGCTTCATGTGGGCCGGCCAGCACGGCTTCCAGGTGACCAACAACAGCTACTTCATCGACCCGTGGGAGTACAACTGCCGCAACGACGTACGGCAGCGGCCGATCTGGGCCGCTGTACAGCGGGCGATCCGGTACGCGTCCGGCCAGGGCGTCCTGACCGTCGCGTCCGCCGGCAACAGCAACAACGACCTGGCGCACAAGTTCATCGACGACGGCAGCCCCAACGACGGCTCCGCGCCGCCGGAGGAGCGCCTGATCAACGGCGCCTGCGTCGACCTGCCCGCCGAGGCGCCGGGCGTGGTCACGGTGTCCGCCACCGGCCCCACCGGTACGAAGTCCTTCTACTCCTCGTACGGCCTCGGCGTGGTCGAGGTGGCCGCACCGGGCGGCGACTCGCGCCAGCCCGGCACCGAGCCCAACGGGCGGGTGCTCTCCACGACCTGGCCTGGCGGTAGCTGGGGCTACAAGCAGGGCACGTCGATGGCCGGTCCGCACGCGGCGGGTGTGGCGGCGCTGATCGCCTCGGTACACCCCGGGCTGGCGCCGGGGGCGATCGCGGCCGCGCTGCAGAGCTCCGCGGACGAGACCGCCTGCCCCGAGGGCCGGTTGTACATCCCGCCGGGTCCCGGCGACTTCACCGCGTACTGCTACGGCAGCACCGCGAACAACGGTTTCTACGGACACGGTGAGGTGAACGCGTACCGCGCGGTCACCGAGTAACGGCACCAAACAGCGGGCGGGCTCTCGGTGGGTGAGAGCCCGCCCGCCGCCGTTGCTGGTCCTGGCTGGAGCGCACCGGGCTGGCGGCGGAGGCTTAGGCGGCGCCGGCGCGGCGCAGCTTGTCCCGCTCGGCCTGCGGCAGGGAGCAGGCGGCGGTGCCCCCCGGCAGCCGGTGGCGGTTGCGGGAGATCAGCCGGTAGACCGGCCAGGCCAGCCACAGCACCGGCTTCAACCCGAGCAGGAAACCCATCGGCCGCCAGTACGACCCGGCGTCGGTGAGCAGTACGGCGATCGCCTCCGGCCCACTCGCCAGCCGGCCGTCGTCGCCGATCCACTGCACCGCTTCCTCGGCCTGCTGCCGCGTCACGCCGAGCTTGTCGAGGTCCGCGAACTGCCACGCCACGACCGCCGCCCGGGTACGCATCCGGCGCTCGATGAACCGCGCGCACGTGGTGCAGAACGAGCAGTCGCCGTCGTACAGGAAGATCGGGTCCACGGCTCCATGATCCCACCGCCGCGGCGCCGGGCCACCACCTGGTGGCCAAAGTCTCCAGCTCCGGCGCTCAGCGGCGCGGCGAGCTTCTCACGGCGAGCCGGCTTCTCACGGCGAGCCGGCTTCTTGCGGGGATCGGCCAGGCCGGCAGCCCTGTGGCGGCGCTCACTAGGCTCGCACCATGCATGTCCACCGGCTTGATCGCGTTGCGGCCCGGCGGATCGCGATCCGCGCCCAGCTGCTCGATGCGCCACGGCCGGCCGACCTGCTGACGGTGGTGAACCAGCTGGGGTTCCTGCAGCTGGACCCCACCGCCGCGGTGGCGCCCAGCGCGGACCTCGTCGCGTGGGGGCGGCTCAGCGCGGCGTACCAGCCGGCCCATCTGCAGCGGGCGCTGGAGCAGGACCGCACCCTGTACGAGCACCGCGCCATGGTGCGGCCGATGGCCGATCTCGGGCTCTACCTCGCCGACATGGCGGGGTGGCCGGGCGACGATGCGCTGCGCCGGGACTGGCTGCGGGCCAACGACTCTTTCCGCCGGTACGTGCTCGACCTGCTGCGCGAGTCCGGCCCGCTGCTCTCCCGCGACATTCCCGACCGCAGCCAGGTGCCCTGGCCGTCGACCGGGTGGACCAACAACCGCAACGTCACGCAGCTGCTGGAGTTCCTGGTCGCACGCGGCGAGATCGCGATCTCCGGTCGCAAGGGACGGCAGCGCCTGTGGGACCTGGCCGAGCGGGTCTACCCCGCCGGCACGCCGGTCGTGCCCGCGGCCGAAGCCGCGAGAACGCGCGACGAGCGACGGCTGCGTTCCCTCGGCATCGCCCGCCCGTCGTACGTCCGCGATGCCGGTGAGCCGGCGGAGGTGGAGGGTACGTCCGGCGCCTGGCGCGTCGACCCCGCCGCGCTCGGCCAGCCGTACGCCGGGCGTACGGCGCTGCTGTCGCCGTTCGATCGGCTGGTCCATGACCGTACCCGCGCCCTCGAGCTGTTCGACTTCGAATACAAGCTCGAGATGTACGTACCGAAGCCGAAGCGGCGCTGGGGATACTTCGCGCTCCCCGTACTGCATCACGACCGGCTCGTCGGCAAGGTGGACGCCACGGCCGGCCGCAAGCAGTCGATCCTGCGGGTGCACGCCATCCACCAGGACGTCCGCTTCAGCCGCGAGACCACCGCCGCGGTGTACGCCGAGCTCGAAGCCCTGGCGTCCTGGCTCGGTCTGTCCACCGTCCACACCGCCGGATCGGGTTGACGTTGGCTCGAACATATGTTCGACTGCATGAGTGCGGTGGGACAACCTGAGTCTGAGCTCGGAGACCGACCCGGCGCCCGAGCTGCCGCTGGGGCTGGCCGGGGCGACGGTCCGGCGGTTCGACACTCCCGGGTTCCGCGGCATCACGTTCTTCGAGATCCGCGCCAAGTCGATCATCAACAAGGTGCCCGGCGGTTCTCAGGTGCCGTTTCAGTGGACCATCAACCCGTACCGGGGCTGCTCTCATGCCTGCGTTTACTGCCTGTCAGGCGCTACCCCGATCCTGCTGGCCGACGGGCGCACGAAAGCGTTGTCAGAGATACGCGTGGGCGATGAGGTCTACGGGACGACGACCGTCGGCGCCTACCGCCGCTACGTCACCACGAAGGTCCTCGCCCACTGGTCGACGGTCAAGCCCGCGTACCGGCTGATCCTCGCCGACGGGACGAGCTTGATCGCGAGTGGTGACCACCGGTTTCTCACCGATCGGGGCTGGAAATTCGTCACCGGTGCGATGAGCGGCTCGGGCCGGCGGCCATACCTGACGATCAACAACAAGCTGATGGGTACGGGTTGCTTCGCCGAGCCGCCCAAAGACTCCGCGGCCTACCGACGTGGCTACCTGTGCGGGATGATGCGGGGCGACGGCCACGTCGGCTCCTACTCGTACGATCGGCCCGGGCGCGTCCACGGAGACGTCCATCGCTTCCGCCTCGCGCTGATCGACGCGGAGGGTCTGGACCGGACCCAGCGATACCTGTCGGGTTACGGAGTCCACACCACCAGGTTCGAATTCCAAGCCCCGCGTCCCCGCCGTCGAGCGATCTCAGCGATCCGCGCATCGGCCCGCGACGCGGTCGACGCGGTGAGAAGGCTGATTGCCTGGCCGAGCGAGGACGACGCCGACTGGCAGAAGGGGTTTCTCGCGGGGATCTTCGACGCCGAGGGCAGCTGCAGCGACTCGCTGCGGATCGCCCACATCGACCCGCACATCATCGCGCACGTCACCGCAGCACTCGGCAGCCTCGGCTTCCGCTTCGTCGTCGAGCCGACCCGGCACGCGGACGGGTTGTGTCATGTACGGCTGCTCGGCGGCACCAGAGAGCAGCTGCGATTCTTCCTCACCACTGATCCGGCGATCAGACGAAAACGTTCCATCGAAGGGCGGGCGATCAAGCACAACGCGCCGCTGCAGGTGGTCTCCATCGAGGAGCTCGGCATCGCGCTTCCGATGTACGACATCACCACGGGCACCGGAGACTTCATCGCCAACGGTGTGGTGAGCCATAACTGCTTCGCTCGGAATTCGCACACCTACCTCGACCTGGACGCCGGCCGGGATTTTGACTCCCGCGTCGTGGTGAAGGTCAACGCCCCTGAGCTGCTGCGTACGGAGCTGGCGGCCCCGCGCTGGTCCGGCGATCACATCGCGATGGGTACGAACGTCGACTGCTACCAGCGTGCCGAGGGCCGCTACCAGCTGATGCCGCGGATCATCGAGGCGCTGCGCGATCACGCCAATCCGTTCTCGATCCTCACCAAGGGCACGCTGATCGTGCGCGACATTCCGCTGCTGCGGCGGGCCGCCGAGGCGACGAAGGTCGGCGTCGCGATGTCGATCGGATTCGTTGACGAGCAGCTCTGGCGCTCCGTGGAGCCGGGCACCCCGAGCCCGCGCCGCCGGCTCGACGCGGTGCGCGCACTGGTCGACGCCGGGTTCGCGTGCGGCGTCCTGATGGCGCCGATCCTGCCCGGGCTGACCGACACACCCGAGCAGATCGACCGTACGGTGGCGGCGATCGCGGCGGCCGGGGCGCGCAGCGTGACACCGCTGCCGTTGCACCTGCGTACCGGCGCGCGGGAGTGGTATATGGGCTGGCTGCGCCGTACCCGGCCGGAGCTCGTCGAGGGGTACGAGCAGCTCTACCGGCGCGGCGCGTACTCCCCCGACAGCTACCAGCGCCAGGTGGCCGCACGGGTGCGGCAGGCCGCGCGCCGGCACGGGCTGTCCCGCCCCAGTTCCTGGCAGGTACGCCAGGCGGAGTCCGCCGCCACATCGTCTGGGCGCGGACCACCGCCGGGCGACGAGCCGCGACAGCTCACGCTGCTGTGACACAGCCGGAGCCGGCGGCACTGCCCGAGCCGGAGGCACTGCCCGAGCCGGAGGCACTGCCCGAGCCGGCGGTGCCGCCCTAGCCGGCGGTGCCGCCCTAGCCGGTGACGCCGTCGGAGTCAGCGGCGCCGGAGGGCAGCAGGAAGGAGCGGCGCCACCAGCGCATCCCCGGCGCGCCGACCAGCCCCGCCTCCGTGAGGAAGGGCATGATCCGCTCCCCCGACCACCGGATCGTCTCCTGGTAGTGCGGGTTGCCCAGCGCGGCCCGCCGCGCCTCGCGGGGATCCAGGCCGACCGCCAGGTAGACCCGGGGATTGATCAGGCTGCGCATCACACAGAAGGAGATCACCGCGATCAGCCACCGCTGGTAAGCCGGCTCTGGGCCGCGCAGCGATGCCATGCCGCGGACCACCTCCTGGCGGGCGAACGTGACGTGGCGGGCCTCCTCCAGCACGTGGATCCGGTTCACCATCCGGATCAACGGCTGCAGCCCCTCGTCGACCATCGCCTCGCGCTGCAACCGGTCCAGCGTCTCCTCGGCGACCAGGATCGCCCCGTACGCCGCCGGCCCGTACGCGATGTGCGGGAACACCCGCGCCAGCCGGTGCAACGCCCGCGGCGGCCCGTACGCCGGCACCCCGAGCCGCTCGATGGCGCGCGCGAACATCGTGATGTGCCGGCACTCGTCGGCGACCTCGGTCAACGCGTACTGGGCGTGCCGGCTCGTCGGGTCCGCCCGGTAGACCTCCTTGAGCAGCAGCCTCATCAGCAGGATCTCGAACCACAGCCCGACGCTGGCCACGCTCGCGACTTCGTGTTTGCCCAGCTCGACGCGCTGTTCAGGCGTTAGCCGGTCCCACAGCGGAGTGCCGTACAGCGAGATCCGGTGCTCAGGTTGGTAGATCTTGTCCACCGCGAGCGGCGCCGCCCAGTCGATGTCGACGTCGGGGTCGTACGACTTCGCCGCCGAGGATCGGAGCAGCCGGTCGGCGGTCTTCTCCCGGTCGGCGACCTTCGCGATCTGCAGTGCGCGGCTCATGGGCGTGAACTCCCGTCGTGACGTCGGCACATGTTACTTGCGGTAACGGTTACTACAGGTAGCATCTGTGCCATGCCAAGGCTTGTCAAGGCGGACCAGCCCCCGCCGCCGCCGTCCGACAGCACCCGTACCCGCCGCGGTCAGGCGCCGGCCTCGCGCGCTCCGGACGCGCGGCGGGACCGGTGGACCGCGCACCGCGCGGCCCGGCGCCGGGAGCTCACCGAGGCGGCGGTACGTGCGCTCGACGCACACGGCCCCGGGGTCGGGATCGAGGAGATCGCCGCCGAAGCCGGCGTCACCAAACCGGTGCTCTACCGCCACTTCACCGACAAGGCCGAGCTGTTCGTAGCGATCGGCGAGTACGGCACCGAGCTGCTCTTCGACCGGCTGATCCCCGCGATGAACAGCGAGGAGGCCCCGCTGCCGCGGATCCGCAAGAGCCTCGACGCGTTCTTCTCCGCGATCGAGGAACACCCCAACGTCTACCGGCTCCTGGCCCGCCGCTCGTTCGCCGACCGGCCCGTCGATTCCGACATCGTCGCCCAGGACAAGGAGGTGGTGGCGGCCGCGCTCGCCATGCTGCTCGGCGATTACCTGCGCAGCCTCAACATGGACTCCGGCGCCGCCGAGCCGTGGGCGTACGGGCTCGTCGGCATGGTGCAGAACACCGGCGAGTGGTGGCTGGAACGCCGCTCGATGAGTCGGGCCAGCGTGGTGGAGTACCTGACTCAGCTGATCTGGTCCGCGATCGACGGCATCACCCGCACACACGGCGTCGTGATCGACCCCAACCAACCACTCGATCTCAACAAGGTGGTCCTGCTCCGCCGCGAGAACTGACCAGGACCGCCCGACCGCGGCACAGCACAAGGAGAGAACGGATGCTCGACGAGGACGGCTACCAGGGCGACGCGACGCTGCGCGTCGCGGCGACCGAGCTCGCCGTGGAGGTGACGCTGCGCGGGCAGTTCCAGCCGATCGACGGACGCTTCCACTGGTACGGGCGGATCGCCGCCGACCCGGCGCTCGACACCCTGGCGGCGGGCCGCAGGACACCGGCCACGATCCGTACGCCACACGGCGCCGCGACCGGCGACCTGTCCGATCCCGACCCCTGGGGCCGCTACCGGATCACCGGCACCGGCAAACCGCCGTTCCCACTGGTCGACGCGCCGGACTAAAGGCGGCGACCCGGAGGTACGCCCGGCTAGAGCTTGTACTCCTTGAGCAGGCCGCGGCTGATGATCGTCTTCTGGATCTCCGACGTGCCCTCGCCGATCAGCAGGAACGGGGCTTCCCGCATCAGCCGCTCGATCTCGTACTCCTTGGAGTAGCCGTAGCCGCCGTGGATCCGGAACGACTCCTGGGTCACCTCGGCGCAGTATTCGCTGGCGAGCAGCTTCGCCATCCCGGCCTCGACGTCGTTGCGCTCACCGGAGTCCTTGAGCCGGGCGGCGTTGACCATCAGCGCGTGCGCGGCCTCGATCTTCGTACCCATCTCGGCGAGCTTGAAGGCGATCGCCTGGTGCCCGGCCAGCTTGCTGCCGAAGGTCTCCCGCTGCTGGGCGTACGCCGCCGCCAGCTCGAACGCGCGGACCATGATGCCGCAGGCGCGGGCCGCCACGTTGACCCGGCCGACCTCGATGCCGTCCATCATCTGGTAGAAGCCGCGACCGACGCCGACCTCCGGGCCACCGAGCACCGCGGAGGCGGGCACCCGGTGGTCCTCCAGGATCATCTCGGTGGTCTCGACACCCTTGTAGCCCATCTTGTCGATCTTGCCGGGGATGGTCAGCCCGGGCGCGGTCTCGCCGAAGCCCGACTCCTTCTCCAGCAGGAACGTGGTCATGTTCTTGTAGACCGAGTCGGCGCCGGTGTCGGTCTTCATCAGGGTCGCCACGATCGCCGACTGGCCGCCGTTGGTGAGCCACATCTTCTGGCCGTTGAGCACGTAGTCCCCGCCGTCCGGGACCGCCTTGGCGCGGATCGCCGCCACGTCGGAACCACAGCCGGGCTCGGACATCGAGAACGCGCCGCGCGCCTCACCCGTGGCCATCTTCGGCAGCAGCCGCTGCTTCTGCTCGTCGGAGCCGTGCTGCGAGATCAGGTACGCCACGATGAAGTGGGTGTTCACGATCCCGGAGACGCTCATCCAGCCCCGGGACAGCTCCTCCACCACGAGGGCGTACGTGAGCAGCGATTCGCCCAGGCCGCCGTACTCCTCGGCGATGGTCAGCCCGAACAGCCCCATCTCCTTCATCCCCTCGAGGATGTCGGTGGGGTACTCGTCGGCATGCTCCAGCCGCTGCGCGTTCGGGATGATCTCCTTGTCCACGAACGTGCGTACCGTGGACAGGATCTCCTGCTGGATGTCGGTCAGGCCGTGAGTGACGGCAAGGCGGGCCATGTCTGCTCCTCAGCGCGGTCCAAAGTCAGCGCGGTCCCAAGTCAGCGCGGTCCTGGCAAGCAAAAGTTACCGGCCAGTATCGCCGTCGGCCGTACGCCTGAACAGCCGTTCAGGCTGTGAACAACTACACGCTAGCCCCTGACGCCCCGGCTAGCGGTAACGAGCCTCACGGACGCTGTTGCCGCCGTCGACCACGACGATCTGGCCGGTGACGTACGACGCGGCCGGCGTACACAGGAAAGACACCACCGCGGCGATCTCGTCCGGAGTGCCGGGGCGGCCCATCGGGGTCTCCAGCCCCTGCTTGAGCTCGGAGAGTGTCGACGATCCGGTGTGTACGATCCCGGGCGCTACCGCGTTGACCGTCACGCCGTCGGCGATCAGCTCCATCGCCAGCGCCCGGGTGAGCCCCACCACGCCGGCCTTCGCGGCCGCGTACGCCGCCTCGGTCGGCATCGCGTTCACCGGGCCGGCGGTGGCGGCGATGTTGACCACGCGGCCCCAGCCCCGCTCGGCCATCCCTTCCACGAACATCCGCGACACCAGGAAGCCGGTGGTCAGGTTGCGATCGATCTCCGCGCGCCACTCGTCGAGGCCCAACTGCGCCACCGGGCGGAACACCTCCGGGCTGGTCTTGCTCGCCAGGCCGGCGTTGTTCACCACCACGTCCACCCCGCCGAACTGATCGACCAGGGCGTCGCCCAGTGCGCCCACCTCCGACTCGTCGGTGAGGTCGGCGACGAAACCGGTGGCGTCCAGCTCACCCGCGCGCTCGTGGATCCGCCGGGTGGTGGAGACCACCGCCACGGTGGCGCCCAGACCCCGCAGCCGGCGGGCGATGGCGAACCCGATGCCGTCGGCGCTGCCGGCGCCGGTCACCAGCGCGACCTTGCCGTCCAGCCGATCCGAAACGGACTGTGGGAACTCCCGTTCGGCGGGAGAGTCGTCCTCCGGAGCCTGCCCGGCCGGCGGCGATGCCGAGCCCTGGAGGTCGCGGTTCGAGGCAGTCGGCATCTTGGGTGTGGTGACCATGCTGCGATCCTGCCCTCTCTCTCGGTAGCGAGCAAAATACCTGACACAACGGCGTGGCTCGGAATGCGTACACTCGGCGCGACGTCACGAGCCAGGAGGACCAGTGTCCTATCCCGCACCGCCGCCGCCGCCCGAGTACCCCGGGGGGTACGCCAGCGGGCCACCCGCCTACTCGCCGTACATGGGCCAGTATCAGGCGCCCCGAGGCAACAACGGCATGGCCGTCGCCTCGTTGGTGGTCTCGCTGGTGTCGTTGTTCTTCTGCATGCCGGTGGGCGCAGTGGGCGCGATCCTAGGTCACGTCTCGCGTAACCAGATCAAGGAGACCGGCGAGGAAGGCGAAGGGCTGGCGCTGGCCGGGATCATCGTCGGCTGGATCGCGTTCGGCATCTTCTGCCTGGTGATCGCGTTCTACGTGGTGGTCGCGATCTTCGCGATCAGCCTGGACTCCTCCAGCAGCTACTGACCTGAAATCGTTTCGCCTCCCCGGCAGTTCCCAGGCTGAGAGCAGGTTTCGTTCATGGCATGTCGTATCAGTGAGCTCGTGCTCGGTTGCCGCGACGCTGAGCTGCTGGCGCGGTTCTGGTGCGAGGTCTTGGACTTCGTCGTGCTCGATCGCGAGGACGACGGCTCGGTGGAGATCGGGCCGCGCGAAGGGTTCGGTGGTCCGCAGCCGACGATCATCCTCAGTCCCAGGGATGAGCCGGAGACGGGGAAATCCCGGCTGCACATCGACGTCAACGCCACCGACCGCGATCAGGACGCCGAGCTCGAACGCCTTCTGAAGCTCGGTGCGCGCCCGGCCGACATCGGCCAGACCGGGCAGGAGCCGTGGCATGTCCTGGCCGACCCCGAAGGCAATGAGTTCTGCCTGCTCAAGGCCCGCCTCAACCCACTCTGATGTTCGGCCGCCCCTTCCAGGTTCGGTCCGGATGACTACCGAGCCCGGCGACAGGCCCCCAGCGGGTCAGCCCTCCGGCGGGGAGAAGGTCGAGCTGCGCCGCATCCCGGCGGCGCGTCCCTTGCCGGCGATCACCAGCGCCATCTTGCGGGACGCCTCGTCGATCATCTCGTCGCCCAACATCACCGCGCCCAGCTTCCCGCCGGCGTCGGAGGTGTAGTAGTCGTACGCGTCGAGGATCAGCTCGGCGTGGTCGTAGTCCTCCTGGGTGGGCGAGTAGACCTCGTTGGCCACGTCGATCTGCCCCGGGTGCAGCACCCACTTGCCGTCCAGGCCCAGCGCCGCGGACCGGCCCGCCACCCGGCGGAAGCCGTCCACGTCGCGGATCTGCAGGTACGGGCCGTCGATCGCCTGCAGGTCGTTCGCCCGTGCCGCCATCAGGATCCGCATCAGGATGTAGTGGTACGCGTCGCCGATGTCGTACCCGGGCGGCTGCTCCCCCACCACCAGCGACTTCATGTTGATCGAGGCCATGAAGTCGGCGGGCCCGAAGATGATCGTCTCGGTACGCGGCGACGCGGTGGCGATCGCGTCCACGTTGACCAGCCCGAGCGCGTTCTCGATCTGCGCCTCGATCCCGATCCGGCCCACCTCGAGGCCGTTGGTCTTCTCGATCTGGGTGAGCAGCATGTCCAGCCACTGCACCTGCGCCGCGGTCTGCACCTTCGGCAGCATGATGCAGTCGAGGTTGGCGCCGGCGCCCTCCACGATCTCGATCACGTCCCGGTACGTCCACTGTGTGGTGAGGTCGTTGACGCGTACCACCCGTACCTTGCCCGTCCAGTCACCGTCGTTGAGGGCGGCGACCACGTTCTTGCGCGCCTCCTCCTTCGCCAGCGGCGCGACCGAGTCCTCCAGGTCGAGGAACACCTGGTCGGCGGGCAGTCCCTGGGCCTTGCCGAGCATCTTCGTACTCGAACCGGGCACCGCGAGACAGGAACGTCGTGCACGGGCAACAGTGGGCATATCAGGCTCCGTTCCGGCAGGATGACCGTTACCGGCGAGTATCTGGGTGATGTCAGCTAACCACGAGAAGGGGCGCCAGGCTGTGGGAGATCTCACCGGCCCCGCCGGCACTCCGGAGCCCGCGCGGGCCGGCGTTCCGGCCGCAGGCGAAGGGATTCCGGAGCCCGCGCGTGACCGGGTTTCGGGGCCGGCTTCGTCTCCGGTCACGGTGATCACCGGGTCGAGCTCAGGGATCGGACTCGCCGCCGCGGAGGTGCTGGCGAGCCGGGGCCATCACGTGGTGCTGGTCGGGCGGGATCCGGAGCGGCTCGGCGCCGCGGTGGACCGGGTACGCGAGGCCGGCGGGCGTACTCCCGACGCCTACCGTGCCGACTTCGCGGTGCTCGACGAGGTACGCGCGCTCGGCAAGAAGCTGCGGGAGGCGTACCCACGGATCGACGTACTGGCCAACAACGCCGGGCTGATGTCGCACCACCGGTCGGCCACAGTGGACGGGTTCGAGCTGACCATCCAGGTCAACCATCTCGCCGGGTTCCTGCTCAGCCACCTGCTGCTGGACAGCCTGCCGCCGGGCGCCCGGGTGATCAGCACCGCGTCCAGCGCGGCCCGGCTCGGGGATTTGGATCCCGACGACCTGTCAGGGGCGCGGCACGCGTACCACCGGTGGCGGGCGTACGGGTCGAGCAAGCAGGCGAACATCATGTTCACCGCGGAGGCGGCGCGGCGCTGGGCCGGCCGCGGCGTCGTGACCAGCAGCTTTCATCCGGGGAACGTGAGCACCGGGTTCGGCCGGGGCAACCCGGTGTACCGGCTCGGGATGCGGCTACCGATCTTCCTCACGCCGGAGCAGGGAGCGGACACCCTGGTGTGGCTCGCCGACGCCGCCGACCCGGAGTCCGGCCGGTACTACCGCCGGCAGCGCGCCGTCGAACCGCCCCGAGCGTCCCGCGATCCGCGGCTCGCCCACCGGCTGTGGGACGCCAGCGCCGACGCCGTCGGCCTGACCTGACC
>JBOGDF010000028.1:0-25406 GCA_050701635.1 Micromonosporaceae bacterium | reverse complement strand
CAGCCCGACCCGAAAGTTGACCACCGCCAGCCGGTAGGCCACCATCACCACACGGCCCGCGACCCGAGCCCGAGCCGGTCCCAAGCTCGTGGCAAACCGGTGGTCCCATCACCGTGGCACGCGACACCCGACGCACAAGCCTCGTAGCCAAAGCGCCAGCCGCCGGTAGATCGGTCGATCGGTGGGACCGTCCGACGGCACGTGACCCGTGGCTGCTGCGTGGGATGTTGTGGCACCGCTCGTGCCATCTGCTGGTGGCGGTACAGCGTCTGGACGGCTTCCGCAGGTACTCGTGTGGTTCCGTCGGCGGGCACGCCGACGTACCGGCCAAGCCGATCGAACGCGACCTACTGCTCAAGGCGCTGGTACGTGCGGCATTCGCGTTGAAGCGACCAGCACTGGTGTCGCACGAGGAACGGCTGCGCTGGCGACACACCAACCCGCTGGATTCCCACGCGATGCTCGTGGCCGCGTTCGTCCGCGTCGAGATTGACGAGCGCGGCGACTGGCACCCGGCGTGGCGGCATGAGGTCGAGCCAGCGGCGAGGCCCGAGACGTGGTGGCAGCGCCATGACTGAGAACGCTTCCCCCAGGACCTCCGCCGGCTCGGTGGTCTGCACCAACTGCGGGAACGCAGTCCGCTACACCGACGTGGGCTGCACCCATGTCGACCAGCACGGCGCCCTCGCGGGCTGGCTCTGCCCCTCACCCCGGCTGGCCTTGGCCACGCCGCACCCGACCCGGCGTACCACCCCGATCCCTGCATCACCATGGCACTCCCGGCCATCCGAGCTATCGGAGATCCCTAATGCGTAGCCGGACCCACCGTTGCGTACCCACCCGAACCCCTGCGACTCCGGAGCCCTGCGATGCATCTGGCCACCATGTCCACGTTGACGTTTACCGCGCTCGCCCTGGGCCTTCTCACAGGGCGCGCCTGGGAACGATGCCTCCGCGCCTGGTCCGACCTGAAAATCGCGAAGGGTCAGGTCTCGGTCCTCCGCATCGCCGTCCGCGCATTCTCCACGAAGGCGGCAGCCTGGGTCATGGTGTCGGCCGGGATCGCGGCATGGGCGCTCTACACCCTCGCCGCGGAGAGCCGGTGAGCGCCATGGAGAACCCGCGCCCCCACCGGCCCGGCAAGAAGATCGCCGGCACGAACAGGGCGACCGTCCTGGTCGTTTCGCCGCATCTTGACGACGCGGTGTTGTCCATCGGCGCGTACCTGGCCGACCACGCCGCCACCTCACGATATGTCGAGCTGCATACCTTGTTTGCCGGAGACCCCGCGGGTGAACTCTCGCCGGCAGCGCGTACGTTTCACCGGCTGTGCGGCCTAGGCGCTGATGCGGTACGGCACCGCCGGGCCGAAGACATCGCCGCCGCCGAGGCACTGGGCGTGGTCACGCACCACCACGGGTTTCTCGACGCGATCTACCGGCGGAACACCGACGGCGGCTGGTTGTGCGAGAACGAGCGCTCGGTGTTTGCAGAACTCCCGGCCGAGCCCGAGCTAAGCACGAAGCTCGTCGCGACGATCACCGAACTGTGTGTCCGTCGCCGACCTCCGCTGGTGTTGACCTGCGCCGCCATCGGTGGGCATGTCGACCACCGTCTGACCCACCAGGCTGTCGTCGAGGCGACGTCCCGGGTCGGGGCACGGTTGATGCTGTGGGAAGACCTTCCCCACGCCATCCGCCGCCCGGACAACGCCATCCACGGCCGCCCATACCCGCACTATGCGGCGCACGTGACGTGGGAGCGCAAGTGGTCCGCCATCGCCTGCTACGGGTCGCAGGCCGCGATGTTGTGGCCCGATGGCCGGGACTGGCGGGCCGAACTAACCGCCCACGCCGTCGAACGAGGCGGCAGTTACCGGCCCGCGGAGATGCTGTGGGAGCCGCGATGAACCCGACGCTGAGCATCGTGATCCCCGCCTACAACGAGGAGAACTACCTCCCAGGGACCCTCGCGGCCATTCACCATGCCGCCCATGACGACCGCGTCGAGGTGATCGTCGTAGACAACGGCAGCACCGACGCTACCGCTGAGGTCGCCCGCCGACACGGCGCGGCAGTCACGGTCGAGCCGCGACGCGGCATCGGTGCTGCCCGCAACACCGGCGCGGTCCACGCGGACGCCGAGTGGCTGTTATTCATCGACGCCGACACCCCCATCCCTGACAACGCGATCACCGAAGTGCTCAATGCCCTTGCGGCCGGCGCCGTTGGAGGCGCGCTGCGGCCGATGTACCGGCCGTCCAAGCGCAGCGTGCGGGCGCTGTGCCGCCTGTGGCAGTGGTACGCCGTCCGCCGCAACATCGCCCAAGGCGTCGCGATGTTCTGCACCCGCAAGGTGTTCTTCGCCCTCGGAGGATTCAACGAGTCAATGTTCATGGCCGAAGACAGCGACTTCTACCACCGCCTGTGCCGCCACGGCGACCAGATCGGCCAGCCCGCCCTGTTCCTCGACCACGTGCCGGTGTGCCCGTCGCTGCGGCGGCACGAGCAGTGGCCCGCCTGGAAGATGATCTTCTGGACGAACCCGCTCACCACCCGGCTGTTCCTGCGGTCGCGCTGGTTCTGGCGCGGCTGGTACGACACCACGCCCCGCTGAGCGGAGGAGCATCATGCGCGTACACCGCGACCGACCCCCCGTCCTGGCCCTTGAAGGTCCCTGCCTGGCCGGCAAGACCAGCCTCGCGAAGGACATCACCGCCACCCTCGGCACCAAGTGGACCGTAGTCACGATCCCCTGCTACGTCGACCTCGCCCACGGCCGGACCCTGCCGCCTTGGGACGCCTACGACACCGCCAGCCAGCACGACGCAGTGCGCTTCTCCTTGACATCGAGCAGGTTCGAGCCCGAATCCTAAGCCTGGCGCGGCGTGCTGACCTGGTGCTCATCGACCGGTCGGTCGACACGCTGCTTGCCCACGTGTACGCCCTCGACCAGCTGCACAACACCCAGGCCCTGCCCGGAGCGCGTCAAATCATCCGGGACACACCGGGGGTGATCCGTCCCGACCTCACCCTGCACCTCGACGTGTCACCCGCGGCGGTACGACAACGGTTGACCACCCGACCCGGCTTCCCCGACCTACTGGTACGGGCCGACTTCAACCACCACTTCAACCGGTACTTCGCCGCGCCGGCCCAGTGCGTCGCCCGACAGGTCGTAGGCCTGGATGCGACACTGCCCCCTCAAGAGCTGACATCCCATGCCACCGAGCAGGTCATCTCCTATGGACTTCTCCTCGCCGCCTGACGCATCACCCACCGTGCAGCTGACGCTGTCCAGATGGGTGATCTTCGTCGACTGGCACGGCGTACTGTCCCGCGCGCCCTTCTGGCACACCATCCTGTGGAACGAGCGCCACCCGTACCACCGCGAGATCGACCACCGCACCGGCGAACTGTTCCGCGACGGGCAACTCATCGACGCCTGGATGCGCGGCCGCATCACGACCACCGAGGTCCTCGAACAGGTCCAGGTGCAACTCGACCGGCGCGCCGGAGAAGACTTCCTCGCCCGGCGACTCCTCGCCGACTGCCGCAACATGCCCCTCGCCGACGACCTCACCCGCACTCTCTACGTGCTGCGAGCTCGCGCCGATGTTGTGATCGCCACCGACAACGCCGACTGCTTCGTCGAGGCCGCCAAAGACCGCCGCGACCTGCGGTTCGCCGACGGGCTGTTGTCGTCCTCGGACCTCGGCGTACTCAAAGCGGAAGACCCCGCCCGGTTCTTCGGACCATGGCTGACCACCCGCGGCCTCGGATTCGACTCCGCGGTTCTCGTCGACGACAACCACGACAACTGCACCGCATTCCGAACCCACGGCGGCGCAGCGATACACGTGACCAGCCCCGTACAAGCCGCCGAAGACCTGCGAGCCCACTTCGCACGGCAGGAATAGCGTGCACGTCCTGTTCGCTTGGCGCCGGCCCTCTCCGCCGATCTTCATCGGCGGAGCCGAAGTCTCCCAGCGGCTGCTCGCCGAAGCGCTAGTCCAGGAGGGTTACCGCGTCACCTACATCGGCGGGTACGAGCATTCACGGACCGGCCGCTCCGAACGCCGGCAGCTCCTAGACCGGCTCGCCCAATTCGGCATCAAGCCACGGAACGAACCCGACTGCCTCCGCTACGCCTGGCGAGGCGTCGCCTGTCTGGCGTTACCGCAATGCGGCATCGCTACCGCACTGAACGACGTGATCGCCAACGACCCACCCGACCTAGTGATCAGCAGCCAGGAAGGATCCGGAGACCTTCTCCGTCTCGTACCCGAGCACGTCACAACAGTCGGCTGGCTTCACTCGATCACCGACGTCGGCCTGGATGCGCTGAGGGCCAGCCCACGCTTCGCGCTCGCAACCTCGCGGTTCGTCGCCTCCCGATGCCGTGCACCGGCGGGTACTCGAGTCGTGACGTTCTACCCACCCTTCGCACCGCCGACCGAGCCGGTCAACGAACCGGACGTCACCCGACGCACGATCCTGATGGTTAACCCGGTGCCGGAAAAGGGGTCCGACGTCGTCCACCAGCTCGCCGCGGCGATGCCGGACCGACCGTTCACGTTGGTCGAAGGCTGGCGGCCACCCGACCGCATCGCGGACCTGTCGAACATCACCCATCTGCCGCCCCAATTGTCCATGGACCGCCTCTACCGCGGGGCCCGCCTGCTGCTGGTTCCCTCGCTCGTCGAGGAAGCCTTCGGACGAGTCGTAATCGAAGCAGGGCTCCACGCCGTACCGGCCATCACGTCCAATCTCGGAGGACTTCCCGAAGCTGTCGCTGCCGGTGGAATGACCCTCGACCCACGAGACGTCGACGCGTGGCGAACTGCGATCAGGGACCTCGACAACGCCCCCGCGTACACCCGGTACTCGGATGCAGCTAGAAGGAACGCAGAGACACACCTGCGGCGGCGATTCGTCGACGACGTGACTGTCCTAGGAATCCGTTAGTCGACGCTCCGACCGCACCTGGACAACCCACGAATCGGGGCAGATGGGTGTCCACCAATACGTCAACCCCCTGGTCAAGCTCTTGCTTGAACTGCCAGGTCAAGTCTCTCTATGAAGTCGCGGCATGCCGAGGCTGCCGCGGCGAGGCTGTCGTCGGTGAGCACGACTCTGTTGTCGTCTACTGTGATGCCCGCGCCCTTGAGCTTGGACTTAACACTCTGCTCGCTCCGGAGCTGACGCCTCGTCAGCTTCCCGAGGCCGTGAGCGACGGCATTGCGCGCCTCAGCCAGTCGCTCCACTGCCTTCCAGTCTTCGTCCACACCGAGCCAGTCCTTATAGGACTTCTTTTGCTCTTGCCACGTGCTGGTGCCGCGGATGACAGCCTCGTCTGCCACCTTAGCGGCGGTGGCGCTCCGTCCGCGCGCGACTGCTCGGTCAACCTCGCGCGACAGCTCCGACGCGAACGCCTCGGTGATAGAAAGCAGCCTGACCAGTGTGGCTTGACACCTGTCCTGAACAGGATCGCCATATGGCGCGGCTCGCAGTCGCGGACGCGACGGTGGTCTTAGGGCCGCGACCGCGGCGCGGTGAGCGCCAAGGGTGCGGAACAAGAGCGCCGACGCCGCCTCAGCTTCAGCAGATAGGACCTGCGGGACCGGTGTGGTCACTGTGCAGCCGCCACGGCGAGCAGAAGCCGGTCCAACTCGTCATCGGCGGTGTCTTCCGCCCTCGCGCGGTCAAGACCAATCAAGCCCCAGAACGCCAGGCGCCGCCATTCCGGGCCAACCCGCTCGACGGCGGCTGCGACCATGTCGGGATCGCCTCGCCCGATCCGCCCCAAGGCGGCCGCGGCGGTGGCCGCGAGGCCATCGTGGCCATCGTGGCCATCGGCGGTGCACTGGACGAGCCAGTCTTCGTAACGGTGCGCGCGCCGTGAACGCCGCACACCGCCAGCAGCCTGCGCGAGCCACATTCCCTGCCAGGCGCTGAGGATGTTACCGCTCACAACGTCGTCGAGCGCCCTACGTAAACCGGCACGCGCGCGCGGGCTGTTCTGCCCGTATGCATCGACGTACGCGACTGCCTGCGGCGTGAGGGCGGGCTCGAAACGGAGCAGCTCGGACAACGATTCCAACGGACGAGTGTCGCTGGCTGCTCCAAGCGTCGGCAATGCGCGGCCGAGCAGAGACTGAGTGATCGCAGCGTCCTGGCCAGCCTGTGTCTCCTCGGATTCGTCCTCCCTCTCCCACAGTTCCCACGCCCTCTGTGCAGCGCGTAGTCGTCGCGGGTCTACGGCTCCGGAGACCTCGTCGGCGTCCGTGGCGAACGCTTCGTCGTCATCGACGCTGCTGTCCAGCGGCAAAGCACCCAGCGTCAACGGCGCCGCGCCGTCACCGTCCTCGTCGCCGTAGTCCGGGTCCAGGAATCCCAGGCCGCCGAATGAGTCGGACGGCTCACCATCGGCGAACAGGCGCTGCTCCGCGTCGGCGAATGACGTCAGGGAACGCCGGTAGTTTTCCGCGCCATAGGTGTAGGTCTTGCGTTCGTTGAGCACCAAGCCGAGGGCGCGTACCTCCATCGCGCACGCCTCCAACGAAGCGCGGGCGTCGCCGAGCGAAGGAGAAGCGATGCGGAAATCGTCCGAGTAAGCAAACACGGCGTGGCCCCGGCGCAGCAGGCGCCTGCGAACTGGGTCGATGTAGGTGTCGCCCAAGACGTCGCTGGCGGGGTGCACTTGCGGCAGTCCGACTCGACGGCCGAGGACCGAAGCCAGCAGGACGGCCAGCGCGGCTACAGCCATCTCGTCGCCAGTCTGAGCGATCAGCTCAGCGCACAGCAGCTCGTGGTCAACGAACTCGTAATAGGCGGTCACGTCAGTCTTGCTGATGTACTCCACTCCCGACACCTCGAGTGGCGCCTTCCGAAACTGTTCGATCGGCACCCGACTGTGCAGCCGTTCCGGCAGCGCATCGCTGATGAGGTCAACCAGAGCCCTGTACAACACCCTGTCCTCGAGAGTCATGACGTGCAGGGGCCGTGCCCCCCGCCACCCCTTGTCCGCAAACACCACGCTCGCGTCTCTATCGGAGGGGCCTCGTCGCAGCTGAGGACGCAGCCAGTTCTCTACCGAAGACGGGTCCGAGGCGAGCGCCGCATGGTCCCAGCGGCGGGGCAACAGTCGGTTGCGTGACGACAGCTCGCGCGCTACGGCGTTGGACAAGTCGGCGCGGCGCAAGAGAGCGCGGTCAATCGGCACGATCCTCCCTCCATCGAGATCACACCTGCAGATCTTCCAGATTGTGCGCTCTGCAGGTGGCGGGGCCCTCGGCCCCAGTGTTCTGAGGCTTCCCCGACGCGCAGGCAACGAACACAGTGTTCATGGATGCGGCGGGACGTCACAACACTTTGGTCCACACTTCAGTGGCGTCTGACCTTCAGTAGCTTTCGGCGAGACTCCCAAAAACGGGGTGAGCCGGGTGACTTGCGCGTTAGCTGACCATGTCGCCGTCCGAATCGAATGGGTCCGCACCGGCTGATGAGCGTGCTTCCGGAAAAGTCGAGGACCACCACATCAAGTCGTCGCGACCAGTTCCTGCCACCGTCAAGAATCTGGGCGCAGTCGACTTGACGTTTGCGGTGAACCGAGCGTCCATGGACCGTGCAGCGAAGACCTAGCGGTCTTGCGCCGACAGGTGGAGGGCTGCTCGGCAGCGCCGCTCACATAGCAGCCGAGTCTGTTGGAGGCCGATCACGGCGGGAAGTGGAGACCATCGCGTACCGCCGGCGGAGAAGCAACCGGCCCGATGTCGGGCCGGTTCCCGCCGGTTGTCCATCTCGGTGGAGGTTGTCGCCGTCCACGGTGTGGAGGCAGACCGCCTCGCCGAGGTTCAGCTAGAGGCGATCAAGGAGGTATTGGAGTGGCAGATCGAGCAACACCGTCAGCGTCAGCGCTACAACGAGTCCGGAGGCCGGGCGGCATGAGACAGGGTCCCAGCCCACCCGGCTCCCGCCCGGGCGCACGATCGCGTGTGCTGGGGCAACTCCCGCTTCTCACCTGGAGCTACGACACCAATGACTGAACCATCACCCACGTTCCCGCCGGTCGGGGCGGTGTTCCGGGCGTCGCCCAGATCGTCGAGCCCTGGCCCGGCCGAGTATCAGACACAGGTCCGCGTGGCGTTCCTCGGCCGTGTATCCACCGACGACCAGCAGGACCCGACGCTGTCCCTACCGCGGCAACTCGGCAACTGCGAGGCCGCGCTGCCGCCCGGCTGGGAGATCACCGCCTGGTTCTGGGACATCGAGTCGGGCCGCACCGACCTCGAACGCCGCAGCCACAGCCGAGCCCACGAAAACCTCAACGTGCCCCTCCCCCGAGACGGCGGCATCGCCGACCTGCTCGCCGAGGCAGAGCATCCGGGCCGCCGCTTCACAGCGGTGATCTGCGAGTCGATCGACCGCATCGCCCGACGCACCTACATCGGCACACGCATCGAACACAATCTCGAACGCCACGGGGTGCGGCTGTGCGCCGCCGACGAACCGATCGACCTCCGCGGCAAACGCTCCACTGGGCTGCTCACCCGCCGCATCAAGCAGGGCGTGGCTGAGTGGTACGTCGCCGACATGCTCGAACGATCTTGGGACGGGTTCAAGGTCCACACCGACCAGGGTTGGAACATCGGCAAACCCCCGTATGGCTACACCGCCCACAAGGTCGACCACCCCGTACCCGCCAAAGCCGCCGAAGGCGCCACCAAGACGCGCCTGGTCCCCGACCCCGCGCGTGCACCGGTCGTGGCGCTGATCTTCGCTTGGCGACTTGCCGAGCAACTCGGGTACGACGCGATCGCCAAGCGACTCAACACCGACCACCAGCTCTACCCGCCGCCAGAGCCCACCAGCGCCAGGCGGCGGCGCGGGACCTGGTCCGGCTCCTCGGTCCGGGAGATTCTCACCAACCCGAAGTACACCGGCTTCATGGTGTGGAACCGCCGCGCCACCAAATCCGGCGGACGCCACAACCCGCCCGATGCCTGGGTGTGGTCATCGGAGGCCACTCACGAGGCGCTGATCACCCGCGAGACATTCGACGCGGTCGCGGCCATCTCCGGGCGACGCCGCGGCTCACGATCCGAACCCGGCGTCAACACGGGCCACCCGCAAGCGCGTCGCAGTTACGTGCTTCGTTCCTACGTGCGGTGCGGCGACTGCGGACAACGCATGTTCGGCAAGACCCGCCACGGCCGCGCGTATTACTCCTGCTACCCCGCCAACAACAACGCCGACCAGCTCAGCCGGTACGGCGGCCACCCCAAGTCGATCTACGTGCGTGAAGACGCGCTCCTCGACGGTGTCGGCACCATCTTGGCGGAGCGCGTCTTCGGTCCTGACCGGCTCGCGTACTACCGGGCCGGCATCGAGGCCGCGCCCAGCGCGAAGGCTGCCAGCGACACCCAACGCGCCGCCAACCTGCAGGACAGCATCATCGACCTCACCGCGCGCCAGGACCGACTTCTGGCTCAACTCGAAACCGCCGACTCCGACGACCGTGCGTTCACCGAGCGGATCCGCCGACGCTTCGACGCCCTCGAAACCGAACGCGCCAAAGCCGCCGACAAGCTCGACGAACTGGAGAAGACCCTGAACACCCAACCCACGCACGACATCGACCTCCTCGACGCCGTACCCCTCCTCGAAGGGCTCAACATCACCGCCGCGCCCGAACGCATGCAGCGCAAGCTCTACGACGCCCTACGCCTCGAAGTCCACCACCAACGCCCCGACCGCGCCCACATCAAGATCACTCTCACCGAACCCGGCATCAAGGCTCTAACCGCTCTTGAGCCGGTCACGGAGACCGATACCCGTGCCCATGAACAACGGACCCCGCCGGGGGCACCACCCGACCACCAGGCCGAACAAGGCGCTGACCAGCACAAACAACGGTAAGCGGCCCTGTATTCGGATGATGGTCTCGGCGGCCCCCTGCTCCTCGGCTCGCCGTGGTTGACCCCCGCTTGTTGCACGCGGGTTGCACGCCCGCGCAGCGCACGCTAACCCTCCGGAGGAGTCCATGCCCGCGAACCGACCGGCAATCCCGCGTGCACTCGAACGGGATGTACTCGTGGAGGCGGGTCATCGATGTGCCATCCCAACATGTCGCCAGGTACCGGTTGAGCTGGCTCACATCGATGCCTGGAGCAAGGTGCAGGAGCACACCTTTGCCAACCTGATAGCCCTCTGCCCTACCTGTCACACGCGCTACGACCGAGACGAGATCGACCGCAAGGCCATGCTGCGCTACAAGGCGAACCTATCGGTCTTGAACAGCAGGTATGGGGACCTCGAGCGACGCGTGTTGACCTGGTTCGCAGAGAACCCTGGCCAGGCCGTAGACCTGCCTGGAGTTCTCTCGCCTCTCCTGAGCTTCCTCATCAAGGACGGGCTCCTCATCAAGGTTCCGCGTCCCGGCGGCCAGGTGATCATCATGGGCATTGAGCAAGTCGAACGCTACGCCCTTACCTCGCAGGGCCAGGAGTTCGTGACCAAATGGGCGAACGCGGAGCCGTTGTCCTAACGATCTGCCCCGTCGCCATCCCGTCTGCCGTCGACCCACGGGGAGCGGACCAGCCCCCAGGGTGTCAAGGTGGAGCGCCCTACCGGACGAACGACCTTGGCACCCTGGGGGCTGGTCTGCTCGGCTCTGCCTGGGTCGACGGTAGGCGGGATGGCACCGCCTCCATCCCGGAGTCAGAGCGCCCCCGCCGGAGGCTCCCTACGGATCTCGTCGTTCCGCTGTGCGGGCCGGCCGTGCACGGCCGATGCCGGCCGGAGGTCGCCAGCAGGCCGGGCGACGGCCGGCCTGCGCGCCGCTTGCGGCGCGCCTTGATCCTGTAGAGGTCAATTCGGCAACGCGTTGCACAAGGCGTCGATGAGCTGGCGCATAGCGTCGGGCTCCTCGGCCACAGCGTCAGCGCCGGCAGCCAGGAGACGAGCACGCTTGCCTTCCCGGTTGGCGTGACCGATCGATCGGACGCCGGCCCGTCTGGCCGCTTCGACGTCTGTGACTGAGTCACCGATGAGAACGGCGGGAAGCTGCCGGGCATGAAGCAGGTCCAGTGCCGCCAGCACGGGTTCCGGGTTCGGCTTCATCCGCGCCGGGTCGGCGTATGCCCGGCCGACAACGGCACCCACGTAGCGGGTGAGGCCGTGCTGTTCGAGGTAGGCGCGCACCGCCGCCTCGCTGTTGTTGCTGACGATCGCCAAGGGTCGTCCAGCCGCGCGAACGAGCTTGATGAATTCGTGGCTCCAGGGAGTCGGAGCTGCGTCCGCAACGGCTACCAGCTCCGCCGTACGAAGTTCATCTTCGATGCGCCGCACAGCCTCGTGGCCGAGGCGGGCGGTCCACTGGAGCACCGCGAGCGGGTCCGTCTCCGCCCTCACTGCGTCTGTCATTGGTGCGCCGAAGTCAGCGAGCCGCTGTCGGAGTTGGTGCGTCACTGTCGTCGCGGGGAAGCCCGCGAACACCGAACAGACTGGTCCGTCGAAGTCGAGCAAGACCGCGTAGGTCTCTGACAGAAGCCGGTCGAGGGTGACCGTCGTGGTCATGTCAGCTCGTAAGGCCGGGCGATGGTGTCCCAGAGGGACTCGAACCAGCGCCGCGCCTGATCGACGTACTCAGCGCCCGTCGAGGTGTCCTCGTCATGGCCCGAGTAGTGGAACAGGGTGGCGTCCTTGCCCATCGGATCGAAGATCGCCACCGGCTCCCCCTTGATGCGCACCTCGTGCTCGACCACGGGGTAGAAGCCGAAGAACGCCTCCTCGTTGTTGATCAGGTAGAGCTTGAAGACGGGCGGTACGCCGTGAACTCGCACCTCGACGCTGGCGGCCTTGACTAGGCCGAGATCTACCAGCTCGTGTACGGCATCCGTCAGGCCTTCAGCCGCGCGCCGGCCGATGCGTTCGGCGCGCTCACGTACCAGCGGGTCGTCGGCTCGGGAATCTGCTCGACAGGGCAGCGCGAGCGGAACCGACATGTCGGAGACCATGACGCCCCGCGCGACACCGGCGCCGCGCGGCCGCTCCGGCCGCACCGCACCCACCACTGACCGTCGGCGACGACGTCGAAGCCCACCTCGACACCGGCATCACCTCCGTCGCCGCCCTCGCGCACGGCGCCCGGTTCACCCTGATCGGCCGGGCGTACCTGTGCGGCCTGATGGCCGGCGGCCGCGACGGGCATCGACCGTACGATCGCGATCCTGCGCGGCCAGCTCGAACTCACCATGCGGCTGCGGCGTCACCACGCTCGACCAGCACACCCCGGACCACGTCACGCAGCTGGTACGGCTGGCCCCGCGTACCCGCTGAGCGGGCGCCGGTAACGGCGGCTCGCCGAACCAGATCCGCAACCCCCGCGCGTAACCGGAATCGTCCGCCATGCAGGGCGCGACGCGCGAGGAGCGCCACCGGGGGCTGGAGACCGTGGGCCCGCGAGCGTGCAGCCCAACCACGCCAGCCGGTCGGGTCGGTCGAGCCAGCGCTGGTGTCTAAGCCGGCAGGATCTGCACGCAGCGCGCCGAGAGCCGCCGCGGGGCGGCAATAGTCGTTGCTCACGGTGCTCCCCTGAGGTCTGAGCGGCTATGAGGGGGTTGTGAGCGCAGCCTGCGAGACTGCCTGCTACGCCCTCAGAGGGAGATGACATGAGTAGGTACCGGTCGCTCGTCGTCGCGACGGGGCTCGGCTTGGCGAGTCTCTTGGGATCAACGGCCGCTGTCGCATCGCCGGCAGCGACGGTGTCATCCGTCATCGACGCCGGCGACTTCACCGAAGAGCTCCGATTCCGATCGACGTCGGGGTTCACCACGGATCCAGCACTACTGCGATCGCTGCGTCGAGCTGCGGCCGATATCGCCGCCGGTCGCGGCGCTCAGCTCAGGGTCGACGTGTCGATGGGGGTACCGCTCACGCTCGCGGAGAAGGCGGAGGTCGACCGGCGGGAAGGACTGCGCCGGCACGTTCCGGGGCTCCGGAAGGCGTTGCACGCGCTCGGTGACAGCGAGCCGGACATCGTCATCGACCATCTCCGCGGTGGCGTGCTGAGAGTGAGGACCCGCCAGCCGGCGGCGCGGGTGAAGGCCGCGCTGGCGGAGAGTGGCGTACGCGCCGGTGACGTCGTGGTGCAGTGGGCAACCTATGAGCTGAAGGAGCTGCTGGGATACCAGCGGGCGATCCGGAAAGGCTGGTCGAGCGGCTCCGGCTGGGGTGCCGATATCGCCGCGACCGGGATCGACCACGACCGTCAACTGCTGCGGATCGAGGTCAACGGGGACCGGGAGAACGCAATCCGGGACGTGTCCTCAGTCGTGCCTCGCGGCGCCTTCGAGGTAGTGGCGGGCGGGGTGCAGCCTGGCCGCAGCCCCTACGACAAGGACCCCTCTCCTTTCCACGGCGGGTACGCGATCCAGACGGGCAGCATTGGGTGCACGCTGGGTTTCCCGGCGTACTCGCCAGGCCCGAAGTACTGGTGGATGAGTGCAGGGCACTGCGGCAGCGTGGGCGAGCGGTTCTGCCAGCCCAGCTGCTCGGTGAGTCATTGGAGCGGCACCGTGGCCCGCAACTCGATGAATTCCAGCGATCTGACACCGCTGGCGGACGCCCTGGCGGTGGGGACGCTGGCGCAGTACACGCACAGCAATCTGTTCGGGGGCGCTCGAATGACCTCGCGGGAAGGCTGGTCAGCCGACAGCGTGGGGCAGATCGACTGCGTCTTCGGCGTCAGGTCGGGTTCCCGGTGCGGGCACCTCACCAACAAGAGCTACGACGTGAACTACCGGACCCAGTTTGGCCATCGGTACTTCTACTCAATGCGCAAGGTGGATTTCAAGACCAGCTGCGGTGACAGCGGCGGGCCGCACTACTACAACGGCCGGATCCACGGCCTGAACGCCGGCTACGCCTCGTCCACCGTGTGTGCGGAGGCCTACGGCTTCTACAGCCATATCGATGACGTGCTGGTTTCGTTGGGAATGACCGACATCGACTTCTCCTGGTGAGTTGGTGAACGGTCGGCCAACCTCGCGCAGGGCCGATTCACAGCAAAGTGCTCCGGAGCTTCGAAACGTGCTTGGCGGCGGCCACTGGAGGTTAAGGGGCCCGCGACGGCTGGAGCATTAGTTAGCGCGACTCCGGGTTGGTCGCGTCGCGTGACCTGCTCGAGGCGACGGCTTCGGCACTGCGCTGTGCCCGCCGGGCGAGGTGGTCGAGGTTGAAGTTGCTACAGGTCGGTGTCGATCTTGGCTTCGGTGTCGGCTAGTTCTTTGGTGATGGCGTCGAGTTCGGCTTGTTGGGTGTCGCGTTGGCTGGCGGCTTTGTTGGCGACGGCGGCGACGGCTTCCCCGATGAGGTCGGGCCGGTCGTAGACATTGAGCGCTCAACATCCCAGGTCGAAAGGGCGCGGGAGAGGTGGGCTCGCTCCGCTCACGGGACGCTCACTCATTGCTCCCGTCCGCGTGCGGGCACGCCTCGGCTATGAGTGAGCTTTCAGTGGTCGGTTACGGTCAGCGGCGAACCTGGCGTTTACCAGCACATTCACCAAGGAGTTCGAAGATGGCATCCACCAGCAGGCTCCTCCGTATAGCGGTGCTCGCAACCGGCCTCGGCATCGCGACTCTCGCGGTTGCACCCGCCGCACCTGCCGCGGCGGACGGCGACCGTTGCGACGGCGCGCAGGTCCGCACCTGCGTGTCCTTCGTCCGCGACGGCGACTACCGGTTCAAACCGAAAGCGGTCATCACCGACGTCGCCGGCGACGGCCGTGACTTCCGGGTGCGGGTGACGAACCTTTATCTGGAGCAGAAGCGGGGGGACCAATGGGTACGCGCGGAGGGTTTCGGCGTCGTACACGATTACGACGGCTGGCACGACGCTCAGGACGTCGTGATCCCAGCGAACTGGCAGTACTGCTCGTACGTGAGCGGCTCGATCACACTGCGGGCGCGGGCGACGTTCACGTGGGACAACTTCGGCACCGGCGAGACGACCGAATCGGGCACGAGCTGGCCTGTGACGTTCCATTGCCACCCGTGATCGAATTGAACGCCTGCTGAGGTCCCAGCGCGACCCACCGCCAGCCGATGGGTTCGGCATGTGCGCACGATGAAGCTGGCTGGTCGTCGGTATGGGCGACCAGCCAGCTTTCGTCACATCTCGGTGTACTCGCCATCTCCTCGCTCGACCAGGCCAGCGATCGGGGAGATGTCGACTCTGGCGGCAGCGGCTCGCGCGGACGAGCTACACCGCCTTGCGAAAGCGCAGCGACGTGTCCCGCCTTGATCGCGCTGACCAGGCCTTCCAGTGCGCTCGTCCAACCTGCTGTTGCCCTCTCGTGTCCGTACATCGCAGCCCGACATGTGAGACTCGTCGGGCCGAGCTAGCTGAGTCGTCGGCGGCGCAGCTCGCCCCCACCCACGGCGCTCGCCCGTAAGCAGACTCTCAACTACGTTCTCGTCACGCTGGTCATGGAGTCAACGACCGCCTGCAGACTCTGGCGGAACTGTTGGTACGCCTTCGCGCCGAGCAGCTGTGCCTGCCGCCGCTCGATATCGTCGATGATCTCGTCCGACAGGCACATCAACGCACGGCCGCGAGCTGTCGGTACAACGATCTTCGCCCGGCGGTCACCCGGGACTCCCTGCCGCTCCACGTACCCGAGCGCTTCGAGTTCATCGATGACGCGCCCGACGATCTGCTTGTGCCGGCCCGCCCTCCGGGCCAGCTCCGAAAGGCCGGTCCCAGCCTCATCGAGATGAGCGATGACCAGACCGTGAGGCCGCGTCACCTCTCCGTGGCCGGCCTGTTCGAGCCGGGCGTACAGCTCGTCCTGTACGGCGAACAGCAGCCTCGCCGCGAGCACTCCCAGCCCTGGTCCGCGCTGCTGTGACCGAGGTCGCTGAGTCATCGCACGATCGTACCGCCCTGTGATAGTAATGAAGTGTGACTATCAATGATCGTGACTACTAAGGGGAATCGCCATGCCGACACAAGGCCTACCCGGCGTCAGCCACCTCACTCCCGACCACGTCGCGACCTGGTACCAGGCCAGGGACCGCGGGATCTATCTCGGCGACGTGCTCGACACCAGCAACAGCGACACCATGAGCGCCGGATTCGCGGTGTACGCCCCGGGCCAGTCCAACAACTGGGTCGTCACCTACGACGAGGTGCTCATCGTGACTCGCGGCGAATTCACCGTCACGCCGGAGACCGGACAGCCCGCCACCGCCGGCCCCGGCGAGCTGATCTTCCTCCGGAACGGCACCAAGCTGATCTACGCCGCTGGAGAGCAGGGAGCCGAGGTCGTCTACGTCGCGTACCCGGCCTGGATGCCCGCGCAGGAAGCGTCAGAGCACGCCGACCTGCTGACCAGCTTCCAACCGATCGAAGGTCGACCACCGGTCACCGACAACGCGGCGCTGCTCCGCCGCATCTGGGATCCGGTCGAGCGCGGCGAATCGTACGACGTCCAGCCGTTCTTCGACGCGCTCGCCGACGACGTGGTCTTCACCCTGTCCGTCGGCGAGCTACGCGGCAAGAAATCGGTGATCGCGTACTTCGCCAACGCCGCCGAGACGATCGAGTTCAACCCGCGCCGCGAGGAGTGCACGATCTGTACCGCGGTCGCTCCAGAGGCTGTCTTCACCGTCCGCACGCACGCCACGACCCGCCCCTCAACTGGCGCGGAAGGTTTGCGGTGCGGGCCGGGGTGACGCCCCTGGCTGTGGCGGTCGACCGAACCCTCCCGCTGGTCACATTGCTTCAAGGATTCCGTCCAGCGGACTGGCGAATGTCTCCGGCCAGTAAGCGAAGGGCCACTGGGGGCTGGGTACGCAGGCGACCAGATCGACCGACGCCAGCACCTCGGTGAGGCTATCTGCCAGCTCAGTCGAGGCGTGCTTGATCTGGTGGGTACGGGTGAGCAGGTTCGTGCGGCGCACCAGCCACAAAGCGAAAACGAACGTCGAGATGTCGATGTTGATGGCACTGGGCTCGCTCTCGTACGGATGCCAGAGCAGCACCCGTCCGGTAGCACCTTCGACGACCAAGTACAAGTCGTCAATGCGGTAGCCGAGCTGGATCAGGCCGCAGGCCCCGGCCGGTAGATCGACGTCCGGATCGGTGTGCCAGTGCTCCCACATGGTGCGCAGCGGTCCTGCGGTCTGAGGGAGGAACATCGCCTCGCTCGGTAGACCCACTTTGCGCAGAACTCGCCGGGTTGGTGCGTGGGTCAGTGCGTCAGGGAAGTCAGAGTCGGTGAAGGTGGTGATCTCTTTCGCCTCGAACTCCGCGGCGAGCAGACCGTCCGGTAGCTCGAGGGTGAGGTCAGTGCCGGGCGTGGCGATCCGGGCGAGCGGCAACACCAAGGCAGCCGCATGCCACACCCACGAGTGATCTTCTCGCGTTTCGAGGAGGTCAGGGTCGTGCTCTCGAATCTCAGCGAGGAGGCGCTCGGTGAGCTGCTCTGCTGTGTCGTGTCCGTACCGCCCCGCGAAGCGAGCGAACTCACCCTGGCCCGTGCGGAACTCCTGCACGGTGGCCGCCAGGCGGGTGAAGCTGGACAGGTCCGAGGCGACCAGCTCGGGGAACAACTCCGGTGACCTGTCGGTGAAGTAGGCGACGAAAATCCGCCCGGTCTCACCGTCCAGCAGGACTTTCTCGGAGTCAAGGTCAACGTTGTGTCCGACCACGAGCCATGACTGCGTCCGATCCTTCGGGCTCTCGTCCTCGGCAGACGAGCCGAACCAGAAGCCCTTGGGAAGCTGCGGCAGATCCTGCCAGCCCGAAGCCACCTCGGTCATGGCATGTCTGGTCGGCTCCGGGGCGGTGCTCTCCTCGTCGTCGCGTACCGATGGGTGGACCGTGTCCAGGTGTTCCTCAACAGAGCGCAGACCACCCGCAGGGTGAAGGTCGAGCCGGAACCCGGCAGCCTCGGACGGCACACCGACCTCGGCCAGCCACGACCGGGTTCCCTCGTGGGCAACATCCACCGATGCCCGCGTCACGCCGTCCGCTCCGAAGACCCGAACCAGCTGCTCATGCGTCATCGCGACTCGCACCGTGCGCAGCTTACGAGACGCTGGCAAATGCGGGACTGTGCAAGACCGCAGACCTCTGTCCGCTGCTACGAGTGACACAGGCACGAGAGTACGTTCGTCTCACAGTGACCCCACGGACCCCGTTAGTGCGCAAATCCAGCCAACTCGACCCACAAAACCGCAGGTCACAGCCCTACAGTCGCCATCAGACCCCAGAACGTGGCCGAAGTCAGGTCGCCGACGACATCCGCGCGATCGTGGAAGCCTCGCAAACCGGCTGAAGCCACCAGGTCAGCCACCATGGCCTGGCCTGTGCCGCCAGGGGGTACCTGACGGCACAGGCGCCGCCGACTCGCGTCAACCCGCCGTTGGTTCACGAAGACCATGCCGTATCGCCGCATCTACGGCCCAGCCGAACGTGACAGCCGCGCGGCAGGTAGCGGAACCCCGGCCAGTGTGGCTTTCGTGCCCGTGTCCACGACGAGTTCGGCTGGTCCGGCGCGCGCTGCCACCGACGTACTTGGTGTGCCAAATGGTGTAGGGGTCGTTGTCGATGGCGTTGGTGGCGGCGCCGTACTCACTCATCGCTTCCTGGCTGCCGTACGTGCAGACGCTCCCCAGAATCTGCGACAGTGCAGTATCGGCGCCAGGTTTCGCCGACGCCGACCCGCGCCCCTATGGCAGCAGGTACGCCCCTTCCAGGGCCAGAACCGCCGCATCTGCGTCGCAGTTCTTTTGTGTGCCCTGCCGGGGGCACAATGCGAAGAAAATGACTCCTTGCGCTGTTTGTCAGAATCTGCGACTATGTCGCGCCATGTCGGCTGACCCGCTCAAGTATCCATGTCCGGGGCGTCGCTGGGCGGTCCTCGGCGCCACCAGTCGGCGATGAGATCGGCGAGAGCGGCGGCGGCTTCCTTTGGCGGCGAACAGCAACGTGAGCAGTACGCGGAGCAAAGCAGCCATGCCGTTCAGACGTCGCATCGGACACCCGGTTCCACGGCGTACGCAAGAGTTGCCTTGACCCCATGTGATCGTGCCCTCGCGGCAACGTCGATCGGCCGGGATACCCGCGCGCCGATGCATGTCGCAGCGAGGGCAGCGGATAGGGAATTACCCGGTTATGTCGGTCGGCCACTCGTCATTAGCGTGCGGTTCACCCCTTGTGAGGGTGTCTCATCCTCCCCGGAGCCAGCCTCACCCCGTTGTAGAGGAGGCAGTTCCTTGCGAGTACGCAGCGTGAGTCTGGTTGTCGCGTTCATGGCGGCGATCGTCGGTCTTTCAGCGGCTCCCGCCCAGGCTGACCACAGCTGGGGCACGTACCACTGGAAGCGCACCGGAGCTGTACAGGTCAAGGTGTACGACAGCGTCACCACCGACTGGAACAATGCGTTGAGCGTCGCCAACAGCGACTGGAACAAGAGCGCCTACCTGGAGAACACCGTCGTGGCGAGCGATGACTCGTCGCGTACCCGGCGGCGCTGCAACGCGATCAGCGGCGCGGTACGGGTGTGCAACTACGCGTACGGCAACAACGGCTGGGCCGGCATTGCCTCGATCAGCCTCTCCGGAGGCCACATCTCCCAGGGCACCGCGAAGATGAACGACACCTACCTGGGCGGCGCCGGCTCGGCCAAGCGGCAGGGCGTGATGTGCCAGGAGGTCGGCCACGACTGGGGCCTGGGCCACCAGGACGAGAACTTCACCAACCCCAACCTCGGCACCTGCATGGACTACACCAACGACTGGAGCACCAACCAGCACCCCAACCAGCACGACTACGACCAGCTCACCTCGATCTACTCCCACTCCGACGCGGCCTCGGCCGCCGGTGAGTCGGGCGTGACCACCATCCGTACCGGCGGCACCGTCACGATGATCACCTGGGCGTAGTGAAGTCTCACCTCTTCGCCGTCGCAGCCGTCCTGTTGATACTGGGCGGCTGCGGCGGCGCGGCCTCCGATGGCCGAGCCGACGCCGAGGACCGGGCGGACGCCCCAACCGCCACGCTCACCGTCGGCCAGTCCGGCACCACAGCACCCCAGACGGTCTGGTACGTGCGGGTCGAGACCACCAAGGCGAAGTCCGTCGCCGAGAAGGGCGTCCCGGGTGAGGAAATCTCGCTGACGGTGCCCCTCGAGCCCGGGACGTACCGCGTGATCAGTTGGTGGCGTAAGTGCCAGAGCGTCTGCCCGACGTCCGGGGAACAAGGTCTCGGCCCGCTCGAACAGGTATGCGGCGCCCCGGTCACGGTGACCGAGCGCCAGAAGGTCAGCGTGACTGTGACGTTCGAGGCCGACAACTGCTCGGTGAAGGTGGCCTGACGCGCGTGTGGACACGGATGGCCGGGACGCCCGCGTGGTGTCCCGGCCATCCGTGGACGGCTCAGTTCACGGCGCTGGTGACCGTGGTACGGAACCGCTCGTAACTCTCACCGTTGACCTTCGCCACGCCAGGCACGTCGCTGATCGCGTACACGTTGCCGGCGCGGAGCTGGTAACGGCCCTCCGGTGAGACGAGTACCCACCGGCCGTCGGTACGTTGGCTCCCCAGCGCGAGGACGTACTGCTGGCCGGTGCGGTAGCCCGGGTCGCCCTCGACGGAGACGCCCGGCCCGCCGGTACGGAACACGGTGAACGTCGCCGGCACCGAGCCCTTGAACAACTCCGAGCTCCGGAACGTGACCGCCTGGGTCGGGACCCGGTCGACGCCGCCGGGCTCGCCCTGGGCAGGCACCACGATCTCAGCTGCCTGACGTACGTCGATCACGGTGCCGCGTACCACCACGACGGCCATGTCGACCGCCTGGTCGACGCTGGTGGGTTGGTTGTGCCACACCGGGGTGTACCGCTTCTGCTCCGGCTGCGGCGCCGCGGTCCCGCCGGAGGAGCTGGCGAGTGCGATCCCACCGGCGAGCAGTGGCAGTACGACCGCGGCGGTGATGATGAGTTTGAGTTTCACGGTTGTCTCCCTTCTGCTCAGTGGTGCGAGTAGCGGTACATGTTGTAGATGTCATTCCAGTTGTGGGCCACGGTGTAGTTGGTGTTGTTGTAGTAGCCCTTTCCCATGCAGCCGTCGTTACTGTGGTCCAGCCCCACCGTGTGGCCGACCTCCTGGCATTGAATCCCGATGAAGTCGGATTGGCCGTACCCGTAGTAGGTGTTCACGCGGGAATGGGCGTGGAGGATGTGGCTGCCGCTGGCGCTCTCGATCGAGGCGAGACCGCCCCATCCGGTGTTGCCGTAGTTGCCGGCGTACACCGAGAGGTCGGTGTGACCTCCGGGGTCGGGTAGGTAGAGGATCGTGTTGTTCGACCAGTCGGCCACCGCCGCCCGCGACCACGAGATGTTGGGGCCCGAGACATATGCGCGGATGGTGACACTGGAGCCGTACCGGTTCCAATGCCAGTTGCCCCACTGGTGGGCCTGGGCGGTCGAGGCGCTCATCAGCACCGTGAGCAACACGGCTAAGACGGCACCTGACTTGGCTAATGCACGCACGCGAAGCCTCCCGTTCCGAGGGGTTGGATCCGCACCAGGCCGGGGTGCCTGAGTGCGGTATTCCAAGGAAGCTCGACGCGTCGATGGCACTCCCGGTCGCCGGGTCTACCGGAGGTCGGGAGATTGATTCGAACCAATAGCGCAGAGTATTTAATTGATCTTTTGGTGCGAAAGGGAGCAGCACCACAGAAGGGGAAACATTCCGTACCCCCAGGTAGGGACTGGGATTTCCCGGGACTAGGGTCGGTTGGCCGGAACGTAGAACCATGCGAATTGCTGGCGGGTCAGTGGCCGCAGCAGCAGTCCTCCGGCGGGTGTCAGTCGCGGTAACCGGAAGGTAGTGGCGTGGGCCGCATGGCTCGTTCCATGCCGGAGGCGACGAACTCCGACACCGCCCGCTGGGCGTGCTGCCGGATCAGCGCCGCCACCTGCGGCTGCGCGGAAGTCTCGACGACCCGTACGCCACCCTCGATGTCCTGCGTCTCGATCTGGATGGCTTCGTGGTGCTCGAAGATCTCACGGAACACCGGATCCATCTCCCGAATCGGGTCGCCGTTCTTCACCCGTTCACGCATCTGTCCCACGTGGGTGCGGATCAACTCCGCGATGTCCGGATCCTGGCTGGTGGTCCAGGAACGGATCCCGTCCGGCAAGGTTTCGACCCGTCGCTGGATCTGCTCATGGTTCGCCAACAGGTCGTGGATGACCGGCATGTCGCGCATCATCTGCCGGTCCATACCGCCCCGGCCCATCATCCAGTCCGGCATCCCGCCGGAGGAAGCCATGCCGTCGCCCATGTGCGGGCGACCCATCGGATCGTCCCGGCCACACGCGGCCGCCAGCAGGCCGGCCGGCACCGCCACGCCGACACCCAGGATCCGTACCAGAGCCATCCGCCGATCCATGGGCACACCTTTGACTTGGTACGGGCAGCGAGGTGCGCTCATCGCGGCTCCCCTCTCGGGCGGCCTCTGGCCCGTACCCCCGAATCCGGCCACGAAACCTGCGAGCCACGGCTGACCCGCGGGTACCCGCCAGGGCGGTGTTAGCCACGGCAGCTGCTGAACCCGGGCCGGCGCGGCTCATCGCGTACGCGGAGCCAGCCCTACCAGCTGGGTGACGTGGTCCGGGGTGAGCTGGTCGAGCGTGGTGACGCCGAGCAGCCGCATGGTGCGGGTGACCTGGTCGCGCAGGATCGTGATCGTACGGTCGACGCCGTCGCGGCCGCCGGCCATCAGGCCGTACAGGTAGGCCCGGCCGATCAGGGTGAACCGGGCGCCGTGCGCGACGGCGGCGACGATGTCGGCGCCGGAGGTGATGCCGGTGTCCAGATGCACCTCGACGTCGTCACCGACCGCGGCAACCACCTCGGGCAGCAGGTGGAACGGGACCGGGGCACGGTCGAGCTGCCGCCCGCCGTGGTTGGACAGCACGATCGCGTCCACCCCGGCGTCGGCGAGCCGGCGCGCGTCGTCGAGGCTCTGTACGCCCTTCACGGAGATCCGGCCGGACCACTGGTCGCGGATCCAGGCCAGGTCCTCGAAGGTCACCGACGGGTCGAACATGGTGTCGAGCAGCTCGGCAACGGTGCCGGACCAGGACGCCAGCGAGGCGAAAGCGAGCGGCCCGGTGGTGAGGAAGTTGAACCACCACGCGGGGCGCGGCAGCGCGTCGAGCACCGTACGTACGGTCAGCGTCGGCGGGATCGTCATGCCGTTGCGTACGTCCCGCAGCCGGGTGCCGGCCACCGGTACGTCCACCGTGACGACCAGCGTGTCGTACCCGGCGACCCGGGCGCGGTCGATCAGTGCGGCGGCGCGGTCGCGGTCCTTCCACATGTAGAGCTGGAACCAGTTGCGGCCGTCCGGGTTCGCCGCGGCGACGTCCTCGATCGAGGTGGTGCCCAGCGTCGAGAGGGTGAACGGGATCCCGGCCGCGCCGGCGGCGGTCGCCCCGGCGATCTCGCCCTCGGTGTGCATCATCCGGGTGAACCCGGTGGGGGCGATCCCGAACGGCAGCGCCACCCGGGCGCCCAGCACGTCGCGCGAGGTGTCCACTTCCGTCACGTCCCGCAGGATCCTCGGGTTGAACTGCACATCGGCGAACGCCTGCCGGGCCCGCGCCAGCGAGACCTCGCCGTCGGCGGCACCGTCGGTGTAGTCGAAGGCCGCCCGGGGGGTACGCCGCTTCGCGATCCGCCGCAGGTCGGCGATGGTGAGCGCGGCCTCCAGCCGGCGGCGCTTCGCCGACCAGACCGGCTTCTTGAACCTCAGCAGCGGCGCCAGGTCACGCGGCGCGGGAAAGCGGCGCTTCATCGGGAACTCCAGGCCGGTCCGGTGGGGTACGCGTACTCAGTCTGCGACGCGGCGCGGATCCGGGACGAGAACCCGGGTGCGGACGGTGCCTGGTAGCGCCCGCCGCGGACCACCACCGGATCCTCGAAGTGCTCGTGCAGGTGGTCGACGTACTCGATCACCCGGTCGTGCATGGTGCCGGAGACCGCCACGTAGTCGAACATCGCCAGGTGCTGCACCAGCTCGCAGAGCCCGACGCCGCCCGCGTGCGGGCAGACCGGCACCCCGTACGTCGCCGCCAGCAGCAGGATCGCGATGTTCTCGTTCACCCCGCCGACCCGGGCGGCGTCGAGCTGCAGGACGTCGATCGCGCCGGCCTGCAGCAGCTGCTTGAACAGCACGCGGTTCTGGCCGTGCTCGCCGGTCGCCACCTTCACCGGCGCCACCGCGCGCCGGATGTGGGCGTGGGCGAGCACGTCGTCGGGGCTGGTCGGCTCCTCGATCCAGTACGGCTGGTACGGCGTGAGCGCCGCGACCCACTCCACCGCGTCGTCGCGGTCCCACACCTGGTTGGCGTCGATCGCGATCCGGATGTCCGGACCGACCACGGACCGGGCGAGCCGCAGCCGGCGTACGTCGTCGTCCAGGTCGGCGCCCACCTTCAGCTTGATCTGGGTGAACCCGTCGGCGACCGCCTCCTGGGCCAGCTTCGCCAGCTTCTCGTCGCTGTAGCCGAGCCAGCCCGGGGTCGTGGTGTATGCCGGATACCCCTGCTCGAGGAGCAGAGCGATCCGCTCTTCGCGCCCGGCGGAAGCCGCGGTCAGCAGGTCGAGTGCGGCGGTCTCGTCGAGGGCGTCGCGCAGGTGCCGGAAGTCGACCTGGGCCACGAGCTCGGACGGCGACAGCGACGCGAGGTACCGCCACAGCGGAAGCCCGGCGGCCCGAGCCTGGCGGTCCCAGCAGGCGTTGATCGCCGCTCCCGCCGCCATGTGGACGACGCCCTTCTCCGGGCCCAGCCAGCGCAGCTGGGAGTCGTGGGTCAGCGCGCGGGACAGCTCGGCGAGGTCGCCGGGCGTACCGATCGGCCGGCCGACGAGCAGCGGTTCGAGCGCGTTCAGCGCCGCCAGCGCGATCTCGTTGCCGCGTCCGGTGGTGAAGACGAAGCCGTCGCCGCGCGTACCGTCGTCGGCGTGCACCACGATGTACGCCGCCGAGTAGTCCGGCTCGCGGTTCATCGCGTCGGAGCCGTCGAGCTGCCGCGACGTCGGGAACCGGATGTCGGTGGTGGTGATGCCGGCGATGCTGGTCACGCTGTGCCTATCTGTGTGTCGGGGCCTGTCTGTGTGTCGACGCCCTCCCAGAAGGCGTCGGGAACCGGGGTGGTCATCCAGTCCACGGAGCTGCGTACGTGGTCCGGCCGGGCCATGCCGGAGACCACCGACGCCACCGCGGGGTGCCGCAGCGGGAACTGGAGCGCGGTGTGGGGCAGTACGGTGCCGTGCTCCAGCGCCCGCGCCGCGAGCCGGCGCGCGCGGCCGACCAGCTCGGGCG
>JBOGDF010000027.1:0-25632 GCA_050701635.1 Micromonosporaceae bacterium | reverse complement strand
CGTCGTGATCGCGGCTTGAGTACGTTCGAAGTCGGCGTACGCCTGCTCGATCTTGTCTTGCAGTGGATTGGACATCTTCACTCCCTCATCAGTTGGTACGCCGACGACCTGCGTCGTCGGACTCGCCGCTCCGACGACGCGGCGCGGCGCGGCGGACCGGCTGCTCGGTGTAACCGGGTTCGGGAAGGTCTTCGCGACCCACGACGGCGGGCGCGCAATCCGCCGGGTCGGTGCCCCAGACGTCGCTGTCCTCGGTCAGCCACGTGGAGCGCTCCCGCTCCTTGTCGCGACCGCCCGCGCCGCCCATACCACCCATCATCGGAGGCATGAACGGCATCCCGCCGCCCAAGCCCCCGCCCGCAACGCCGCCCGACGCGGCTACACCTGCGCCCGCGGCGCCGGGTGCGGTGCCACCGAGCCCACTGCCACCGAGCCCACTGCCACCCAGCCCGCCAGCGGCCGGGTCGTAGCCGGCCGAGGCGAGGTGCTCCGCGCCGGGTCCCGCCAGAGCGACCTGCCCACCGGTTCCCGAGTAGTCCGGGACGTCGAGACCGGTCGGCGGGGTGTATCCGGGCGGAGGCGTGCCCAGCGGGCCGAGGGTGAACCCGCCGTCGCTTCCGACAGCGGAGTAGCCGCCCGTGGTGCCGGGGACGAGGGCGCCACCGTCGCCGACCAATCCGCCCAGGCCCGCGCCACCGAAGTCGGGCGACTCGGGGCTGCCCGCGCCGCCGGCACCGGGCACTCCCAACTCGCTACCGCTGAACTCACCGCCACCGAGACCGCCGCCACCGAACTCACCGCCACTGAACTCACCGCCACTGAACTCACCGCCACCGAACTCACCGCCACCAAGACCGCCGCCACCGAACCCGCCGTCGCTGAACTCGGGTGGAATGCCCGCGGCGGTGTCGTCGTCCGAAGCGCCGTCACCGGGACCAGAGCCCGAACCCGCCGTGGTGGAGTCGCTGGGCCGCGGCAAGCCGCCCAGGCCGCCCAGGCCGCCGGCGCCCGCGACCAAGGGCAGACCACCGCCGACGCTGCCACCGGTGGCGTCGAGTGGCGAGCCGGCGCCGCCACCTGGTCCGGCGCCACCGCCGGTGCTGCTGGTGAACTCGGGCGGAGTCACGCCAGAGCCACCGCCGCCGGGCACCTCGCCCAGAAGGCTGCTGCCGCCATCGACACCACCACCGCTGCCGGGGACCTCCCCCGGCAGCCCCGCGCCGCCACCTGCACTGGCACCGCCAGTGTTGAGGACCTCTTCCGTCAGCCCCGCACCGCCACCTGCACCGGCACCACCGCTGCTGGGAATCTCCCCCGGCAGCCCCGCGCCGCCACCTGCACTGGCACCGCCAGTGTTGAGGACCTCCTCCGGCAGCCCCGCACCGCCACCTGCACCGGCACCACCGCTGCCGGGAATCTCCCCTGGCAGCCCCGCACCGCCACCTTCAGCACCGGCACCACCACCGGGGAAGTCCTCCGGCAGTTCCGCACCGCCACCTTCACCACCTTCACCACCACCGAAGAAGTCCTCCGCGCCGTCGCCGAACAGGTCGTCAAGGCTCACCTCCCCGTCCGGGCTGATGACCTCTCCGGGGCCGGCGGGCGGCGGCAGGTGCGGAAGTGGCAGTACGGGACGCCGCAGCGCCTGATAGGTGGTATTGAAGCTGTTGATGAGCTGCTCGGTGGCGGCCAACGAGTCCTGGTTGAGTTGGTCCAGATGCGGCTTGTAGAGGTTGATCATGTCCTGGTTGAGCTGCTGCCAACCGGGATTCTCCATGAGGTTGTACGGTCCGCCCAGACCCTGCTCAGGGAAGGAGAAGTTCCATTCGCGGAGGTTGGCCGCGTCCTGGGTGGGGACCGTCAGGCTACCGGCGTCGTCTACCTGCGTCTCCATCGACCGCAGAATTCCCCACACCAACTCGTTGGGGTCGTAATACTGGTATGCCGTGTACGCGCTCCACGCCGCCTGCATCGCCTCCTTGAACGAGTCAATGGCGGCGGCACTCTCATCGAGTCGCTGGGTCCAGTCGATGGGATCGGTGATGTTCTCCTTCAACGAAAGCATGCCGAAGGCCATTTCCTGCATTGCCCAACTGAACGCGGCGCCGGCCGAGCCGTCGAAGTCGGACCCCGGCCTGCCAATCTCGTTGGCCAAGCCCTGAAGCTGCGGTTGCCCCTGGTTCATCAGCCACCATGAGGCGTTGAATAACAGGTCCGAAGCACGAGTGAGCGACTGCCCGTCGAGCAGCGCACTCGCGCCGATTCCCCCGATTGCCGGCCCGCTCAGGGTAATCAACTGTGTCGCCATGTCAGACGGCGAGCCGGCCTCGTCGTCGCCCGCGCCGTCGAAGAACCACACATAGCCCCGAATCAACTGGAACATATAGTGAGGGCTTTCGTCGTTTGCGGTGACGTGTCGATAGAGGGTGATCCCATTCCAACCGGGCTCCTGTTGCGGCATCCAGTGATCCCACGGTTGTTGTCCGTTGCCCTCCCACTGGATCCCGTACGAGACATCGAGCACGATCCACGGACCCCGGGTAATCGCGTCCGAGTCGGGGTATTCCACCTCGGCGCCGAGTACATCGCGCATGGCGGGCAGCCATTCGTACGGCCCGTTTGGTTGCGTCATGGGTCACCCACCATCGGTTCAGCGGCTTCGTTCAGAGGCTCAATTCAGAGCTCCGGACCGGCGACCGCCCCGCCACCACCATCACCGCCGCCGGAACTCCAGGACGGCAACTGGCTCCCGAACTCCGCCGCCGTCAGATCGTTCACGTCCTCGGTGTTCCCTGTCAGCTGGAGAAACATCTGCAACTCCACCCCCCGGTTACCCGCGGTCTCGCCGAGTTCGACCAGACGCTGCTGGATCTCACCACCTCGGGTGTGGAGCAGCGAGGCCAACTGCTGACCCGCGGGAAAGTTGTTGTGACCGAGCCGGAGTGTCATGTTGTCGATCTCCCCGCCGGACGCGGCGGGCGCCTGACCGGAAAGATCACGCATGATGGTTGCCAGTCGGTTCAGATAGGCTTCGTCGACGGTGATCGGCATCGGGACTCCTCACAAAGAGACGTTCTGGACACATGGATGGCTGGCGTATTCCGCCGGGCGGCGGGAGGCCACCCGGCGGAACACTGGGCGTTCGTTTACACGTTGCCGCCGAAGAGCGCCGCTCCCTGGACGTCAGCGAGGTGGTAGTTCTCCACGATGGCGTCGAGCTTCTGCTTTCCGACCGCAAGGGCGGCATTCATTTCACGCATCCCCTGTTCCCATTGCTGCTGGGCAGCCCGGAAGGATTCCGCGGTGCCACCCGTGTTCTCCTGGATGTACCGGGCAACGTACTGGTTCAGTTCTGTGAGAGAGTTTTCAATCGATCTGGTAACACCCTCCAGTTCCATTCCACTGTCGAGCAGACCGTTCGGATTCAGTGCGTATGTTGCCATCAGATGCCTCTCCTCACCGTCACGTGAACCACTTGGCGTCGCTGGTGTTCGTGTCCTCGGTGGAGCCGGAGATCTGCAGGTGCTGCTGCATACTCGTGTCGAGCATCTGCAGTCCCTGCTTCACCTTGTTGAGACCACTGATCCAGGCCGCCAGCGCATTCCGGTATTCGTTGGAGGCCACGCCCTGCCATTGCATCGACCCGCTGACGGCGTCCACCGCCGACTGCGCGGCGTTGGTGTTCGCCGTGGCGACTTCGAATGCACTGATGAGTTGTTGGATTGTAGGATCATGAACGCTGTTCGTCGGTTGCCCCATGTCGAATCTTCCCTTCCTTCGTACCTACCAGGAGGTGGCGTCGCGTTTCTCCGGTGTGGTTCGTGTGGTTGTCCCAGGCTCACCCCCGTGCTGCGTTCGGATCGAGCGCCGGCCCGGTCGGCAGTAGGGCCAGCAACTCCGGTGGAATCGTCGCCGCGTCGGTCGGCGGGTATCCCATCGCCTCCGCGACCTCCGGATTGGCGATCGGGTAGCTCACCCCGGCGTCGGTGACCAGGAACAGTTGCGACCCGGGGGCCTGCCCCGGCCGGCCCGGCCGTACCACTCCCCCGGCGCCGGCGGCCACCGCCACCGCCTCGGCGGTCTGGCCGGTACGGGCAACCCCTGGCCCGTCGCGGGTCAACTGCAGCCCGGACGGCAGCGGCCCCGCAGTGACCTCGACGCTCTGGTCCGGCACCGTCCGGCGGACGCACCACGTGTCGCCCGGCCCCGAGGCCAGCCGCGGTGGTGTCTCCGGAACGCCCGCGGGGAGGGCGGACCGCTTCGACTTCGGCAACCCGGTGACGGCCGCCGGGGTCAGCTCGATCGGCGTCACCGGCTTCGAGCCGTACGCCTCGGCGGTACGCGGGTCGGCCAGCACCAGCGCCGCGGCGGTGGCCGTCAGCCGGCTCAACCCGTCCTCGAGGAGCAGGTAGTACCGGTTGTCTCCCGAGCCGATCGCCCGGGTCACGAAGACCTGGCCGATCCGGGTGGCGACGCCGTCTGCTTCCGGGCCGCTTTCGCCCCGCTCCGGCACCGCCGGCGGGCCGATGTCGGGTCCGGCGGCGAGCTGGTCGAGCCACCCCGGCTCCACCAGCAGCGGCGGCGCGTCGTACCCCATGGCCCCCGGGATCCAGTCCTCGGTCACGGCGAACCGGTGGCTCCGCCACACCAGGAAGGTCTGGTCGGCGGGCGTACGCGTCAAGAGGCCACGGTCGTCGGCGAGCGGGCGGCGGCCGGGCGGCGAGCGGGTGACCGTCAGGGCGGTGGCGGGCGCCGGCGCCCCGTTCCGGTCCCGGCCCAGCAGCGCGCAGACGGACCAGGCAGTGTCCGCCAGCGCACCCGGGACCGGCAGGGAGTCCGGCGCCCCGATGATGCCGACCGGCATGCCGCGCGGGGTGGAGCGCAGCGACGCCGCCGACACCGAGACCACCTTCAGATCGGCGCCCAGCAACAGCACCGCCGACGCGTAGTTGCGCACCGGTCGCAGGGCGCCGCCGGCGAAGATGTACCGGCTGCCGGTCTCCTTCTCCACGATCAACGTCTCGGCCTTGCGCCAGGCGGTGGCGCCGCCCGGCACCAGCAGGCCGTACACGGTGAATCCGGCCACCACCAGCGCCGCCACCAGCAGGCCGCCGACCGCGCCCACCAGGATCCGGCGGTGCGGTCCCTCCTGCGCCTCCGGGTCACCGATCACCAGGGCGGCGTTCAGGCGGCCCAGCACGTACGACTGGGCCTGAGCCTGGTCCCGGCGCGACGTCATCGGCTCACCCCCCGTACCCGCGCACGTACTGGTAGACCCCCAGGACCGCGAGCAGCACCGGCAGCGTCGCCACCATCGCCAGGGTCTGCAGCAGGTCGCCCGCCCGGCCCCAGTACGGCATCGGCCGACGCTGGGGCAACGTCCGGGCGACCACGAACAGAACGGCCACGCCGACCGGGACCAGCACCGCGGGACCCAGCACTCGCGCCGCCGGGTACGCCTCGGCCCCGTGCACCGCCACCGCGGCGAGCCCCGCCACGGCCGGTACGGCGAGTGCCAACCGGTGCCAGCCGCTGGACATCGGCCGCGCGGCCAGCATTCGGATCAGCGCCACCAGCGCCACCAGGGTGGCCGGGGCCCAACCGGGTGCACCGCCGACAAGCACGATCGCGACACACACCGGCAGCGCCAGCCCCAGATACAGCGCGGTCATGTACCGGTCGACGACCGGGCCGCGCGCCAACAGCGGCTCGCTGGGCACCGGGTCGAGGTCCTGGTTCACGTGATCCCGCTCGGTCGGCAGCGGGTCCAACCGCAGACCGGACAGCCGGAACGCCAACTGCGGCACCAGGATGTTGAGCACGGTGCCGACGACCAGCACTACCGACGCCGCGCCGACCCAGCTCAACTGCAGGAACGCCATCAGGACGAAGCCGCCCAGGGCGAGCATGTCGGCGGCGAGCACCGCGGCGAAGAACGGCCGCACGGGGCCGAGCAGCACCGCACCGACCGTACCGGCCGCCAACACCGCCACGGCACCGGTGAACAGGTGCGGCCCCGCGAACGTGACAGCTATGTCCGGCCTGGCCATGCCGGGGAGAAGGAGTCCGGCCAGCCCGGCGTACCCTACCCCGGCGGCACCGTACGTGCGGCCGAAGCCGTGCTCGCCGACCGTGTGGACGACGGTGAACGCCGCCGCCAGGCTGACCAGGGCGATGCCCGCCGCGACCAGTACCCGCGGCCCCGGCGGCCCCGGCAACGCCAGTGCCGCCAACCCGGTCGCCAGCAGGACCACCTGCAGGCCGTGGGCGGCCCAACGGGTCATCTCCGGCCGCCATTTCCCGGCCCGCTCGCTCAGGCCGGTCGCCACGCCGTCGATCAGGTCGTCGAAGTCCAGTGGTGGGATCTGCTCGGAGCGGGGTCGTATGTGGACCGTCTCACCGTCGTGCAGACCCAGCGAGGCCACCGTACTGTCCTCGTCGAAGGGCGTCGCGCCGAGCCGCTGCAGCACCCAGCCGCCGTGCAGCATCCCGGTGTCGGCCAGCTCCTCGCCGAGGTGCTGCAGCAACGCAGGCAGCAGGTCGGCCACCAGGATGTGCGACGGGACCGCCACGTCGATCTGGCGATCCGGCCCACACACCACCAGGCGGCACATCTCTGCGTTCACAGCCGAGGTCACAACTCTTCTAACGGCAACACCACGCTGGCGGTTCATGCGGGCGGACACATTGCCCGCATCTTCACACGGCTGAAACGACGCCGTTGCTTAACGGACTTGACCACGCCCGTTCAGCTGGACGACGCGGTCGTTGGTGAACCAGCCGGGCACGAGTGCCGTTGTCGTCACGTGTTCCACCAATCGAATGCATCCCGCACTGCCAGATAGGAACAGTCAATGACCACGGCATCCGGCGGCTGGGCCGTCCCGCTTCACCACATCGTGCTCCGGCTCGCCGGGTGGGCGCCCGACGAGATGATCTGCACGGTGCGTGACTGGCTGGCAGAAGACCGTGTGGCCGATGTGGCACAGGCGGTGCTCTATACGGCCCTCGCCAACCGGATACCGGTGACCCGGAACGACGCGACGGTGCTGACCGGCGCCCTGGCCGACGCCGGACTGGAAGCCGACGCCCACGCGCTTCTCGATCTTGTGGCGTACCCCCAGCTGCCGCATTACACGATGTCGCCGGAGCATCCGGCCCGGCACGGAGACGACGACGGCGAGTTCCGGCACAGCCTTGACCTGACCGGCCTGCCCGGTGAGCACGACGCGGTGGACCGCGCCGCGATCGGAGCGGCCGCGGGCATCGCGGGACTCCGGGGGCTGTGGCGTGCCTGGCGCTCTCCTGCCTTCGTCACGCCTTCGCCGCCGCCGCGGCGGGTGTACCTGCTCCAGGTCGACTGCGAGGACGCGAGCGCGCTGCCGTCGTACGCCGCGCGGCTACAGCACGCGCTGGTGCGGGTCGGTGACAAGCATCCCCAGGTCGAGGTGTTCGTCGAGGCTGACGCCCTGCCGCCGTACCAGCGCCTCGGACTGGGCTGGTCGGCGCTGCTGGCGACCTCGGACCCGACGCCGCCGATCCAGCTCGCCGGCCTGTTCGACGCCGTCGACGACGCCGGGGAGCCGGGATTCTCCGGCGATCGCCCGACTCTCGACGACGGCGAGCGCGACCGGGTGCTCGGGTTCCTGGACGCGGGCGCGCTGCTGCTGCCGACCACCACCCTGATGGACGACGTGCTGGAAGACGCGGGGCACCCCGTCGTCCCCATGGGCTTCCGTACCGACGGGGTGTGGGTCTGGCCCGAAGCCACCGCGTACTTCCTGCGGCAACACCACATCGCCCCGGACGATGACCTGCTCGACCACGTGCGACGGCAGCGGTACCAGGCGGCGCCGGCCGGCGCCGTCGCGCTGCACCGAGCCATGGCGGCCCTGGAAGCCGAGTACGGCGACGAGTGACGCGGGATCGACCTGACCCCGGACCTCGTATCGAGACTCGCTACCTCCCGCGCCTGGCAGCCTCGCGGACCGCCTGTTCCGCCGCCTGACTCAGCCGGCTCCACAGCGGCACTGCGCAGCGGGCCTCGGGCTCGCTCGGCGGCGTCGCCTGCTGGCCCACAGGGCGGATGCCCCAAACACGGAGAGCCACAGCCACAGTTGCTTGGCCGCGAACGTGCTGACGAACGCTATCGGGATGGAAGCGGCGAAAGCGCCCACCACGATCACCGTTCGCCATGCCAGATCCCGGGACATGCTCGGTGGAACGTCCGGGTGGAACACGCCGCGGCGCGTCACCTGGCGGAGCAGCAGGAGAAGGCTCACGCCGACCCCGGCGACCACCCCGGCGTAGCATACGGTCCCCACCTGTGACCGCCCCTCCTCGCCCACCAGGCGAGTCGCGAACGGCAGGAGGACGATCGCGAAGAGGAACAGCATGTTCAGCGCCACGATGCCTGGTGCGAGCCGCGCAACCCGCTGGAACAGTCCGTGGTGCGCTGTCCAGTACGCGGCGATCACGATGAAGCTCAGCGCGAACGTCAGATACTGCTCCGGAAACAGGTGAATGAACGAGCGCCACAGCGCGGCGTCGTCCTCGCCACGGGGCAGTGGGACCTCCAGCGCGAGCAGGGTCATCGCGATGGCGATGACGGCGTCGGAGAAGAACACCAGTCGTTCCGGCGATGTGGTCGGTCCAGGTTCTCGCGTACTTGCCGTCAGGTGCCGCGACGCTGGCCGAGAAACGTGATGTGGTCGGCTGTTCACCGTCAACCTCCGTTTTCGGGCAATGGCCGGAGGGACAACGTCCCGGGATGACGGGTGGTTCACGAAACTCGCCCACCGGCGCCAGGTGGTTCGCTCTCGAATGGTCACCAGGCGCCGGCCTTCCAGCTGCTTGACCATCCCGTGCTCGCCGTGAACCACGCGCCCCGGCCTGACGTTGTCAGGGCAGGCGCTACTTGATCGAGCGGGGGCTGAGCATGTCTACGGAGCGAGACCGGTACGAGCCAGCGGACTGGGACGCTGGATGGGACCAGGCGACATTCTGGCAGCGTCACGCCCAAACGTCTCCCGCTGAGCCGTTCGACACCACGCGGGTGATCCAGTACGACCTGCCCGACGAGCCGGAAACCGCCACGGCGCCCCGTCGGGGCCGGCGCAGGTCGGTCTTCCGGGCGCTGGTGTACCCGTTGATCTCCCTCGGGGCGGCACTGGCGCGCGGGCTCAGCCGCGCAGGGTCAAGGCAGCCACCGGCCCCCGGCCGTACGCAATCGGGCTTCAACCGCGTCGCCGTCGCGATGCTCATCGTCGTGGTGGCTTCGGTGACGTTGGTGTCGTTCTCCGGGCTACCGAACATGGCGACGTACTCGACGCCCGGATCCGCCGTCGAGCCGCCGCCGGGCGAGGCCCCGGTCCTCACCGACCCGTCCTCCACTCCGCCCGCCGCGGACACTCCCGCGCCCGAGAAGACTTCTGCCCAGCCCACGACATCGCCCCAACCCAGTGCGACGCCGCAACCCACCGACACCGGGCGCGAGCGCGACGAGGGGTACGGGGCAGGACAACCGGCCACCGTCAGGTCCAGCGCCAGGCCGGCGAACCGCACCACGACGCCGCCGGAGTTCCGGTTCTCCAGCCAGGTCACCGGCAAGTCGTTCGGAGTGGCGGCGAACTCCACTGCGGACGGAGCGCGGATGGTGCAGATCGGCGCCGACGAGCCGTCGACCCGGTACCGGCTGGTTGACGTGGGGGACGGGTTCTTCAACATCATCAACGCCAACGGCAGGGCCCTGGATAACCCTGGCGGCTCCCCCGACCGGGGCACCCCGATGCAGCAGTGGACCCTCGACAAGGGCAACCCCAACCAGCAGTGGCGATTCGTCTCAGTGGGAGACGCCTATCTGGTCATCAACCGGGCCAGCGGACTGGCCCTCGACCTGCGGGACGGCGACACCGGCGACGGAGCCGTGATTCAGCAGTGGACGGCGGAGCGCGACAATCCGAACCAGCACTGGCGGCTGGTGCGGGCGAACTGAGCCGTCACCACCTCGAGGCGATAGTCGATGGTGGCCCTGCGGCGTAGCAGCGGGAAGCGGTGAGCCGCCGCTGCGGGCGGCCTCACCGGCACTCGATCAGGCCGATCGGAGAGTCGAGCAGCCGCGAAAGCTGCCCGGCGGTCGCGTTCGGCCGGACCACCGACTGCCTCATCCGCCGCACCAGCTCCGCCGGTACGGTGCCTCGCGCGTCGCCAGCGAGCGGTCCCCCGCCGAGGTCGACCAGCAGCACTCGCATGTGACGAGGTCCGGCGTCCACGTCCAGGACCCGGAACCGGCTACCGGGCGCGAACAGGGCTGTCCCGGGTACGCCGGTGGACAGCTCACCCAACCGGCGGGCGGTCAGCGACCAGATCAAGAACTCGACGATCGTGTCCGGGTGGCTGCCGGGGAGCAGGTCGACGTCGAGGAACCCCGGCTCGACCAGCTCGTCGCCCGGCTGGTAGGTCCCCTGCGGCACCTGGACTCCCGTAGCGGCGAAGACCGGCCCGAACACGGCGGGTAGTCGCCGCAGACCGGCCGCCGCGTAGGTGGCGAGCAGGGCGGCAGGCGTGTCGTACGACGGCGGTGCTCCGGCACCGCGCAGCGCGCGGTTGACAGCTTCGCGTTCCGCAACGCAGTAGGCCCGTACGGCGACCAGCCCCGCGCACACGGATTGGCGATCGCCGGGATCTCCGAGTGCCGCCGCAGCCACCCCGGCGTACGTCTCGTACGACCCGGCCAGCACTTGTCGCAGGCGCTCCTCGTCGGCCTCCACCGGACCGTGCGCTCCGCCCGCCCGGTCGGTCTGGGCGGCGACGAAGCCCGACGTGTGATCGGCCCTGGCCCAGCCGGAGCTCGGCTCCCCGGCGCGCGGTCTGCGGGGTGATCTCCGTGCACCGGCCGCCCGGGCGGCGTCACCGGACGGGTCGGGCGGCTCCCCCGATGTGGCAGGCGGCTCCGGGTCGTACCCGGTGGGCGGCGCGGTGGCGTACGGCGGCAGGGTGCCGCCCGGCGCGCTCGCCCGGCTCCAATGCCTGCCGGGGCCGCGGGCCGGACCGGCGGCGGGGCGCCAGGTGTAGAACCTGCCCGAGGTGCGCAGCAGCCCGGTCTGTGACATCGACACGTTCGCGTCCGCCGCGATGACCGGCCGGCGCAAGGTGTCGCACAGCGCTCCGAAGACGGCATCCGGGTCGGCGGGCGGGTCACCGTGGCCGATGACGATCACGGGCGCCCGGCCCAGCTCGCCGCAGTCGGCGATCATCCGACCCAGCGTTTCGGGCGAGACCCGGTGGCCTCCCATCAGGAAGCCGGACGTGTCGACGTCCACCTCGACCACAAATCCCGCGGCGGCCGGCACAAGCCCCACCGGGGGCGTCTTCCCGGTTCGGAAGGACCAGCCGGCCCGCGTCGCCACGCCCACCTCGGGTCGCCGGCGGCGGGAAGGCTCACGCCGTACCCGCCTGGTCGCCCCGGTACCGGGGCCCGCGGCGCGGAACCGGTCGAACGCGGCCGCCCACCTGCTGCTGGCAGGTGGCCGCCAGATCAGCCGGCCGGTGGCGCCGACCGGCGCCAGCTTCCACTTCCTGTCGTCAGACCACACGGGGACTCCGGCGCAGATCTGTGTCTGGGGTCCGCACGAGCCGCGCAGTTGTGCGACAGCCCGTCCCGAGGGAAGCGCCCCTGGCAGCAGTACGATCCGGACCCGCCTCAGGGGTAGCCCGGCGATGGCGCGCAGCAGCTCCTCCAGAGGCAACGGTGGCCGCCCCGACCCGCCGAGCAACACCGTCGGGGTGTGGCGGTCCGGCGCCAGGCAGGCCGCGGCGCCGGCGCTACCCGGCCGTACGTCGCCGGGCAGGATCCAGTACCCGGCCGGAACGGGATGCGTTGCGACCGCGCCGTGCCGCTTCATGACCGCCGAGCCCGCCGGCACCGCATCGCCCCACGTCGGCGCCGGATACCAGGCTGGTTCACGGTGCGGCGCGCCACCGGGTGTGCAGACCAGCCAACCACCAAGCGCACCGGGGCCGCCGGAGGCCGCCATGGTCCCGTCCTCGCCCACCAGCACGGTGCCCAGGGGCGCGGCGAAAGAGCGGCCCGTACGGTCCGCCACAGCCCGCAGACCCGCCTCGACGAGCGCGGGAGCCGGTACGGTCCCGATGGTGACCAGCCGTACCCCGACGGTACGGTCCGGGATCCACTCGTCGGCGACCGTCGCCACCAGGTCGAACAAGTCCTGCCGAGCCGTTATCGAGGGGGCGCTGACGATCGTGACGCGTCCCTCCTCCCACGGCAGCCGCCGCGTCATGGAGGTCAGCCCGGCCGGGTCGCCGGCCGCGCGCAGCAGTAGCGCCGAACCCACCTCGGCGACGGTCACCGAGCCGGCGTTCGACGCCTTCGCATCCCCCGAAGCCCGGCTTTTCCGGACTGCCACGTCACTGATCCTCCGCGAACGTCATGCTTTCCAGAGCGGCCATGGCGCGGTGCCGCGCGACGGCTTCGACCGGCGGGACGTGGTAGCGCCGGTCACGGACATGCTCGAGAAGTCTCGGGTCCGGTGCCAGACGGTAGTGCCGGAGGAAGTACGCGACCGCGTCGGTCCAGATCCACCGTCCGTCGGTGCGCAGGTTCAGCGGCACCACGCCGTGACCGCGGCGGGTGGCGACCATGTCGTCCATGCGCGCCGAGGTCATGAGCAGCGGGCTTCCCCCGTCGAGGTAAGCCAATACCCGGTCACACTCGACGTCGTCGAGGGTCGGATGGGTCTCCGCGAAGCCGGGCCCGCCGACCTCGTCAACCTCGTCGAACAGCTCGGCGACCTCGACCGGCGGTGTCGGGCGCGCCGTCCACAGCAGGGCCGACCAGCCGAGCGCCGTGCATTGGTAGGGCGGCAGGACGTCGGGCTCGGCGAACACCTCGACCTGTGGGGCGACCTCCCCGACGCCCACGAGCGCCTCCTGCAACCGCGCCGCGAGCGCGGGCAGCAGGTCCCAGTCGTCGGTCTCCGCCAGGACCAGGTACAGCCGGCGCGGCGGCGGCCACGGCGTCGGGATCGCCGGTGACCGCCACGACCGCCACAAGCCCGTCACCGCCGCGCCCGAGCCGGCTTCGGCGGCCGCTCCGACGGCGGCCAGGTCCACCGGGTCCCGGTGGTCCAGCCCGTTGGCGGCACCTGTCAGATCCAGGCTGTACGGGAACTGCTCCGGTCGCTCGACGAGCCGGCGCGGATGCACCGCGGACATCGCATAACACGGGACCCCCGGCGCCTCGACCACGTCGAGATCGGCCAGCGGCTCGCCGTCCTCATCGGCTTCGGACAGCGCGTCTCGCAAGAGGGTGACATCGCCCGGCGCGACCGGGCAGCGGTTGGCGAGCGCTGCGAAGGTCAGCGCCTGTGCCAGGTGGGCGAAGTGGTTGGTGGCGAGCCGCTCACGCAGTCTGTACACAGTCTCGTCGGGCAACCATCCGGCCATCCGCAGCAGCATGTGGTGGAAGGCGGCGGCTGGGCCGCCCCGCGAGCTGTTCACGAACCCGTCCCTGTCCTTCGCCGGATCGTCGCCGGGGTTGGCGTAGCCCTCACCACAACGTCGACCGCGAGTCACCGGTTCATCCGATACGCGCCGACCGGCTGCCTTCACCCCGGCGACTGTGACCGTTGAGCCGAGGCCACCACAGGGGAGGCTGACGTGGGGGTACGGGCTACCGGCGACGCCGATCGCGCGCCTGGTGCCTCCTACGCGCCGAGAGGTGGATGTCGAGACGGGGGACGGTCAAGTCGCGGACCCATACGCCCTTCGCGCGCTACGGCTCGCCATCGACCTTCCAGACTGAACGGACCACTTGTGACTCTCGTAGTGGGGTCAGCATGGTTATGGACTACGAGGAGGTCGCCCGATGGATGCCAACCGGCGGACAATTCTCACGGGAGCGGTGGGCGTCTCGAGCGCCTTAGCCGCCGGGTGCGGCGGCGGTGAGGCGCCGCCGTACGGCGGCGGGACGCCGACGATCCCGGAGACGAGTCCGACCGAAGCCGCCGACGGCGGTGTCGCGTTGGCCAAAGTGGCCGACGTGCCGGTCGGCGGCGGTTTAGTGCTCGCTGCGGAGAAAGTGGTGCTCACCCAGCCGGTCGAGGGGACGATCAAAGGTTTCAGCTCGATCTGCACCCATCACGGCTGCACTTTGGCCGATGTCGACCACGGCACGATCAACTGCGGCTGTCACGGCAGCAAGTTCGATCCGGCCACCGGCGCGGTACGCCACGGCCCGGCGACCACCGGGCTACCCGAGGTGGAGGTCAGGGTCGAGGGCGGCGAGATCTCCCGGGTGGCTTCCGCGGAGCCACCGTCGTAGGTGGACCGCCGCTCAAGGCCGTACCGGCTGATTTGCCACTCGCGAGGAGACCTCGGCCGGAGTCCACAGTTGTTCCGGAAGCAGGCCGGGACGCCAGGGAAGCGCGATACCCCCCCGCTCGATCGGGAGCCTGCGACGGGAGGCGGGGGCGGGTGCGAGCCGGGAAGGGACTCTGCGCGGCAATGTCCGGTACGTGGCCGAGCTTCTCGGTTCGCCTGCGGGTGCCAGGTCGAACGGCACCGCTCGGTGGATGGCCCAGTGGTACGAGACTCCCAGCACCGCGCCGTACGCCAGGTGGCCGACGAGGCTGAGTACGGTGATCAACGGGGTGAACGGGAACAACGCGGTCTCCCCGGCGTCCGGGATGGTGACCGTGGCCACGAGGCCGGTCCAGATGAAGATGCCGTAGCCGACGCCGAGCGCGACCGCGTGTCTGCCGAGCCAGGTGCCGCGGTGGATTCCGAGGACCGCGCACGCCGTGAAGAAGAACACGCCCATGCCCCCGCCGTCGCCGAGGTACCGCCAGAAGTAGCCCATGAGGAGGTTCTCGCCACCGCCGCCGAGCACCGATCCGCCGAACCTCGGGATGAAGTCCGGCCAGACGCCGGTGAGGACGAAGGGGAACCGCGTGGCGTCGTAGAGAGCCACTGCGAGCAGTCCGGCGACGAAGCCGCGTACGGCCCACCTCGCCTCGGGCGATCCCTGGACCGCGAGCCCTGCCGCGAGCATGACGGCGGGCGCCACGAAGAACAGCGCGGAGTCGTGAATGTCGACCAGACCGAAGACAAAGACCGGAATGGCCAGGATCGGCGCGGCGCCCGCGAGCAAGAAGGCGACGACACGCAGCGCTGAGAAGATGATTCGTCGCTGTGATGGATCGAAGGTGATCTGACATGCGGGGAAGTCAAGGAGCTGTCTTTGCGGCGGGATTTCCCTCGATGGAGCAGCCTCGTGCAGCATGCGACCCTCCTCGGGAGGAGACTTCCGGTCGTTCCAGGTTTGATGCGACTACGCGGTTCGTCCCGGTTCGGTTCACCTGACCTCGACGCCGCCCACTCCCCACCAGCCGCAATCGCCGCATAAGGCCCGACGGGCCTCTGGCGCGACCATCCGATGAACCACGGCGCGGGATCTTCGTAGTAGGAGCCATGGGATCGGGGGAGCTTGACCTTGCCTTCCACCACCTGCTGCTCCGGGTCGCCGGATGGGCGCCCGACGAGATGCTCTGTACGGCCCGCGAGTGGCTCGCGCAGGGCCGGGTAGCCGAGGTGGCGCAAGCGGTGGTGTTCGTCGCGGTCGCCGGGCGCATACCGATCGCACCGGACGACCTCGGCGTACTCAGGGCCGCGCTGCCTGACGATGCCGCCGACCACGATCAACTGGCCGATCTCGACCTGGGCGACGAGACGGAGCCGTGGTGGTACGCGATGGCCGCGGCCTGCCCGGAGCGCCACACCGACCAGCTGGAGGAACTGCCGTACAGCCTCGATCTGACCGGCGATGCGGCCGCCGGCCACGACCTGGACTCCACGGACCTGGCCGCTGTCGCGGCCATGACCGACACCGAGCTGGACGGCAAGGTCACCGCGCTGTGGCGGGCGTGGCGCTGCCCCGCCGCACCCAGCCCCTGGCCGTCGCCGCGGAGGCTCTACCTCGTCCAAGCCGCCACCGAGCCGGCGCCGCTGCCCATGCTCACCGGCCATCTGCAGCGAGTGCTTCTGCTGGCCGGCGAGACCGCACCCCAGGTGGAGGCGTTCACGGATCCCGACTACCTGGGTCCGTACCAGCGCACGGCGCTCGGGCGTTCCGCGCTGCTCTGGACGGCGCGGCCGACCCCACCCATCCGGGTGGCCGAGCTGTTCGATCCCGTCGAGGAGGTCGGCGGTCCGGGATTCGCCGTCACCCGGCCCAGACTCGACAACCGGGAGTACGGCGACGTACTGGCGTATCTCGAGGCGGCCAGCCCGATCCTGACGACCACGGCGCTGATGGACGACGTCGTGGACGACCGGCAGCACGGCGTGGTGCCGATGAACGTCCGCACCGACGGGCAGTGGATCTGGACCGACGCCGCGTCCTACTACCTGCGGCAGTACGGGCTCGCTCCCGACCCGGAGCTGCTCCACCACATCCGCACCAGCCGGTACGAGGTTCCACTGGTCGACGCCGTGGCGGTCCACCGCGCCATGGCCGCGCTGCAGAACGGGACAACGGGCGAGGCAGGATGACCAGTCGGTGGCGTCCTCGGCTGGGTGCCGAACGATTGATCGTCGACGAGATCGGCGGAGGTCTGCTGGTCCGCACCGTACGGGACCCGGTGGTGGCGTTGACCGCCATGACCGGCGCGCTGCCGCCGGAGCCCGGGCGGATCGCCGTCGTCACCGCGCCGTCGGTCACGATGCGGTCGGACTACCTGCAGCTCGTCGGGCAGGTCATCGACGACCGGACAGGCGGCGGGAGCGTCGGCGTACGGCTCGTCGCCCTGGGGGACGCCGCGGCTCTGTCCACTGCGGAGTCGCACCTGCGGGCCCTTTCGTACGACCTGGGCCGCGAGCTGGTCGCACCCCTCGGATCGCTGTCCGTCGGTGCGGACGGCACGGTCGCCGTCGCGGCGCCGGGCGGCGCGGGCGGCGGCTGGGTGACCTACGCGCCCGGCGCGCCGCCGCACTACGAACCAGCCTGGTACCCGTTACCCGCCTGGGCGGCAGACGTGCCGCCGGAGATGGCCGGCGTCACCGTGTTCGGCACGGCGGCCGCGTACCCAGTGCCGGCCGGATACTGGATCCTGCCGCGTGGCCTGCAACCGGGACGGGCGGGCTCTCCGTCCACCATGCCGCCAGACGACACCATGGCGACCGTGTTTCTCGGCGGCTTCACCGGGCCACCGGTCGCGCTGGACGACATCGTCCTGTCCCTGGCCGCGTTACCCCTGCCGGACCGGTACCGTCTGGTGCTGCTGCCCGGGGCGTTGGATTCCCCGGAGGACGCCGCATACCTGCGTACGTACTGCGATCCGGCGGTGCTGGCCACCGCCGCCGTGCCCGTCTGGTCCGGAGGGAGCATGTGGAGTCTGGCCTTCGTCGGCGCAGCGGGGAGCCTGACCAGGCAGTTGCCCGGCGGCACCGGTCCTGAGGGACTCCGGCCCGGCCCGCGCGTCGCCGGGGTGGTTCGGCCGGCCAGGGCGCGCCGGTCAGCGTCCGACCAACGTCGTCGGCTGCCCCGGGGCACCCGGACCGCGGCCGGCTGGTCGTTCCTCACCGGATCGGAGCCGGTGGGTGTGGTGCCGGCGCCGACCGGCTTCGTGGTCGAGGTGGACACCGATGCCGACGGGTTCCGGATCGACGGCAAGCCCGTGACGCCGGACAAGGTGGCCAACCTGATCGATGTCGTGTGCCCGCCGAGCTGCCGCACGCTGGTGGTCGTCGGACACGGCACGCCACCCGCGGACCACGCCGCCGACTCGTTGTACGGCACCATCGCACGCGGCCTCGGCGGCACAGTGGTCATCGCCGCCGACTCCGACGTTTCGGCCTCCCTGACCGGGATCCTGTACACCTCGGGCCGGTTCCGGTCGTGGCGCATGATGCCGGATGAGGGCACCGGACAGGTCCATCGGTCCGAACCACTCGGCGACACGCTCCCGCCGCTGCCGGCCGCGCCGCGCCCGGTGACCGACGCGACCGCGAATCCGCCGCTACCTGCCCCCCTGGCCCTGGTCAGCGCCGCGGCCCAGGCTGACACGGTCCCGGCGGAACCGGCGGTGAGTACGCGGGACACGCCTGCCGAGCCCCGGTGGATCACCGCGGCGTCGTGCGATGCCCAGGACCGGTTGAGGCTGCGGCAGGTGCTCAACAGCAGTTACGAGACACACGCCCGCGCGGTCGTACGCGAGCTGATCGCGGACCTCGTGTCGAGCGATGCCCGGTTGTCCGCGGCCACGGTGACCGGACTGGTGGCGGTCCGGGCGTACTGCGCCACCGAACGGGACGGTGTCAACCGCGACCTGCGGGGTAGCGGCACCGTGCGAGCCGGCGACGCGTCCACACTGGTCGCCCGATGCGCGGTCTACGGTCTGCGGCGGCTGCCGGTCGCGTCCGGTCCGGTATTCGCGACGTTCCCGGCCGCGGTTCCCTTGGAGGCGTACCAGACCGGATCCGAGCTTGTGGAACCCGGCTTCGTCGATGTCGACCTGTCGCCCGGCGACCAGCATGGCGGCGGCGTCGACTTCCTCATCTGGTCTGTCACCGCTCACGAGCTGGGCCCGGTCGCTCCAGATCGGCGTACCACCGCCGTATTCTCCGCCGGCAGCCGCTTCCGGGTGCTCGGTGTCCAGGAAGGAGCCGAGCGCCCGCGGGTCATGCTGCTCGACGTCACCCCGCCCCACGACGGCGCCGGAGACGAGGCCGGCGCGGAGCCTTCGGCCGAGAGCATCATGGAGCGACTGGACCCCGACGGACTTCCGGCCGGAGGGTCCGGTCCGGCTCCGGTAAGGCTGGCGTTCCCGGTGGGTCTGGACGACTCGGGGCTGCCGTTCCTGCCTCGAGAAGATGCCTGATTCGTCACGTTCGTCGAACCGCATGCCATCGCCATCCGTTGTGCTGTCGACGGCATCTGCGTTCGGGGGGGCAAGACGATGAAGAGCGTCCACCTCGTCAGAGCAGTGGCCTGCCTCGCCGTCGCCGCGGCCTGGGCCATCCCTCTCTCCAGGCCGACCCTGGTCGCGCCGGACGATCTCACCTCAGCGGATCGCGACCTGCTGGTCGAGGTCCGGCTGTTGAGCCTGCTGGCGCGTCCCGCGGGACTGTCCGCACAGGACAGGGGAGCCGACGAAGAGGTCCGGGCGGCCGGCGAGAAGCTGGCTGCCGAGCACCGCGACCTGGACAACGTCACCCGGGCCGTCGCCACCCGAGTCGGCGTGGAGCTACCCGGCGCGCCTTCCGCCGAGGAGCAGGGCTCGCTCGATGCGATGGCGGCCGTGCGAGGCGACGAGTTCGACCGGCTGTTTGTCCAGCGGCTCCGCGCCGCCCACGGGCGGGTGTTCCCGATGATCGCCGCGGTGCGGGCCAGCACCCGCAACGACGCGGTACGCGGCTTCGCTACAACCGCCAACGCGTACCTGGCGCGTCATCTGGAGTATCTGGAAGACACCGGGCTGGTCGACCACACGACCCTGCCCACGGTCACCGATGTCGACCGATCCGGCTACAAGTTCGGCCAGGATCCGATCGGGGACGCCGCGGCGACCACGGACGACGCGGCCGACCGCGACTTCCTCGTACGCGTCAGCCAGTTGAGCCTGTGGGAGCAGCGCGCCGGCGTCATCGCACAGCCGCGCGCGGCCGGCGGGTATGTCAAGGGCGTCGGCGACCTGATCGCCGACGAGGATCGGGAACTCAGCAAGGCCGTCCTGTCGGCCGCGTTGCGCCAGCGGGTACGGCTGCCCGGCCGGCCGAGTGCCGAACAGCGGAGATCTCTCGCCGAGCTGGAGGCCGCCAGGGGTGCGGACTTCGACCGGGCCTTCGTCGAGCAGCTCCGTACGGCGGAGGGCGAGTTGTTGTTCGAGATCTCGGTGCGGCTTGCCGGCACGCGCAGCGACGTGGTCCGCGAACTCGCCGCGACGGCCAACAGTACGGTACTGCGGCACATGGCGTACCTGGAGGACAGCGGCCTGGTCCGGTACGAGGAGCTCCCGGCGCCGCCGCGCGCAGCCGGACTGACGACGACCGGACTGGAACGGGACGACGGCATTCACCCGGCCGGGATCTGGCTGATGCTTGCCATCACCGTCATCGTGGGCGCCCTGACATGGGGCCGGCCGGTCGATCCCACGCATCAGACAACGACTCACGATCCGTCGAGGAAGGCGATGCGCCATGAGGTACCAGGTAACCCCCAGACAGCATGGATCCCCGGGCGGCAGGGAGCCGCTCAGGTACGACAGGCCGCACAGGTACGACGCGCCCCTGAGGTATGAGGAACCACGACGACGGCGGTTTCCGCTCGGCCGTGCCGTGCTGTGGGTGGTCGTCTTCGCCCTGGTGACGACGCCTGCTCTACTGTGGACACTTCGGGTGAACCAACCCCTGGCGGCCGGGCTCCAGGACCCGCCGGCAGCCGCCGCGGCGGCGCATCCGCACGAAGGCCTGCCGGCAGCGGGCGACTACGTCGACATCTCCGACGTACCGGCGAGCAAGGACCCGGCCCGCGGCCCGAACGCGTCGACCGGCAGCTACCGGCACGAGTGCGGGAACAACGAGAACGGGCACTACAACCCCGACAACTTCATCATCGCACCGGGTCAGCGCGTGGCGGCGCACCACATGCACGACTACGTCGGCAACGTGAAGGTGGACTACCGCACGACCGACAAGAGCCTCGCGGCGTCGAAAGACACCACCTGCAAGTTCGGCGACCAGTCCGCCTACTTCTGGCCGGTGCTGCGGGACATCACCGAGGTCGGCGAGGACACGAAACTGGCGGGTGGCGGCAAGGACGGCAACCACGGCGCCATCCTGCCCCTCGCGGACGTGCGGGTGCAGCTTCTCGGTAACGCGCGGGCGAAGGTCGTCGCGATGCCGCGGTTTCTCCGCCTCTTCACCGGAGACGCGAAGGCCCTGACGAACGGACCGAAGAACGCTCAAGCCCAGTGGACCTGTGCCGGGTTCACGAATCGGATCACCACGAGGTACCCGCTGTGCCCGGACGGAGCCGTGCAGCGCGTCCTCGAGTTCCCCAGTTGCTGGGACGGCGAGAACACCGACAGCAAGGACCACCGTACCCACGCCGTCTTCCCCGGCAAGGACGGCGGGTGCCCGGACGGTACGCAAGCCATCCCGAGGCTCCGCATCACGCTCAGCTACTCCGCCATACCGCCTGGTGCGACCTACGCCCTCGACTCGTTCCCGGAGGAGCGCCACAACCCGGTCACCGACCACGCGGGTTTCGCCAACGTGATGCCGGCGGACCTGATGGCACTGATCGTCGACTGCATCAACGACGGCCGGGCCTGCTGAGGGGCGCGGTCCCGCCACGGGCCACGGTCACGATCTGGTTGCCGGATCCGGGGACCTCACCGGTCACCACGCGAAATGCCGGGCCGCCGGCGTACCCCCGGAACGGCACTGACATCGCCGCCGCGGCGGCGGGGAGGCTCGATCATGAGTCGTGAAGCGCTCCCGAGGGCCCGCGTGCCGGCCCGGTCCGGGCCGTCGCGGTCGGGCGGGCGTTCGGCCTCCCAACGGAGGACCGCCTCGCGCGGCGCACGGTCCGGCGCAGGGTCCGGCGGCGCAGGGCTCGGCAGCGGTGACGCGAGCAGAGATGTCGACGTCAGCCACAGGACCACGGTCACCAGCCACGCGCCGAGGACCGGGAGCCACACCCAGACCGGTGTGACATCCGTACCCGAGATCAGCATGTGCGCCGCGACGAGCATGAAGGCGGCGTAGGAGAACAGGTGCAGTGACCGCCAGCGCGCGGGTCCCCACCACCGTTGGACGATCACCGACAGGGCGACGGCGAGCAGGACCTCCGACCCGACGACGGCGACCCCGGTGCCGATCCGGTCGTCCTGATCGGCGAACGGCACCACGAGATCGAGCACCGTGATCGACGTACCCGGCACCGCCAGCTGCCCGGCCGCGTGCACCCCGCCGAGAGACAGTCCCACGCCGCTGGTCGTCCGGTGGAGTCCCTGGAGTGCGGAAGAGCTGAGCAACGGCGGCCGCCACGAGCCACGCAGCAGGAACCCCGTGACGACGCCCAGCCACAGCAGTCCGAAGGACACGAACCCCAGCGTCGACAGCACCAGCAGAAGGCCCTGAGACTGGTTGTCCACCACTCCTCCTCGCGCTATCCGGCGTCCACGGCCGCGACCGGCGCGACATCGTCCACGCGGAGCGTGCGCAGCTCCTCGATGCTGGGCGAGGAGCGCGACCGCAGCCGCCCGGCCTGCCGGGTGACCGCCTCGGCGAGCAGTTGCCGGGCGTACCGGGCGTTGCCGAGCGACCCGCCCGTGGCCACTTGTTCGACGTGACCGCGCACCGCCTTGAGGGTTTCACCGGGGCACTCGTAGCTGTCCGCGCGGGCCATCCCTTCGAAGATCGCCACCAGCTCGTCCGACGTGTACGGCTCGAACTGGATGTGGCGGGTGAACCGGGAGCGCAGGCCGGAGTTGGCGGCGAGGAAGGCGGCCATCTCCTTTTCGTACCCGGTCACGATCACGACCACCTCCTCGCGGTGGTCCTCCATCAGCTTGACCAGGGTGTCGATCGCCTCCCGGCCGAAGTCGTTGCGGGCGTCCGGCGGGGTGAGCGCGTACGCCTCGTCGATGAACAGGACTCCGCCGCGGGCCTGCTCGAACGCCTTCCGGGTGCGTTGCGCGGTGTGGCCGACGTACTCGCCGACCAGGTCCGCCCGGGACACCTCCACGACCTGCCCCGAGTGGAGGACACCCAGGGCGGCCAGCAGCCGCCCGTACAGCCGGGCCACCGTGGTCTTGCCGGTGCCCGGAGGTCCGGAGAAGACGAGGTGGCGGGACACCGACGGCGTCGGCAGCCCGGCCTCCGCGCGCGCCCGCACGCTCGACAGCAGGTCGATCAGCTCACCCACCTCGCGCTTGACGGCGGCCAGGCCGATCATGCCGTTCAGCTCGCTCAGCAGCGGGTCCACGACCGACGCGTTGGCCGGCTGCTCGCCGGGCGCCGTGGCCGACGCGCCGGGGAGGTCCCGCGGGAGCAGCTGCGCCAGCGCCACGCCCTCGGGATCGCCCTCCTCGGCGAGCCGGTACGCCTGCCGCTCGATCATCTCCTCGAACGTCCTGCGGGCCACCCGGGCGTTGCCGAACGACTCGGTACGCGGCATGGCGTCGAACATCTCGGCCAGCGCGAGCCGGGTGTCGTACTCCAGCGAGTAGTGGTGGGTACTGCAGAGCGCCTCGACGATCGTCACCAGCTCCTCGGTGGCGTAGCTGCCGAACTCGATGGTCTTCGCAAAGCGCGAGGCGAGCCCCGGGTTGCCGTCCAGGAACTCCCGCATCTGCGCCGAGTACCCGGCGACGATCACCACGATCTCGTCGCGATGGTCCTCCATCAGCTTGACCAGGGTGTCCACCGCTTCCCGCCCGAAGTCGTGGCCTGAGCGGCCGACCGGCTTGAGGGTGTACGCCTCGTCGATGAACAGCACCCCGCCGAGCGCCTCGGTGAACTTCGCGGTCGTCTTCGGCGCGGTGGCGCCGATGTGCTCGTCGACCAGATCCGCGCGTGACACCTCCACCAGCTGGCCGCGGGGGAGCACGTTGAGCGCGGCCAGGATCTTGCCGTACAACCGGGCCACCGTGGTCTTGCCGGTGCCGGGCGCGCCGGCGAAGACCATGTGGCGGGACATCGGCGGCATCGGCAGGCCCGCCTCGGCGCGGCGTCGCGTGATCCGGTTCAGCCCGACCAAGGTCGCCACCTCGCGCTTCACCCCGGCGAGACCGACCATCGCGTTCAGCTGCTCCAGCAGCGGCGCCGCCGGGTCCGCGTCGCCGTCCGGCCCTGGCGGCTGCTGCGGCATCCGGCCGTCCGGCCCGGAGCCCGGCGTCGCGGTACCGGCCGCCGCGGGCGGCTGGTCGCGTACGGAGGTGTCGATGATGGGCACCGGCTCGGTGGTCTCGACGAGCACGCCGGATCCGTTGCCGAGCACTTCGCATCGGGTGACCCGGCCCCGGGAGCCGGCCGCGAAGCGGGCGCCAGGGCCGCCGCAGCCGTGGATCCGGGTGTCTTCGAGGACCACCTCGGAGGCGGCTTCCGCGGCGACGCCGGTGCCGCTGACCGCGTTGATGTCCGAGGCGCTCATCGTGATGCTGCCGCCGGAGGCGGCCACGACGCCCTGCGTGCCGCCGCGCACCTGGACATCGCTCACGGCGAGGGTGGCCCGGTCCGAGACGGTGATGGCGACGCCACAGCCCTCCACCGTGGACCCGCGGAGCGTGCCCCGGCCGCCGATGGAGTGCAGCCCGCACTCGACGCTGTCGCGGATGGTCATGTCCGACAGCTCGGGAGCCGCGCCGCCACGCACCATCACGCCGGTGCGGCCGCCGGCCACGGTGGTGCCGCTGACCTGGCCACCGGCCTCGCCGTCGAACAGCAGCGCCGCCTCGTCGCCGCCGTCGATCCGGCACCGCTGCACCTCGGGCGCGGCCGAGCCGGTGACGGCCAGCGCCGCCGCGGGGGTCTGGCCGATCTCGCACTCGGAGAGCAGGCCGCGCGCCTGTTCGGCCGCCAGGACGCCGTGGCCGCCGGTCTCCGAGATGCGGCAGCGGTGCAGCGCCGGCGCGGCGCCGCCGCCGAGCACCACTCCGTGGCCCCCGGTGCCGGTCAGTTCGCAGTCCTCCAGCACGGCCGTACCGCCGGTGGCGACCAGTCCGGCCCCCGGCGTATCCCGGATCACCGTGCCGGACAGCCGGACAGCGCCGGCGTCCTCCACGGCCACCGCGGGGCCGTCGACCGCTGTGATCTCGCAGTCGCGTAGCCAGCCGCGGCCGCCTCTGGCCGACAGCACGCCGGCGCCGCGTGCCTCGGACACACGGCAGCCGTGCAGCTCGGGATCCGCCCCGGAGGTGATGACGACACCCATACTCGCGACGTTTCTCACGTGCGTGGCCGAGAGCCGGCCCGCGGCATTACGCTCCAGCAACAACCCCGCGCCGCCGGGATTCTCCACCGTGCAGTCGCTCAACTCCAGCCGCGCCCCCACCGCGTGCACCGCGACGACACCCTCGGCCCGGACGTCGCACTCGACCATCCGCAGCCTTCCCGCGCCGGCCTGCACCGCGGGGAACTTGTCGCTGCCGCCGACCACCGTGATGCCGCGCAACGTGACCGACGCTCCCGCCGAGAACACCGCGATGCCGTCCGGCGCGCGTACGGTGACGGTGCCCCGGCCCTCCTCGGCGACCAGGGTGGCGTCGTAGCCGAGCCGCAACTCCTCCCGGTACTCCCCCGGCTGGATCACGATCGTCGCCCCCGGACCCGCGGCGGCCAGCGCGTCCGAGATCCGCGGCATGCCGCCCGGGTCATCCTGCGAAACCGACACCACGCGCTCCACTCGCGTACCCCTCTGGTTGCGACACTCCATGGCGGTGCCCGACGTCGGCCGGTGGGGGCGCGTACCGCCGGCCGTGCTCGTCGAGTCCGGGTGCGAAGCCGAGGTGGCACATCTGCCGGTCCCCGGGCCCCTGGGGCACCGCGCCGCGCAACCGGTCCAGCAGCCGGGCATCGCTCGCCGCACGCCCGGGCCGGGCGCCCGCCCGG